>CAYJHB010000038.1:0-7690 GCA_964370105.1 uncultured Muribaculaceae bacterium | reverse complement strand
GAACAAGCCTCTCAAGAATACTTTGGTAAATCAGCTACTGAGTTAAATCTAGCTGAAGCTTCGATTATTGCTGGATTATTTAAATCACCTAACTACTATAGTCCAAGTTCTTATCCAGAAAATGCTGAAGAAAGACAAAATACAGTTTTATATTTAATGGAAAGACATGGTTATATAACAGAAGAAGAAATGGAAATTGCCGCAGCTATACCTGTTAGTAGTTTATTAAAAACAGAAAATACATCTAGTAGTAATCAATATCAAGATTATATAGATGCCGTTGTTAAAGAATTAGATGAAAACTATGGTATTAATCCATATACTACCCCACTTCTTGTTTATACAAACTTAGATCCTACAAAACAAATCGAAGTTGAAAAAATACAAAATGGCGAAACTTTCAATTGGAAAGATGATGTTATTCAAATGGGGCTAGCCGTTATCGATAACGATACAGGTAAACTACTGGCTGTTGGCGCTGGTAGAAATAGACCAGAAGGTGTTAACCAATATAGTTTTGCAACTGACATGAATAGACAACCAGGTTCAACTGCTAAACCACTGTTTGATTATGCCCCAGGAATGGAATATAATAACTTCTCAACTTATACATTATTCGACGATGAACCTTACAGTTATAGTGGTGTTAATGGCCAATCAATTAATAACTGGGATGGTAAATACATGGGAACAATTACTTTAAGAACTGCCTTAGCAACTTCTCGTAATGTTCCAGCCCTAAAAGCATTTCAACAAGTAGATAATAGTAAAATATTACAATTTGTTCAAAGCCTTGGATTAAATCCAGAAGTAGAAAATGGTTCACTTCATGAAGCTCACTCAATCGGTTCATATAACGGAACAAATCCAGTAGAATTAGGTGCAGCCTATGCTGCCTTTGGAAATGGAGGATATTATAACGAAGCTCATAGTGTAAGTAAAATAATATATAGAGACACCGGTGAAACTATTGAACATGAAATTAATCCTACTAAAGTTATGAGCGATTCAACAGCCTTTATGATAAGTGATATTCTTCAAGATGTAACAATTGATGGAAGACCTATCACTAACATTGCTGCTAAAACAGGAACTACAAACTTTACAGCTGAGGTAGCTGCAGCAAGAGGAATACCTGGTGATAGTGTTAATGATACTTGGGCTGTTGGTTATTCAACTGAAACAACAATAGCTCTTTGGTATGGATATGACGTATCAACATCAGAATACTATACAAGAATGGTTGAAGCTGCTGTTGCCCGTGAAAAATTATTTGAAACTGCAGTAAACCAAATTTTAGGATACAATAATGCTGCTTTCACAATGCCTAGTAGTGTCATTGAAGTTGGAATCGAAGCTGGATCTAATCCACCTCAATTAGCAGGTCCTAATACACCAGAAGATCAAATAGTATATGAATATTTTAAAAAAGGAACAGAACCGACAGAAACATCTGATCGTTATGATGCCACACAATTAAGTACACCAACTAATTTAAAAGTAAGTTACAATAATAGTAATGTTACTCTTACATGGAATCCAATTTCTGCCAGTCCTAGCGCAACATTTGGTCCAATAGGATACAACATTTATTATAATGATACCCACCTAGGATTCGTAACAAACACTACTTACACAATAAGTAGTCCAAGTACACCATATGGTACGTATAAAGTTGTCGCTAGTTATCAAACTCCATCAGGAAAAGAAAGTGCACCAGCAACTTACATATTACCAGATCCAAATATTCCTACTGACTCAATAAGCAGTAGTCTAACAATTCCAAGTAGTGTTTCCCTAGAAATTGGAGAAAGCTATAATGTTATTACTGGATCTAACGCAGTTAAAGTTACTAATAATGAAAGCAATGTTACTACATCTGCAATAATAACTCATAAAATAACAACTGCTGCCGGAGTTGAAACTACTATTGATTATACAAAAGCTGGTATATATAACATTGTATATACAGTATCATATAAAAACTATACTAAAAATCACAAAGTTACAATTACTATAGAATAAAAGACTAGTCACACCTAGTCTTTTTTTTGCATATATTTTTTATTTTACAATCACTACATAAAGGTTTTTTCGCCTTACAATAATACCTACCAAATAATACTAACTGATGATGTCTCTTTGACCAATTAACTTTCTTAAATCTTTTCATCAAAGTAATTTCTACATCTAAAACAGTAGCACTATTCTTAACCAAACCAAGACGCTTACTAACCCTCTCAACATGAGTATCTACAGCAATCGCAGGGTAATTATAAATAACACTAAGTACAACATTAGCAGTCTTTCTACCGACACCAGGAAAAGACTTTAAAACATCAACACTATCAGGTAACACATCATCGTAGTCTTTTAAACGTTTAGCAATTTCTTTTATATAAACACTTTTCTTCCTAAATGACCCAACCGGTCTAATAATACTTTCTAACTCACTTAAATCAGCAAGTCTCATATCATCTAATGAAGGGAATTTTTCAAACAATATTTCTGTGACTTGATTAACTCTCTTATCAGTAGATTGTGCACTAAGCATAGTAGCAATCAACAATTCATAATCCTTACTGAAATTAAGTTCACAAATAGGATTTGGAATTAACTCTTCCAAGTAACTTTCAATTACTTCTACCTTATTCTTCATCTTCATACCAATCATATTCAAAAACTTCTACATCATTTTTTTTCTCTTGCTTAAATTTATTTCTATAACTAACTATATCATTCTTATTTTTAAAACCTTTTTTACCCCACTCGTACAAAATTTTATCAATGTACCTAAGGTTAGACACACCACTCATCGTAGCTTCCTTTAAAGCCTCTAATATCAATTCATCAGAGGTATCACTATCTATCCAAGCTTTAATAATTTCATACTCTATCGGACTCAATGTTCGCCCAAATTCTTTTTCTACAGCCTCGAATATATTAACATTACTTTTAGGTTCTTCATTTATATTAGTAATAACTAAATTAGAAAACTTATTATAAAAATTATCTAAATCAATAAACTCTTCTCTAACACTATTCTCGTTTTTCTCCACAGTAACTGTTAATAATTTCTTTTCACTTAGACTACTTACCAAACTCATAATTTCTACTAGTTCAAGTTTAAAATCTTCACTAGCTTTATGAGGATTAAACAAACTTTTCACACCAAAATTAGCCAAATACATTATAAACACAAATTCATTCATATTAATATTTAATGCTTTCATATTTTGAATTAAATAAAGTGGTAAAACTATATTACCTTGCTTTATCATTTCATTTAACTTAATACTTTTCATTTAATGCCTCCTTAATAAAATATAATACCACAAAATAAGAAAAGGTCAAATTAAGAATACTCCAAATCTAACTGCTTTTCTTCATACATTCTCACACATATTTCTAATAAATCTTCACTTTTATTAGGTACACCATCTACTAAAACCGCTTTTTCTAATACCTTAAATAACTCAGATAAATATTTTCCTGGTTTATTATCAAATATTTTTATAATATCATCAACATCAACATTAAGATCTTTTCTACTTTTAATTTCTAACTTAGAATAAGCTTCTGTTATTTCTTTTTTACTAATTCCTTTATAACTACCTGCAACTGTATTGATATATAGTCCATAATTATATAAGTTAAGTGGATCAAGATTATCTATATCTTTAACTACATTAATCTCATCCATTAAATCTTTCTCATTATTAGTAAATGGATATTTATCAGAAACATTTAAAAAAGCCCAAATTCCTAATATATCATCTGTTACCACTACATTACTCAAATTAAATAACTCCAAAGATTCATCTACCCTCAATTGACACAATAAATCTATTCCTTTTCTAACATTTAAACTACCAAAAATTTTATCTAATTCTTCTTTCTTACGACTATATGACAACTCAATTAAATCATCTTTATACTTATCAATAGCACTTTTCACTTCACTATGTAATTCAAAATTTAACGTTGTAGAAAATCTAATAGCTCTTAATATTCTAAGTGTATCTTCTTCCATTTTCAAAAATGCATCACCAACACTTCGGACAATTCTCTTGTCTAAGTCTTCTTGTCCATTTAATAAATCAATAATAGTTCCATCTTTACTCATACAAATAGTATTAACCGTAAAATCACGTCTTAGCAAATCTTCATGTAAATTATCTATATACTCAATTTGAACTGGACTACGCTTATTAGCATAATTATTTTCTTTTCTAAAAGTTGTGATTTCAAATCTAACAGATTTATATAACAAAGTTACTGAGCCATATTCTTCGTAACTAAGATTAGCCTCAGGAAAAATTTCTTTTATTTGTCTAGGCGTAGCATTAGTAGCAATATCTACATCACTTGATTCAATTCCAAGTAGATAATCTCTAACAAAACCACCTACTAAGTAGGCTCTATATCCTTCATTCTCTATTAAGGTCAATAAACCTAAAGCTTTTTCTAACATCCTATCACCTCTTTAATTATAACATAATCATAGTACAACAAACAATCTAAGGCATACTAAGTTGACACAAAAAAACCAACTATTAAAGTTGGTTTGTTCATAATTTATAAACTAGTTGATAGCTTCTTTTAAAGCAGAACCTGCTTTGAAAGATACAGCATTTCTAGCAGCAATTTTAACAGTTGCTCCTGTTTGAGGATTACGCCCTTCTCTAGCAGCTCTTTTAGAAACACCAAATGTTCCAAAACCTACTACTGGTACTTTATCTCCTTCTTTTAATGCTCCTGTAATTGTTTCAAATAAAGCATCTACAGCTTTTCCAGCATCCGCTTTAGTAATTCCAGCTTTTGCTGCAACTGATTCGATTAATTCAACTTTTTTCATAGTATATAAATACCTCCTATTATTTTCTAAGCATTCGATTATATGCTTACATATATAAATTATCATGATTTTTTGATAAATGCAATAATTTGACAATACTTTTACTAAATAAAACCACTATTTCTCCATTTTTTGGTCAATTGACTGCAAAATAGCAATAATATGCCCTATCATATATATAAATAAAGTGATTAAAAAACTAACTCCCCAAATCACTAACATGATTGATAAATTAAATTCAGTTTTATTACACACCCCTGTTAAAGTATTAAGTTCACTACATGTAGGCATTAAATTTCCAATTATAAATCCCATTGCAATTCCTAACATCAAAATAATTAATGCAATTTTTTGATATAAATTCAAAGGGTATTTACCTATTACTGAATTAGTAAAATCTTCAAGTTCAGGTAATTGATTTTTCTCTTTTTCTATTTCCTCAAAAATATTAGGCATCTTTCTTCACCTTCTTCTTTACAATCGTAATCTCTTTGTCGATTTTTTTAATATTTTTTTTCTCTTCATTATATTTTCTGTATAAATACAAATATCTAGCAATTCCAATATATACTAAACAATCTAGCAATATTACAAGCACATAATTAAAGTCAAAAGAATCAATAAGTCCAATGACTAAAATAATTAAACTAGATGCAGTTACAATATAAAAATAATCAATATTCTTAAAAAACTTTGTAGGTACTAAATCTAAATTAAAATCATTCCATATTTTAGTTGTTCTAATCAATGAATTGCTAATATACAACCACATACCAATACTTAAAATAAATTCAAAAATTGTTTTTATTCCTATTGTTTGAATGATATTAAGTAGTGATGTTAGTAGTAGTATAGATTGAAATATAAAAGCTACTATACTTAGAGCATCAAAATGTTTTTTCCCAAACCGTAAATTAATTAAAATAAAATAAACTAAATAAAACAAATAAACACTACTATCATTAAATAACTGATTTACCGACTCTTGAAAACTAAGCCCCATTCTAATCGCAATTGTCTGTGCTACTAACACGGCAATACCAAGTAATCCTATCATCAAATTAATAATTAAATTAGGATTATCATACCATTCCACTTTTTTTCTATTATCCATATAAATTTCCTTTCTATTTACTATAAGTATACCCTTTTTTCATCATTAAAACAATATATTCTTACTATTGTTAAATTTAACAAAATATGATATAATTAGCACGAAAGGCGGGATATTATGAAACTTCCTACAGTTGCTTTAGTTGGTCGTCCCAACGTTGGAAAAAGTACTATGTTTAACAAAATTGTTGGTAAAAGACTAGCTATCATAGAAGATACTCCCGGTGTTACTAGAGATAGATTATACCAAGAAGTAACTTATCGTGACTATCGTTTTAACCTTATTGATACAGGGGGAATAGATGTTGGAGAAGAGTTATTTAATGATGAAATAAAAATACAAGCTGAAATTGCTATTAATGAAGCTGATGTAATTGTTTTTATTGTAGATGGAAAAGAAGGATTAACTGTTAACGACTATGCAGTTAGAGATATTTTAAGAAGAGCAAAGAAAAAAGTTATTGTTGCTATTAATAAAGTAGATAATAATGCCAGTAAAGATAACATTTATGACTTCTATGAATTAGGTTTTGATTATTATATACCTGTCAGTGGTATTCATAATACTGGTTTTGTTAGTTTATTAGATGAAATTTGTGCTGACTTTAATCCATATGAAAAAGAAGTAATAGATGACAGATGTAAATTTTGTATTATAGGTAGACCAAATGTTGGTAAAAGTAGTTTAACAAATGCTCTATTGCAAGAAGATAGAGTTGTTGTTAGTGATATTGCTGGTACCACGAGAGATTCAATCGATTCTGTATTTAAATATGACGGAGAAGAATATGTTGTTATTGACACTGCCGGTATGCGTAAACGCGGAAGAATATTTGAATCAATTGAGAAGTATAGTCTTTTAAGATCAATGCAGTCAATTGATAAATCTGATATTTGCTTAGTAGTAATTAATGCCGAAGAAGGTATCAAAGAACACGATAAACATATCGCAGGTTATGCCATTGAAAAAGGAAAAGGTATTATACTTGTTATTAATAAATGGGATACCGTAGATGAAGAAACAATTAAAGATTACACTAGACTAGTAAGAAGCGAATTCCAGTTTATTACATATGCCCCAGTTGTTTTCCTATCAGCACTTACTAAAAAAAGAATACATACATTAATGCCAGAAATAGTTAAAGTAAAAGAAAACATCTCTAGAGAAATTAAAACAAGTATATTAAACGATGTTATTATGGATGCATATCAACTTAATTTACCACCTAGTTATAAAACAAACCGTTTAAAAATATTTTTCTCTAGCCAAAGTGGAACTAAACCACCTAAATTTACATTACGCGTAAACAATAAAAAGCTAATCCACTTTTCATATGAAAGATATTTGGAAAATAAATTAAGAGAGAACTTCAACTTAGAAGGAACACCAATTATATTACAATTTAAAAACAGGAGTGATGATTAATGAATAATAATTTCCACGCCAACAAAAATTTCGGAAAAGACTTATTTAAAAATAATTCGCTTGATTCACAAACACAAACTCCAAGTGACTCAATCAATAAAGCACTAGAGTTAGTCGAAGAAAGATATCAAAAAAAATTAATTACTATAGAAGAATATCAACAAAAAGTAAAAGAACTTACAAAAGAAAGAGATAAATACCTAAAATAACAAACACTTAATCCTCTAATTAGAATATATTAGTATTGGAGGAGATAAAATGTTTAAAGACGCTCTTTTTAAAAAAATAGAATC
>CAYJHB010000037.1:0-10464 GCA_964370105.1 uncultured Muribaculaceae bacterium | reverse complement strand
AGAAATATTCTTATTATTCTTATTATTACTACGAAAATACATAAGTATTTCATTTTCAATACATCTAGCACAGTAAGTAGTTATCTTCGCCCCTTTTTTATTAGAGAAAGTATCTACGCCTTTAATAAGACCAATCGTACCAATACTAATTAAATCATCTTGATCAACATTTTTATAATCAAACTTCTTTACGATATGAGCAACTAATCTAAGATTATGTTCAATTAACTTATTACGAGCCTCTTTATCACCCAAACGACTTTTCTCAATATAAGATTCTTCATCTTCTTTACTTAAAGGTTCAGGAAAAACATTATTAGAATAACTAGTTGTAAAACCTAAAGCCATTCTAAGTAAATCAAAAAATTGTAAAAACAAATAATCACATCCTTAATTAATAATATGACGAATTTTATCGTAAAATGAAAAAACTAAAATAAATAAGGAAACAACAATTTAAAGTTTATGCTAGTGAAAACACATCAACACTATTATATATATAAACAAATGAAGGTAATAAAATAAAAAAGATTTTTACATGGTAAATGTCAATTAAGACTTTTTCTTTTATTTAAAGATAAAATAATCCTTAAATTCCCACGATAGTTGTTTCAAAATAAGAAGAATATGCTATAATTTATATAGAGTGAGGTGTCATATATGGCAAAGAGAAAAAGAAAAAAAGTAGTTGAAGAAAAGTCATTTAAGTATGCTAGCGAATTAATAGGAGTAGTCTTTGTACTAGCTTCCATACTAGGTATAGGAAAATATGGTCCAGTAGGTGAAATGATTTCATCTTTTGCTGTTTTCTTAGTAGGTACAGGTTATGCTGTTTTTTTAGTCTTAGTATTTATTGTAGGTGGATACATGATTTTAAAAAGAGAAAAACCTAAATTTTTCACTACTAAATTAATGGGTATTTATATATTATCTATTGGTCTATTAGTATGGGCTCATGATAAGTATTTATTAAATGATTTAGATGGAATGATAGTATTAGAAAATACAGTCGATAATCTAGTTGCTTCTTTTGCTAATATTACTGATTTACAAATAAATCAAACAGGAGGAGGAATAATAGGAGGAGGTTTTGCCGTACTTTTTTATTCACTATTTGATTATCAAGGAATGGTTATTGTTAGAATAGCATTCATAGCTATTGGTATTATTATGTTTACAGGATTCTCCATTGCAGACTTTGTGAAAAATAGTATCAATAAAGGTAAAGAAATGTTACCAAGTAAAAAGACTAAAGAAGAACAAAGCAACAAGAAAAAAGTTATTATTAGTGGAACAGATGATGACGATGAAGAGGAAGAACCATCAATTGGTGAAGTTAAACATGAAGAGAAGAAACTTGTTATTTCTAGTATTGATGAGTTAACTAAAATACAAGATGATTTCAAACAAGAACAAGAAGAAAATCAAATTGAAGAAAAACCAGTTATTAAGGATAATACAAATTATAATTATCAATTACCACCTATGTCACTTTTAAATCCGACTAAAAAGAGTACAACTGGTACTGATAACGCTGCGATTGAAAGAAATATTTTAACATTAGAAAAAGTATTACAAGACTTCGGTATTAATGGTAAGGTAGTTGAAGTTCATGTTGGACCGAATGTAACACAATATGAACTTGAATTAAAATCAGGTACTAAAGTAAGTAAAATATTAGGTATAAATAGAGAGATAGCTCTATCATTAGCTAAGAAAAGTGTACGTATTGAAGCGCCAATACCAGGTAAAAACACTGTTGGTATTGAATTACCTAATGATCAAGTTGCTATGGTAGGATTCAGGGAAATATTAGAAAAAATTCCAAAGAGTAAAGATAATTCAAAATTACTTGCTGCCTTAGGAAAAAACATCATGGGTAATATTGTTTGGTGTGAAATTGATAAGACACCACACTTACTAGTCGCAGGAACAACGGGTTCAGGTAAATCAGTTTGTGTTAATGGAATTATTGCTTCTATTTTAATGCGTGCTAAACCAGATGAAGTGAAATTAGTTATGGTCGATCCTAAAAAGGTTGAGTTATCAGGATATAATGGAATACCACATTTAATGTGTCCAGTTGTAACTGACCCTAAAAAAGCAGCAGTAGCACTAGCTAAAATTGTTGCTGAAATGGAAAGACGTTATGAAGTATTTAGTGATACAGGAACTAAAAACATTGGAACATACAATGAATTAATTGAAAAGAAAAATGAAAAATTACCACAAGAAGAAAAAATGAAAAAAATGCCATATATTGTTGCTATTGTTGACGAGTTAGCTGACCTTATGTTAGTTGCAAGTAAAGAAGTTGAAGACTCAATTCTAAGAATTACTCAAATGGCTAGAGCTGCAGGTATTCATTTAATTATTGCAACTCAAAGACCATCAACAGATGTAATTACTGGTCTTGTTAAATCTAATATTCCTTCAAGAATATCATTCGCAGTTAGTAGTAGTATCGATTCAAGGACAATACTAGACGCTACAGGAGCAGAAAAACTATTAGGTAAAGGAGATATGTTACTATTACCTATGGGAGAGTCTTCGCCACAACGTTTACAAGGTGCTTATATTTCAGATGAGGAAATAAAGAAAATAATTGATCATACTATCTCACAACAAATTGCTCAATATGATGAAAGTATGATGAATCTTAGTTCTGTTGATAATACTAAAAGTGCCTCTCAAATTGAAGATGCTGGACAAAAAGAAGAGTATGAAGATCCACTATATAATGAAATAGTTGAATTTGTTATTGAAACACAAAAAGCCAGTGCTTCATTATTGCAAAGAAGATTTAAATTAGGTTATAACAGAGCAGCAAGAATTGTAGATTTACTAGAAGAAAGAGGCATAATTGGTCCGCAAAACGGCTCAAAGCCAAGAGAAGTTCTTGTTCAATTAGATAACGCCGAGGAGGAAGAATAATGACACCACATATTGAAAGTAATCAAGAAAGTATTGCTAAATTAGTACTAATGCCAGGAGATCCACTAAGAGCAAAAGTAATCGCAGATACCTTTTTAAAAGATATAAAACTAGTAAACAATGTAAGAGGAATGACAGCTTACACAGGAACTTATAAAAATGAATTAGTAACAATCTTTCCCTCTGGAATGGGAATACCAAGTATGGGAATCTATGCTTATGAATTATTTAAAGTATATGATGTTGATAAAATAATAAGAGTTGGTTCAACTGGTAGTTTTAAAGAAGAAATCGATTTATTTGATTTAATATTAGTAGATAAATCAATTACTAATAGTAATTTTGCTCTTAATTTTGATGGGATAAATACCAATGAAGTTAAAACCTCTACCAATTTAAATAATAAAATAGAAGAAGTCGCTAAAATCAAAAACAAACATTTATATAAAGGTACTATTTTATGTAGCGAAACATTTTATAGTAATGTCAAACCAGCCATCACAGAAGAAGTCTTAGGAGTTGAAATGGAAAGTTTTGCTTTATCGACAGTTGCCAACAGCTTAAATAAAGAAGCAACAACACTTTTAACTGTTTCTGACAACTTAGTAACAAAACAAGAAACAACAAGTGAAGAAAGACAAAATAAGTTTATTGAAATGATGGAAATAGCATTAGAAGCAATAACTAATAAAAATTAATATTTAGTATATAATAAGAAAGAGGTGAAATATGAAGCAACTTACAAAAGAACTTGGATCATATAATTTACACATGATTAAGACTGATAAATTCAAAACAACCAAAGTAAGAGTTATCTTTCAAGATGAAATTAAGAAAGAAGCAATAACTATCCGCAATGTTCTAGTAGATATGCTAACCATTACCAATAAAGAGTTTAACACCAAACAAAAATTAGCAATAGAAGCAGGAGAATTATATGCTGCATCAATTGAAGGACATAATACAAGAATAGGAAATCACATTAATACTAATATTAATTTAACTTTTTTAAATGAAAAATATACAGAAGAAGGAATGTTTAATAAAAGTATCGAATTCTTAAGTAAAATAATTTTTAATCCCAATGTTACTAATAATGAATTTGATCAAGAAACATTTAATATAGTAACTACTGATACAAAACTATTAATAAAGAGTATCAAAGAAGAAACAAGAAAGTATAGTGTTATTAGACTATTAGAAGAAATGAATCCTGATTTAGCAAACTCATATAGAGGTTTTGGATACATTGAAGATATAGCTAATATCACTCCTAAAAACTTATATGAATATTATCAAAACATGTTAAAGACTAATAAAGTAGATATTTATATAATTGGTAATATCGATTTTAGTGAAACAGAGAAAATCTTTAGGAAATATTTTAAGTTCGAAACATATAAAAAAGCTAAATGTCCAATATATATTAAACAAACAATAACTAAAAAAGAAATAAAAGAAGTTAAAGAACAAGAAGAGTTGAATCAAACTAAATTATCAATAGGATTAAAAACAATTGATTTAGAGCAAGAAGAAATTAATTATGCACTGACACTTTATAATATTATTTTAGGTGGAGGAACGGACTCAAAGTTATTTCAACAAGTGAGGGAAAAAAACTCTCTTGCCTACACTGTGAACTCATTCACAAACAAAGTAGATAACACTCTTATCATAACCGCAGGTATTTCTAAATCACATTATGAAAAGTGTTTGAAAATAATAAAAGAACAGTTAAAACTAATGGAAAAAGGTGAGTTTACAGAAGAAGATATAGCTAGTGCCAAACAACTTTATAATACAGCTATGGATGAAATGGAAGAATCACCAAGTCAGTTAGTAGAAGCTTATTATATGATTGATCTATTAAACTTAGACGATATTGATACAAGACGAAGAAAAATGAACAACATTAACAAGGAACAAATTATGAAAGTAGCGAAAAAAATAAAGTTAGATACTATCTTCCTACTAGAAGGGACCAATGAAAATGAATAAAATAGCATTAACTGGTTTAGATACGTTTTTATATCATGAAAAACTACCGAATGGTTTAGATGTATACTTAGTTCCTTTTGAAAATAAGAAAAACTACTTTGTCACATACTCTACAAAATTTGGTTCAAATCAAATAGAATTTATACCAGAAGGCAAAGAAAAAATGATTAAAGTACCTGAAGGTATTGCCCATTTCTTAGAACATAAAATGTTTGAGCAAGAAGATGGAATTGATCCTTTTACTTTCTTCAACAAAAGTGGAACAGGAGCAAATGCTTCTACTAATTTCACTAACACACAGTATATTTGTTATGGAACTAATGAATTTGAAACTAATTTAGAATTTTTATTAGAATATGTTAATAAACCATTCTTTACAGACGAAAATGTCGAAAAAGAAAAAGGGATTATTAAAGAAGAATTACAAATGTATGATGATATGCCTGCATGGGTCATGGAAAATGAATTAAGAAAGTGCGTTTATAAAAATCATCCTACTAGAATTGATATAGGTGGAACAGTTGAATCAATTTATCAAATAACAAAAGAAGATTTATATAATTGTTATAATACATTTTATAAACCAGATAATATGTTTATAGTTGCAGCAGGTAATTTTGATCCTGAGAAAATATTAGAATTAATTAAAAAACAACAAAAAAATATCAAAAACAATACAAAAGATATTGTTCAAAAAAAGTATGAAGAACCACTAGAAGTTAATCAAAAAGAAAAGACACTAGACTTTGGTGTAGAAATACCCAAAGTAGGAATGTGTTTAAAAATAAAAAATGATATCTTTAAAGAATATAGTAAACCAGAAATATTTTATTATTTAAATATGATAGGAACATTAAATTTTGGTTTGACATCTGACTTTAGAGAAGAAGGTAAGAAAGCTCAATTATTTACAGGATTATATTATGATTGGAATAATTATGATGATATTTACACTTTTGATTTAATCGCAGAGACAACTAAACCAAATGATTTAATCAATAAAATAAAAGAAAAATATGAAGACATCAAAGTCTTAGAAAAAGATATGGAAAGAATCAAAAAAGTATGGATAGCTAGCGAAGTAAAATTAATCGATAATGTCGAAAATACTGTTTATAATATTCATGATGATATTGTCCTGTTCGGTGATATTGTACCTAATAAAGTAGATATAATTAGAAATTTATCTTATGAAAATTTAAATAAAATAATAAAAAGTATTGATTTTACTAATCTAGCAACCGTAATATTAATGCCTAAGTCTAAAAAATAATCATTAAGATTATTTTTTTTTACAAAAAAGGTGTATAATGTATTTAGGAGGATATATGTTAAAAATAGAAAACATAACAAAGTACTATGGCGATTTTAAAGCTGTAGACAATCTATCTTTTGAAGTTAAACCAGGTGAAATATTTGGTTTATTAGGAAAGAATGGAGCAGGGAAAACAACAACATTTAGATCTATAATGGGACTTATTGATATAAATAAAGGTAAAATAACTCTAAACGATAAGCCGATTGACTTTACAACGACCAATAAAATAGGTTTCGTAACAGAAGAGAGAAGTCTACTAACTAAACTAACTGTAAAAGAGCAAGTTTTATTTTATGGTGCTTTAAAAGAAATGGACGAAGATGTTATTCTAAAAGAACTAGAATATTGGTTAGCACGTTTTGATATTAAAGATTACTGTGATAAAAAAATAAAAGAATTATCTAAGGGAAATCAACAAAAAATTCAGTTTATAACAGCGGTTATTAATAAACCAAAACTATTGATTCTAGATGAACCATTTACAGGTTTAGATCCAATTAATGTAGAAATGTTAAAAAGTGCAGTTTATGATTTGAAAAACGAAGGATGTTCTATTATTTTTTCATCACATCAAATGCAGTACATTGAAGAATTCTGTGAAAAATTGGTTATTTTAAAAGATGGTAAAAATATTTTATCAGGTTATTTAAATGAAATCAGACAAGATATGGGACATAACAAAATAATGATTAAAGGGAGAAATATTGATATTTCCAAATTAAAAGAAATTAAAGGTGTAAGCAGTGTAGAGGATAACAAAACACACTATATTATTAATATAAATAGTGAAGACACAATCAATAAAGTATTTAAAGCAGTAAGCAAATATGATATTATGATGTTTAATGTTTTAGAACCAACCTTGCATGAAATATTCATTGAGAAAGTAGGTGCATCTAATGAATCGTAAATTTTGGTACTTAACAAAAATGAGTTTGAAGAAAAAAGTAGGAACAAAGTGGTTTGCCGTTGTCAATGCATTATTAGCAGTTGCCATTATTGCACTTATTAATATGGATACAGTTATAACATCGCTAGGTGGAGATTTTGATCAAACAACTGAAATTATAGTAGTTGATGAAACAGATAAAGTCTACGAAGATTTTGAAAATAATTTTAATATTTTATCTACTACTTTAGAACAAAGTGATTACTATGAAGTAGTAAGTGGTACTACTGAAGAAATAGAAACAATCAAAGAAGAAATAACAGACAATTATAAAATTTTAGTTGTAATAACAGAAGACGAAGTAAACTACTTAGAAGCAACAATTCATAGTGAAAATGAACTTAGTATGATTGATACTCAATTATTAAACCAAGTTCTTAATACAACAAAATATAACTACGCTATTGTTGAAAGTGGAATTGATCAGCAATTATTAGGAACTATTTCCACACCTATAACAATAGAAAATAATATTTTAAGTGAAGACCTATCACAAAGTGATCAAATTGATATTATTATGGGAACAATTTTTCCAATTTTCATTTTACCGTTCTTTATGTTAACAATTTTTATTGTTCAAATGATAGGTGCAGAAGTAAACGAGGAAAAAACAACAAAAAGTATGGAAATCATCCTCTCAAATGTTAGTGCAAAGACACATTTCTTTTCAAAAATACTAGCTGTCAATACTTTTGTTATTTTACAAGGAACATTATTATTAATATATAGTGGTTTAGGTATTTTGTTTAGAAGTATGACTTCAACAAGTGAACTTACTAATCAAGCTTTTGATATAGTAGGTAACTTAACATCGTCAGTTAATGGTATTGAAAACTTAGGACCAATATTAATAGTGACTATAATATTTATGTTATTGTCATTTGTTGCCTATTCACTAATAGCAGGAATACTAGCATCAATGACAACCAATATGGAAGATTATCAACAAATCCAAATGCCTATTATGGTTATCTTAGTAATAAGTTATTATTTATCATTTCTATCAGGTTTATTTGAAGGAGCTTTATTTATTAGAGTATTAGCATATGTGCCGTTGATTTCCACATTATTAGCGCCATCGTTATTAGTAGTTGGACAAATTACAATGATCGATGTTATAATATCGCTAATTATTTTAGTATTATTTAATTATTTTTTAATTAAAAGAGGATTGAAAATTTATAAAATAGGAGTACTAAATTACTCGAACGAGAAAATTTGGACAAGATTCTTAAAAGCAGCAAAATCCAAAGATATTTAAGGGAGGAAGTATGGAAAAAGACAATTATGAGTTAAGTGTTGAAAAACTATATAATGATACTGTAAATGAAATTAACTTGATTGAACAAAAAGATCCACGTAATAAACATTTACCATTGTTAAAAAAAAGACAACAAAAATTAGGTTCATTATTAAAGAAAATTAAGGAAGCTTCAGTTGAAGAACTAAAAGAAGTACCAAATTTTGAACAACAAGTAATTGCTTCTCAAAAAGATGTCTCAGTAGATGATATTAGATTGAGAAAAGCTTCGACAATTAACTATGCTTCTCCTATATTTGTGCCTTCAAAAACAAACCAACAAAATACAAAACCAGAAACATTTGCTGAAATATTGAATAAAGAAATAAAAAGAAAGTAATCAAACTTTCTTTTTTGTTGTATTTAATACTATTCCCAATATAAACATATAAGATATTAAACTGCTCCCACCATAACTTATAAAAGGTAAAGTAATACCCATAATAGGTAATAGGCCAATTGTCATTCCAATATTCTGAATTTGTTGAAAGACAAGCATTACAGTGATACCAATTAATATATATTTATCTATTCCCTTAACAATCTTTGATAAATTAAATAATTTAAAATCAAAGTAGTAAATCAAACCAAGTAAACAAAGAGAAAGTAGTAGACCAAAGTTAGATGCAAAAACACTAAAGATGAAATCGGTTCCTGATTCTGGGAAGTAAAGGGGAGTATTATTAAAACCGTGGCCTAACAAGTGTGCTGACCCAATTGAAGCAATAGAATTCTCTAGTTGAATTCCAACACCTTGTTGCCAGTCTAACAATCTATTTATTCTATAATAGATATCATTACCAAGTAATTCTATAAATATATTTTCTTGAAAGAAATATAAGTAAAAAATAAAGCCTGCCGCTACACCAATTATAATCATACCTATAAGAAACCACCTAAGTTTGATTCCGCTAAAGAAAAGCATTGTTAACATAATTAAAAAATAAATAATTACTACACCGGTATCAGGCTCTAAAAAAGTTAAAATACTTGGAATAAAAGTAATAATTAAGCACTTTATAATAAGCAAACCTTCATCTTTTCTTTTCCTATTTTTATAATTATTGATGATAGATCCTAAAACTAAAATCAAGAAAATTTTCATAAATTCACTAGGTTGAATACTACCGATTCCGGGTATAATAAACCAACACTTACTATTGTTGATGGGGGTTCCAATAAACAACAATAATAAAAGTAATATATTCCCTAAAATATATAAAAACCAAGCATGTTTAAATATAATTTTATTATCTATTTTAACCATAAAAAAACATAGTATACTACCGAGTAAATACCAAAGTCCTTGTTTAATTGCCAAATCCTTAACAGATAAATAAGTTGTCGCACTATAAATAGTTATAATACTAATAATAGCTAGTAAAACAATAATGAAAATAAAACTTTTATCAATTTTTCTACTCATTTATCATCACCTACATTTAGTATGTCAAAAAAGCACTTCATTAAACATACAATATATTATAGGAGATGAACAATGAATAAAAAATTACCTAAAGTATTTCAAGCCCCAATTAATTCCAAAATAAAAAATAACGAAGAAGTTTATTACTCAGCTAGTAATAACAAGCAAGCAATCAATCAAACAACAAGTGATGTTAGATTATTAGTAGATAAGTTATTTAAAACAATAGGATATGTTTTCCGCATTAAATTAAGGATAATCACAACAACTAATACCTTTGATAACATTAGTTTAATGTCAAAAACTAAAGATGGAGTAATAACTACGAATAATAATTTCATTCCATATAGAGATATTAAACAAATCATAATAAAAGACCGATAAATTCGGTCTTTTTATTAACAAGGAACATATGCATCAGGTAAACATTTTAAAGCGCCAACACAATTTAAATTAATTGTGAAATAGGTATCAGTAGCAATATATGGCATATCCGTTTGTGTAGTATCAGGATTAGCTATTAATACACGACAAGTACA
>CAYJHB010000036.1:0-11033 GCA_964370105.1 uncultured Muribaculaceae bacterium | reverse complement strand
GTAGCCCCAGTTAATCCTGTAGGTCCAGTAGGTCCAGTATCACCAGTAGCCCCAGCAGGAATACTAAATTCAAATACGGCATCTACATTAGTACCAGAATTAATAACGCTCGCAGGAGTACCTGGGTCTAAAGTGGTAGTTTCCCCAACATCAACAGTAGTTGGACCAGCGGGCCCAGTAGGTCCAGTTGGGCCAGTCGCTCCTGTTGCACCATTTCCTGTTCCGCCACAAATAAAAAACTTTACATTTTTATCAGATTTAGGACAAAAACTATTTTCATTCATAAAATTCTCCTTTCTATTTATAATATGAAATTATAATATATTTGTATAAGTCATAAGTTTAAAGCATTTTATTAATTATTTGCATATTACTAATTAATCTTTCATCGTTAGGAGCAATTTCTAATGCTAATTTAATATTATCTAATGCTAGTTTATATTCCTTTGTATAATAATAACCCAGTGATAATAAATCATAAACAGTTTCATTCCAACTGAATACTTCATTTATATAAGTTCTTTCGTGACTCTTAATTTTTAAGGCAGCACTACTATATTTAATAACATCATTCCAATTTTTAACTTTATATTCAAACATAGCTCTTTCTATTAATGGATCCCTTAAGTGTGGAGCCTCTTTAATTGCCTTATCCAACCACATTCTAACTTCATCATGCCTTCCTAATGATTCATAACACCTAGCAATAAATCTCATCGAAGCTGATCTTTCATCTTTCCAAACAGCAGACTTCATATTTAGATGTCTAATTAACATATCAATAGATTTATTCCATTGTTTATAATACATATATTCACGACCTAAATAATGTACATTCCTGTCGTTAAAAGGATTTTCTTCTACAGCGAGTTCTAATAATGGTAAATAGGATGCTCTGGATTTAGTAGAGTCTGGATAATGATGTATTATTAAATTATCAGTTCTTATTATTTTTTCATAATCACCATTAAATTGCAATATTTCATGAACAGGGTGAATCCATTTATACCCCGTTCTACTATGTATTTTTTCTCCACTATAAGAAACTAAAGGATTATCAAACTCATCTAAATGCCAATTATAGATGTATCTAAGTCTATTGGTGTTATTTTTCCATTCCTTTTCTAATGTTTCTCTCCAACCAGAAATCAACACTTCATCTAAATCTAAACATATACAAATATCAAACTCATTTGGTATCATATCTAAAGACAAGTTTCTAGCAACATCAAAACGCCATGGATCAATAATCTTAGTTTCAACATTAACTCCTAAATCTTTCAATTTAGAAACAGTGTTATCAGTAGAACCTGTATCTAAGACATAAATAGCATCAGCACCTTTACACGACTCAACAAAGCGTTCTACAAATTTCTCTTCATTTTTACAAATTGCATATACGCAAACTTTATATTTATTCATTTGATCACTCCTAAGAGTAATATATGTCTAATCAATAGAATTTAACAGTAAAAAAGACCATTTAATTGACTAAAAAAACAAATGAGGTTATAATAAATATATAAAGTACTGAGAAGTACCTAAGGAGGATATATGGATAATAAGGAACCAATGGCACCAATTGTAGAAACAAAGGCACCAAGTAAATTATGGGGAGTTATCAAAAGAATTGTAAGTCTTGTATTTTGGTTAGCTATCCTAGGATTAGCCGCAGTTTGGATTACAGACTTTATCATGGTAAGAACAGATGAAAAACCAATGTTTTGTATTGATGAAGTAACACATGAATTTGATGATGGTACAGTATATGAATGCACTGGATTAGGTTATAAAATTTATGACTATAACAGAACTTCAATAACAGCATATGAATTCGGGCCTTTCTTCATTGAAATGAGAGATCAACCATAATAAAAAAGACAATAGCTATTTTTTGCTATATGTCTTTTTCTTTTGTACCTCTAATCTTTTACCAAAATACTTTTCAAAGCTATTATTAAAGTTGTCGTTACATGCTCTTAAAAGATCAACCTCTTGCTTAAATGCAACATTAAACTTGTAACTAAGCCAAATTTCATTAATGTAATTAGGATTATGTGATATTTCCATAAAATCAATTAACTTCTTACCTGGGAAACTAACCCTGTCAAAATACGAATTATAACCTTTCATAAATATCCTTTCACTTGAAATTATATTAACATAAAAGTAATTGAAGTGCAAAGAAAAGTGATACTGTAAACTTGTTGTCTAATTATTGAATGACAAAGTTAATCTTGATAAGATAGTTAAGAGGAGTAAGTAGTAATGAGAAATTTAAAGTTAATCGTATTAGAAAATATAAAAGAAGTAGGGGAAGAAATAAATTTTCAATTAAAAAAAATGAATAAGTCAAAAGAAGATTATTTTGTATCTTTTGAAAATCCAAGATTTTCTAATGGAGAAGGGAAAGTGAAATTAAAGGATTCAATAAGAGATAGTGATGTTTATATTTTATCGGATGTTGGTAATTATAAAATGTCTTACAGTTATAGAGGAAGAGAACATTATATGACACCTGATGAACACTTTCAAGATATCAAGAGAGTCATATCTGCCATAGGTGGACATGCAGAAAGAGTTAATGTTATAATGCCGCTCTTATATGCATCAAGGCAACACAGAAGAAAAGGAAGAGAAAGCTTAGATTGTGCTGATTCATTACAGGAACTAGAAAAACTAGGGGTAAACAATATTATCACTTTTGACGCCCATGATCCT
Source organism: uncultured Muribaculaceae bacterium (assembly GCA_964370105.1). Classification (GTDB taxonomy): domain Bacteria; phylum Bacillota_I; class Bacilli_A; order RF39; family UBA660; genus CARZYU01. The sequence goes on along the minus strand of CAYJHB010000036.1, from coordinate 8,312 downwards.
AATGTAGTAAATGCTATACCAAATTTACCATTTGAAAATGTTTATCCAACTAATCAAATATTAACGAAACTCCTAAAACAAGAAAAAAATATTTTTAAAGATATCTTAGTAGTAGCGCCAGATTTCGGAGCAGCTGAAAGAGCAAGATATTACTCTGAAATGTTAGGTTGTAATATAGGTATATTTTATAAGAGTAGAGATTTAACAAAAATAGTTGATGGGAAAAACCCTATTATAGAACATCAATATCTTGGACCAGACGTAACTGGAAAAAACATTGTAGTTGTTGATGACATGATTGCTTCAGGTGAATCTATGCTTGATGTTGCAACTGAATTAAAAAAAAGAAAAGCCAATAAAATCTTTTTTTCGGCTAGCTTCGCATTGATGACATCAGGTCCAGACAAATTCAATCAAGCTTATGAAGAAGGTTTGTTCAACGGATTATATTCGACTAATTTAACGTATGTCTCTGAGCAAATAAAAAATTTTCCATGGTATCAAGAAGCTAATTGTTCTAAAGTAATAGCTAAAATTATTAATTCCTTAAATAATGGAGAATCATTAGAAAAGTATCAAAATAACAAAGGTAAAGTAGTAAAACAAGTTCAAAAACTAAAAAAATAGTACGATATTTATTTATCGTACTTTTTTAATATATCTTTAGCAGCAACTAGTCCTGTTGCAGCAGCAGTAACAATATTACCAGCTTTACCAGCACCATCTCCTACAAAATATAAGTTTTCTTTATCGAGTTTCATATTATTATCAGTGGTTATTTCATTACTAAAAAACTTAATTTCAGGACCATATAATAATGTCTCATCATTATTAACCCCGGGTATAATTTTATCTAATTCTTCTAATCCATCCAATATATTCATTAAAATACGGTGGGGTAGAACTAGAGCTAAATCACCAGCTACACAATCAGTTAATGTCGGCTCAATAAATCCTTTGTTAATGCGAGACCAAACACTTCTTCTGCCGCTTTTTAAATCCTTTAATGATTGAATAATAGGTTTGCTATCTCCTAAAACGTTAGCAATTCTAGCAATTGATTCACCATATTGTCTAGTATTAGTTATTGGTTCGGTTAAAGTAATCTTTGAGATAAAAGCAAAATTACTATTATTTGACTTGACATCTTTTAATGAATGCCCATTAACACATATATAACCATCATAGTTTTCTTTAGCTACAAAACCACCTGGATTAGTACAAAATGTTCTTATTTCATCACTATAAGTTTTAGTTTTTATAAAAATAGTAGGGTCATATATTACATCAGTAATATCTTTTAACACTTCTTTTCTAACTTCAACTCTCACACCAATTTCAATACTTTTAGACATATATTCAATCTTATATTTGTCAGCAAGTTCTTGTACCCATTTAGCACCTGTTCTTCCAGGGGCAACTATAACATATTTACAAGCTAACTTTTTCTTTTTATTGTAGATAACTTCATAAGTATCCTTAAGTTTATTTATATCACTAACATCAGCGCTTTCTATTATTTCAACACCATTATTCTCTAAAAAATCAGTGAATTTTTTTATATGACCAGGGAGCTTATCACTTCCTAAATGCTTCTGTTTAATAACAAGTAAGTTATGTCCAAGTTTAGTGATTTTTTCTTTTATTTTTAAAGCCTCGTCCATATTACTAGGATAAACTTCACTATCCATGTCAAACTTATTGAATATCAATTCGGATTCATCGATTAATTTATTAGCTTCTGTAATTGACATATATTTGTATAAATCTGATTTCCCCAGTTTAGGAATAAAATTAAGCTTCCCATCAGAAAAAGTACCAGCTCCACCATAGCCAGATAAAATATTACAAGGAGAACAGTTAACACAACTTATTTTTTTCTCATTCATTGGACAACTTCTATTTTCTGCTCGCTTTCCTCTATCTAAAATAGTAATTTTCAAACTAGGGTTCTTTGTTATTAGTTGGTAAGCTGCAAAAAGACCCGCTGGCCCTGCACCTATAATAATTATATCTTTCATCTTCATCACCAATTTCAGTATAGCACTAATTTTAATGACTTACAATCATAACTCCTTGATAATAATGATTTATTATTTGACTATATGAATAACCTGAATTGGCCATACCATTAGCTCCATATTGACTAAGACCAACACCATGACCATAACCTTTAGTCGTAACTAATATATCATTATCCCTAAGTATAAACTCAAAATCAGTTGATCTAAGACCTAAAGCCATTCTAAAATCAACACCATCAAAATAAATGTCATCGATTGTAATGCTAACAACACGGTTATTGATATCTCTAATCGTAACAATAGTACTATCACTTGTGATAGAAAGTCCAAGCTTTTGATTAATTACATCGTAATTTAATGATGTTTCTCTATAAAAAGAAGATGCACTAGTATCAAAAGTAGAACTAACACTCTGTAAATAAGGAACACTATTACCCCAAACATCAACAGAATCAACAGTGTTTCCGTTACTAGTAGAATGGTACACTGCATCAATCAATTGATTATTATAAGTAATAACTAATCCACTAGTAGAGTTAACTGCATTAACTATTTTATTATAATAAGCATCAAAACTATTTCCCCACATTTCTTTAAGTTGATTTATATCTTTGTACACTTGATCACTTACCGTATCAGTCAAAACTAAATTAGCTTCTGCTTTTCTTAAGGCATAAGTTCTAGCAACTATAGCCTGTGTTTTTAACGCTTCACTATTAAAAGAAGCAGGCATTTCGGCACCGACAACTCCAATTAAATAAGTTTCTAACTCAATAGTTTCAATAATACCATTACTTCTCTTTAAAGTAATATAAGTTTTATCTTCTAAAACAGTATCTTCAACACTTGGTGCTTCTTCAGTAATTGGAGGAGTAGGAGTAGTAGTAGGTTTAACTACGGCATCAGTAGTAGTATCGGAATTATTATCAATATCTTCTTTCTCTAAAGTATTAGTGCCTTCTTCTAAGTTAATGTTTCCATCACTAGGACTCTCTTCCAAATGTAATATTTTTTCATGAATAATTGTCTTATCACTAATGTAATTAATATTATTATTAGGAGCATAACTAAAAGAAGAAACAATCATACCACCTATTACAAAAGCAATAACTCCACCCATAAGTTTAATATTATGTTTTTTTATATACTTTTTTACATCTTTAATAAAATTATTCTTTTCCACCGAATCTCCTAACTTAGCAAACTCATAATCAAAATTAATCACTAAATATAAAACATTACCTTTAATACTATGCGAAACTATCAATTTAATCACCCTTATTAGTATTAAAACAAACAAAAAAAATATACAAAAAAACAGCCTAATCATTTAGACTGTTAATAGCTGTTTTAATTGTTTTAATAGAAAATTCTAATTCTAATTGTTCTTCTTCAGTTAGAGTAATAGGTAGTCTTTCAATAACGCCATCACTTCCTAAAATAGTAGGATAACCATAAAAAATATTATTATTTTTATCATAACTTGAAACAGTAAGAAGTGATAACTCATTACCTAAAATAGCATTAGTAATTTTAACCATGCTCATACCAATACCATAAGATGTATTACCCTTGGTCTTAATAATTTCATAAGCCATGTTTTTAACCTCATAACTAATAGCAATTTTCTCATCCTTCTCCAAGTATTGATTAACATCTTCTAAACCAATTTTAGCCATACTCCAAGGAATAAACTCGCTATCACCATGCTCACCTAAAACATAAGCATGAATATTTTTTGAACTAATATTAAGTTTGTCTCCTAAAGTATAACGAAGTCTTGCAGTATCAAGTATAGTACCTGTTCCAATTACTTTACTATGATCAATCCCTGCATATTTAAAAGTAATATAAGTCATAACATCAACAGGGTTAGTAGCTACCAAATATATTCCACTAAAACCACTGTTTTTAACACCAGAAACAATATTATAAAAGATTTTGGCATTCTTATCGATTAAATCCATTCTAGTCTCGCCAACTTCTTGATTAGCACCAGCTGAAATCATTACAATATCAGCATCACTACAATCCTCATAACTTCCGGCTTTAATATCTATTTTACTTGGACCAAACGGAATACCGTGATTTAAATCCTTAGCTTCTCCTAAAGCTCTGTCTATATCTTTATCAATAAGTACTAATTCATTAACCATAGTTCTTTGATTTAATAAAGCATAAGCATAACTCATACCGACATTTCCACAACCAATTATTACAACTTTTTTACTCATAATTATCAATCCTTTCTTACTTAGTATACCAAATAAGCATTGACTATACAACTTATTAAAGGTATTATATATATAGAAGGTTGGTGTCTATAATGAACTTAGGAAGAAAAAAATATATGGTTAAAAACATCTCAATGATTTTATTTATTTTAGCTATTGCATTTATGGGGACATATATTGTTTATCAAGAGTTTAATACAGCATATGATGAGACTATAGAACTTGAAAATTTAACTATTGTATATCAAGATAAAGAAAAAGATAATTTAGTACTTGAAAACGCTAAACCTGTAAGTGATGGTATTGGTAAAAGTTCTAATCCGATAAAAATGACAGTTACTAACAATACAGAAGTAGAACTAGACTACACAGTTAAATTATTACTTGATAATGAAAAATTAGCGGAATGCAAGTGTTCTGATTTACTACTGACAGAAGAACAAGTTAAAGTCAATGTGTTAGTAAATAATGAAGAGTATCAAACTGTTTTATTAAATGACTTAGAAGATGGAATACTACTAGAGCAAACATTAAAGGCAAAAGAAGAAGCGAACTTGAGTTTTAGGATTTGGGTTGATCAACATAGTTTGGTAGAAAATAATAGTATTTACTATGGTAAAGTCATTATAGAAGAAAAATAAAAAAGTTAGATAGTGACTACCAAAGTAGTTGACTATAATTTATAAAAGTTATACAATGTTAATATAAAGGATAGGATAATATGAAAGAACAAAACAACGACAAAAAGTGGTATAAAAACAAGATTACTATATTAGTGCTAATATTACTAATTAGTATCATTGCAATAACTGGAATTACGTTTGCAGTATTCAATTTTTTAGAAGTAGGTACAGAGAACTCGTTAATAACAACAGGGCAATTGAAATTGGAGTTAAGTGCTGAAAGTACTGGTATAAATGAGACTAACCAAATACCTACAACTGATGCAGAGGGAATGTTAAGAAATCCTTATACATTTACTATTGAAAATACAGGAACAATGAGCTCAACTTATTCAATTAAATTAGTAAATGATACTGAAGCTATTGAAGCTGCTGGAGCTACTGCAAAGTTACTAGATCACAGCAAATTAAAAGTTCAATATAATGACGAAACACCAGTGTTACTATCATCTTTAACTAATGGTGTAATCGCGACAGGTACTATTGATGAAGGTGCATCAATTGATAACGAAATCAGAATGTGGATTGATTGGGATGCTGGTAATGAAGTAATGCTAAAAGAAGTTTATTTGAAAATCGTAGTAGAAGGAACTCAAAATTAATTATAAAAGCAATAACAGATATAAAACTATCTGTTTTTTATTAGATAAAAATATGATATAATACTAAACAGGACGTGATATAAATGAAACAAGAAAATATAAGAAATTTTTCCATAATCGCCCATATTGATCATGGTAAAAGTACACTAGCAGATAGAATATTAGAAATAACTAATTCTCTAGAAAAAAGACAAATGAAAGAGCAAATGCTTGATAGTATGGATATTGAAAGAGAACGTGGAATAACCATTAAATTAAATGCAGTACAACTTACTTATGATTATAAGGGAGAAACATATTATCTACATTTAATAGATACCCCTGGTCATGTTGACTTCACTTACGAAGTATCAAGGTCACTTGCATCATGTGAAGGAGCAATTCTAGTCGTTGATGCTACTCAAGGAATAGAAGCTCAAACACTAGCAAATGTCTATTTGGCTATGGAACATGACTTGAAAATCATTCCAGTTATCAATAAAATTGATTTACCTAATGCAGATCCTGAAAAAGTAGTACAAGAACTAAAAGAAGTATTAGGTTTTAACGAAGATGAAATTGTTCTAACAAGTGCTAAAAACGGTATTGGTATCAAAGAACTAGTTGAAAAAGTAATAGAAGAAGTACCAAGTCCAACTGGTAATAAAGAAGAACCGCTACAAGCATTAATCTTTGACAGTATTTTTGATGCTTATAAAGGTGTTATTATTTCTATGAGAGTAGCAAACGGAACTGTTAGTGTCGGCGATAAAATAAAAATGATGGAAACCAACGCAGTATATGAAGTGAATGAATTAACGATTAACACTCCATATTTAGAAAAAGTTAAAACTTTAACAACCGGAGAAGTAGGATATTTATCAGCATCAATTAAAAGTATTCAAGATATAAAAGTAGGGGATACAGTTACTCTAGAAAATAATCCGGCTAAAAATCCACTACCAGGATATAAACCAATGCAATCAATGGTTTATTGTGGACTGTATCCAATCGAATCAAATAAATATGAAGACTTAAGAGAAGCACTAGAAAAATTAAAATTAAACGATGCTTCCCTAGTATTTGAACCAGAGACATCTAAAGCATTAGGCTTTGGGTTCAGATGCGGTTTCTTAGGACTATTACATATGGATATCATTGAAGAGAGAATAGAAAGAGAATTTAACATTGATCTAATCGCAACATCACCTTCAGTTATTTATAATGTTGTTCTAACAGATGGTTCTAGCTTAGAAGTAGACGCTCCAACTAAAATGCCAACTAAAGAAAATATAAATCAAATAATGGAACCGTATGTTAAAACAGCAATCTTTACACCTAGTGATTATATCGGACCGATTATGGAATTATGTCAACAAAAAAGAGGTATTTATTTAAATATGGAATACTTAGATAAAACAAGAGTTAGTATTCATTATGAATTACCACTGTCAGAAATAGTATACGATTTCTTTGATAAGCTAAAATCGTATACAAAAGGATATGCATCATTTGACTATGAATTTATTGGTAATAAGCAGTCAGATTTAGTAAAACTTGATATTTATTTAAATGGTGAAATAGTTGATGCTTTCTCAACTATTGTTCATAAAGATTTTGCTTATAACCGTGGTAAAGCAGTTGTAGAACAACTTCGTAAAATAATACCTAGACAAATGTTTGAAGTTCCTATTCAAGCAAGTATTGGTAATAAAGTCATTGCCAGAAGTGATATTAAAGCTATGCGTAAAAACGTCCTAGCAAAATGTTATGGAGGAGACGTATCTCGTAAGAAAAAACTATTAGAGAAACAAAAAGAAGGTAAGAAGAGAATGAAACAAATTGGTAGTGTTGAAGTACCTCAAGAAGCTTTCTTATCCGTTCTATCAATGGATGAATAATGACAACTAGTATTTATATACATATACCTTTTTGTAAACAAATATGTTCCTACTGTGATTTTCCTAAACAGTACTATCACCTAAGTGATAAAAAAGAATACTTATTAAGTTTAGAAAAAGAAATAGAAAAGTATTATCAAAACGAACCGATTAAAACATTATATATTGGTGGTGGGACACCTAGTAGTTTAAATCAAAAAGAGCTAATAGAATTATTTAGAATTATTAGTAAATTAAATTTAACTAAATTAAAAGAGTTCACTTTTGAATGCAACGTAGAAGATCTAACAGATGAGTTACTAGGTTTACTAAAAAGTAATAATGTAAATAGATTGAGTATTGGCCTACAAACAACTAATAAAAAATTACTACAGTATTTAAATAGAATAAATGTAGACTATGACGAGAAATTAAGTCTTCTAAAAAAACACCAAATAAGTAATTTTAATTTTGATTTTATTTATGGAATAAAACATCAAAGGATAAGTGACTTAAAGAATGATTTAATGCTAATTGATAAATATCAACCAACCCATATATCATTTTATAGCTTAATAATCGAAGAACATACCCTTATTCAAAATGAAGAAGAAATAGATGATAAATTATATTTAGAAATGACTGACTATATTAATGAAGAACTAGAAAAACAAGGATATAATCACTATGAAATAAGTAATTATGCTAAAGACAATTACGAATCAAAACATAATCTAGTTTATTGGAATAATGAAGAATATTACGGTTTTGGGCTAGGATCAGCAAGCTACTTACAAAATCAAAGAATAACTAATACTAAAAGTATGAAAAAGTATTTAGAAGGTGAGTATCGCTATGTTATAGACGAATTAACACTTGAAGATAAAATGAGTTATGAAATGATTTTAGG
>CAYJHB010000035.1:0-11436 GCA_964370105.1 uncultured Muribaculaceae bacterium | reverse complement strand
ATTATATATTCCGACAGGTATTGATTGGAGTAGAAGTTATTATATAACATTCACTGTTGGCTCAGGTGACACCGCATACGATATAACCTTCACTTCATACGTGTAATAAGCCGATACACAAATAGATAAAGTACATATTATAAGTTAGAAAGGAGGTGACAAAATGAATCAAAAAGACCAATATAAATTAAATTATAGTGAAGAAATTGTTTTAGGTGAATTAGAAGAGTTTTATCAGGAGATAGAACTTGAAGAAACTCCCGAGATAGTATCTGGAATAATAAGAGGTAGAGTTGAAGATGCTACTGGATCTGATATGGAAAACGCCACTGTTAAAATATTTGATACAGACTTTAACCCTATCAAACATACTATGACTAATGCTGATGGTAACTTTACTTTCCAAAACATACCAATTGGAGAATACATTATTTATGCTGTTAAAGACGGATATATAATGTCTACTAAACGTTCTCTTACTTTTACAGGAAGTGATATTAACCTAGCAGACTTAGTAATTACTGCTGATGCTGAATATATTAAAGGTAATATATATGGATATGCATATGATGATAATGGACATGCCTTTGATGGTGCAATTATTAGATTATTAAATGGTGCTGGAGCAACAGTATCAGAAACATTTAGTGCAACTGATGGAGAATATTTCTTCTCAAAAGTAGACGCTGGTAGTTATACAGTTACTGCTATTGCTGATGATTATGATGTTTATACACCATATCCAGTAGAAGTAGCTAATAACACTAATACTCAATTAGATGTTTACTTAAATAAAGTGACTCAAGCTAAAGAAGGAACAATAAATGGAGTTATCCTAAACAAAATAAGAAAAACTCCAATTGTTGGTGCTGTCGTTGGATTATATGAAGTTGTAGGATTAGGAGAAGAAAGATCTCTAAGACTACGTAAAACATGTAAAACAAATAACGAAGGTAGATACTTCTTTGGAGTAGTTCCTGAAGGTAAATGGGTAGTAAAAGCAAAAGCAACTATCAATGCCTAATTAAAATAAAAAAGACAGTTATTTAACTGTCTTTTCTATGTCCTGCAAATAATTATATACTTCATTTATCGTTTCACTAAAATCATCATAATTAGTATTAAACCAAGTAACATCTAATTGATGATTAAAAAAAGTATATTGTCTTTTTGCATATCTTCTAGAGTTCTGTCTAATATTATTAAGAGCCACATCCAAAGAAATATCTCCATCAAAATATTTATATAACTCTTTATAACCAATACCAGTATAAATGGCTTTAGTATGAATATCTCTATCATATAATGACTTAGCTTCTTCTACTAACCCATCATCACACATAAGACTAACTCTCTTATTAATAATATTATATAAATTCTCTCTATCTGTCGTAAGACCAATCACTTCAAAATCATATAATTTGTCATTACCAGTATTATTTAAATCTTGCTCATCTTCAAGTTTATTAAGTAACCTAACTAATCTTTGTCTATTGTTAACATGAACACTATGTGCAATGTTATAATTATTTATTTTAGAAAGTATTTCTTCATTACTAAACTCTTCATATAAAGAAGAGCTTTTATTTTCATCGAAACAATAATTATATAAACAAGCCTTTATATAGAGACCAGTTCCCCCTACTAATATCACTCTCTTGCCCCTACTAAGAATATCATCTATTACTCGTCTAGCGTCCCTTTGATAATCAAAAACTGTGTAATTAATGTTAACATCAACTATATCAAAAAGATGATGAACAATCCCATCTTTTTCTTCTTCTTTTATTTTAGCAGTCGCAATATCAAGTTCCTTATATACTTGCATACTGTCAGCATTAATAATTTCTGCATTAATTTTTTTTGCAAGTTCTACACTAAGCTTAGTCTTTCCAACACCTGTCGGACCACCTATTACAATAATATCTTTCATTAATCCATCACCCTTTTAAATAATCTTTCCAATTCATATTTACTATAAGTAATAATAACAGGTCTTCCATGAGGACAATTAAAAGGATTTTCACACTCCCTCAATGTATTTAATAAATAAGTCATATCCTCTATTCCTAATTGTCTGTTTGCTTTAATTGACATCTTACAAGCAATCATAGAAGCACTATTATGAACAAATTTAGACATATCAAACTCATCTTCATTACTAAGAAGTTCAAATATTTTTACAATTGCTTCTTTTTCTCTATTAATAGGTATCCATAAAGGATGTTCTCTAACTACCAAAGTATTAATACCAAACTCCTCTATTTTAAAGTTTAGACTTTCTAAAAAAGAAAGTTTTTCTTTTATAACAATAAATTCATTAGTAGGAAGCTCTATAGAAATAGGTACAATTAAATTTGTACTTAAACTATTAGGATTAGTCATCTCTTCCATAACTTTTTCATAATTAATTCGCTCAGCCGCAGCATGTTGATCTATTAAGAACATTCCATCACTATTCTCTGCGATAATATATGTACCATGTACTAAGCCAACTGGTATCATCTCTTTTATTTTAACTTTTTCATCATTTTCACATACTTCAAAATCAAAAGTAACTTCTTCAGTAGTATATGTAGAAGAAAAATCACTATTATTACTTTCAACCTCATCAAATACTGGTCTATTAATAACCGGAATACTTTTACTTACTTCAGGTATTAAAGTTAATGAAGATAACTTCTTACTAAATATATCGATTACTAATTCCTTTAATTCCAAAAATTTTGAAAACTTAATATCCATTTTTTGAGGATGTATATTAATATCTACTAAAATTGGATCAACATAAATATTAAGAACTACAACTGGATATTTATCAGGAGGCATATATTTATGATAAACATCAATAATAACTCTATTCAACTCATTATTCTTAACATATCTCCCATTAACAAAAGTAATAATACTATTTCTATTAGATCTAAACACCTCAGGATAACTAATATAACCACTAATATCATAATCATCACTATCCCCATTAATAGCTATCATTCTCTTAGAAATATCAACTCCATATATATCATGAATAACTTTTAGTAATTCTCCATCACCTGAAGTATTAAGTAAAATATTATTATTGTTAGTAAGAACAAACTTAATATCACTTCTCGTTAAAGCCATATTATTAATATAATTAACGATATAAGATAACTCTACATTAAGATGTTTTAAGTATTTAAGCCTAACTGGAGTATTGTAGAACAAATTACTAACTCTAATTGTTGTTCCCCTTCTTAGTTCTGAAGGGGCTTCTTTTTTTATAACACCACCATCTAATTCAAGTAATGTTCCCTCAATTCCATCAGATGTTTTAAGTTCTACTTTAGAAACGGAAGCAATAGAAGGTAAAGCTTCACCTCTAAACCCTAATGACTCGATATGAAACAAATCTTCAAAGTTAATAAGTTTGCTAGTTGCATGTCTTAAAAAGGATACCTTAGCATCCTCCCTACTCATACCACTTCCATTATCAGTAACAATTATTTCTCTAACACCAGAATCAAGTAAATCTATTTTTATTTCACTACTCCCCGCATCAATACTATTTTCAACTAACTCTTTCACAACATTCATTACTTTCTCAATAACTTCACCTGCTGCGATTTTATTTGCTAAATTTTCATTCATTACTTTTATATGCGTCATAAATCCCCCTAACGTATATTAAATTTATTAAATCCTTCTATTGTTTCTTCATATCTTACATTCATTCTATAACTAACATTTGGTTCTATTATACCTACCATAAAAGGCAATTCAATGTCGTCATTTATATATACAACTAATTCTCCTACTTCCAAAACTTCATCAGATATATTTGTAATATTTAAACTAATATTAGTTTCATCACCCACATTAACAATAATAATATTATCAATTAAATATTTATTTTGAACTACTATTTCATTAGGAATATTATCATTATTATTAGAAGTATACTCAACAGATACTTCTTGCGCTAATTCATGTTCTTTTTGACTCACAACAAAGAAAATTACTCCGGCTATAATCATTAAAATACTTATTACTAAAACTATTATACTAATTTTTTTCATACTAATCTCCTCTATGAATTTATACACTGTGGTGGTAAAGCTGTAGGAAAAGTACATATACTATGATTTTTAGTAATATATTTACCTCCACCAAGAGATGTACCACTAGCATATTGAGAAGTATAAACACAATAATTTACAGGTCTAATTCCAACTGTAAATCCATTATATGAAGAATCATCAATATAAGAAAAATCTCCACACACAGAACACATTTGTGGTCTAGTAATGTTATAACTAACTCCATCTAAAAAACCTTTATAATTAGTTGAACCACAATTATCTTTTAAATATGTATTAAAGTAAGAATTGTCGATATAACAATCATACTGTGAAACACAAGTAGAATATCCACCATTACTATGATCATGTAATCTCTCATCTACCAATGGCGCAGCATTTGAGCACCAAGCACCATTATAATTAGAGTAATTATCACATTCTTTAGTATATGGGTTTTCACTCCATGGTCTTAATCTATTACCATCAGAGTCAACATCAACAGACCAAGTACTATCACAAACTACTTTTGTACTAGAACAACAAGATTGAGTGTTACAAGATTTAGTATCAGTTACTGTCTTATTAGGGCAACTTTTACTAGTTAAACTATCATAATAATATGTCGTAGTTGATGTACTTCCTCCACCACATACTGCACTACAACTAGTTGGACTTGATTTAACTGTTGTATATTTAGCATTACATTCATTATACAAAACATAAGTATCACTTAAGTTTAACTTATGACCTTCAGCTGACTTAACTGTTACATATACTCTAACTGTTCCACCATTTAGTGTAAGGTTAGACTTTAAAGTTTTTAAATCCAATATTTTATTAGGATTAATAGTTTCCCATTCACCACCTACTTCATAGCCGGTTGTACTTATATACATTTGCACTCCTGCAATATGAGTAAAAGTAAGGTTAACAGTAGTCCAATTATAACTACTATTAGTAGATACTACATCTAAATCTTCAAAAGTTAAACAAGACTGTGTATTACAAGACTTCGTTTCTGTGGTGGTTGGACAAGTATTACCAGTTAAACTATCATTATAATAAGTTGTTCTAGATGATTCTCCCCCACCACAAGTTTCACTACAAGATGTCCACTCAGATTGATTAGTCACAACTATATTAGTTGTACAGTCACTATATAATTTATAAGTTCTATCTACTTTTAAAATATCACCATTATAGTCTCTTAAATAAATATATATTGTCACATTACGACCGTCCATCTTAATACTAGAATCATAATCTAGAAAATCCATAGTAAACTCAGTATCAATTTCTTTCCATTCACTATTAGAAATAGTACTACCGTCTCCAAGGTTACTTAAACTAACATACATATCAACAGCAGCTATTTGTTCAAAGCTAACATTAACAGTAGTATAGTTATAATCTTCTCTTACTGAAGTAATATTTAAATTATTAATTGCCATACACGATTCATAATCACCACAAATTAAAGTACCTAAATCAGTAGTATATTCACTACACTCTAAATATGCATCATATTTGTAATTTATATCACTAGGATTACCAAATTTTAAAACTCTAACATAACTACTATCATAATCACAAAAAGACCCATGCTTAGCAGGATCAACTACATCAGGTAAACGATTAGATTCAACTAAAACTCTTAATGGAATATTAACTAAGCCACCATTTAAAAGTACTTCTTCATAAGTACTAAAACTATCGTCCCCCGCACCGTTTAAATTAGAAATCAAATAATCATTTGTAGCAGTTTCCATTGATTCTTCTAAAACTCCATATGTTTCTTTTTTAGCAACTTCCAAATAATCAACATATAAAGGAACTGCTACCGCAACTAATATTCCTAAAATTAATATTACTATTACTACTTCAATCAAAGTAAAACCTTTTTTATTCATTTATAACTCCTCTAAATAACATTTTAAGTTATTAGCAAAGTCTTAATTATTTAAATAATTCTTCTTGCTATTATCTTATAAGTTTAATTTATTAATATTTCTATCTCATCAATGTCATAAACATTCCCATCAAAAAACGTCACAACAATTGTTTCTTCACTCGGTAATAACGCTTCAATGTAAATGTTAAAGCGTCCTACTTCTTCTTCTTTATTATACATAATAATTTCGTATCTATCTTCTTCTAAAACCAAATCAGATATATTTATTACCTTAGCTTCAAAAGAGCTTAATTCATCATCAGATGATAACAAAATATCATCTAATTCATATTTTCCTTCTATTTGTAGTTTTTTAGGAATATTACCATTCACAACACTAATATTCCCATAGACTATTTCTTCTTTATCTTTATTTTCTGGATTATTATCATTACTATTAAATAATAATAATCCAAAGCCTGTTAATATACTAAGAATGCCTAATAAAGGTAATATAATTAATTTTCGCATCATTACCACACTCCATTACCATTACAAATATCTGGACACCAGTATTTATCAACGTACCCACAAATTATACATTTTCTTCCGTACCCTATCTTAGAAGTAGATGCATAATGGGTATGATTTGCACTACAAGTCCAATTACCATTCCAATGATAGTATTTTTTTTCGTAATTTAAATAATTATAACCATCAAAGATATAACCTTGACATCCAGTACCAATTGTATATACATGTGCATGACTTGCGCATGCATGTGTATTACAATTTTGTGTTTGAGTATATGAAGAACACACACCACCATTTTGATTTGATATATTAGAAACAGTTCTTGTTTGAGTACCACCACTACAAGTTTTAGAGCACGTTGACCAAGCACCATATTTCACAGTAGTTCCTGGATTACAAGATTGTGTTTGTGGATAAGATGTACAACTCTTATTCGTTAGTTTATCTTTAGGATAAACAGTTCGAGTCTGAGTACCGGCACTACAATTACTACTACAGTTTCCCCACGCAGAGTACGTATATGTATAACTAGAATTACATTCTTTATACAAAGTATAAGTAGTACTCAATGTCTTAGAACTAGTATTATTAGCATTTGTAACAGTTACTGATATGGCTACTACACCTCCATTTAAAGTATAACCTAAAGGAGTTAAATTATAACCGTAACTCGTATTAACATTACCATTATAAACTATAGTATTATTTATTTTAACGACCATTTTTGTTCCACCACTATTGTTAAAAGTTATTCTTAATGATGTACCATTATATCCTGAATGTAAAGACGTTGCCTTAAGATTAGATATACTAACACAAGGAGACATATTAGGACAAGCTTGTGTTTGTGTATAAGAAGTACAACTCTTTCCTGTTAAACTATCCTTAGGATAAACCGTTCTTTGTTGTGTACCACTACCGCATACCACACTACAATTACCCCAAGAAGAATATGTATAAGTATATTCATTATTACACTCTTTATACAAAGTATAAGTAGTACTCAAATTCATTTTAACACCATCTGCTGACTTAACAGTAACATATACTCGAACTGTTCCCCCATTTAATGTAAGATTAGAATTTAAAGTTTTTAAATCTAATACTTTATTAGGGTTAATTGTTTCCCAACTCCCCCCTGTTTCATAACCAGTTGTACTTATATACATTTGAGTAGCCGCAATATGATTAAAAGTTATCCTAACATTAGTAGAGTTATATCCACTTACATTAGTTTCAACTTTTAAATTACTAAATTGCAAACAAGAATGTGTATTACAAGATTTAGTTTCCGTTACAGTAGGACAAACATTATTAGTTACACTATCTTTATAATATTTTTTTCGAAGAGTTGTTCCTCCTCCACAGCTCAAGCTACATGCTGACCAATTAGTTATTGCAATAAAAACTCTATTATCTGAACATTCATCATATAATTTATAGGTTCTATCTACTTTTAAAATATTCCCATTATAATCTCTTAAGTAAATATATATTGTAATACTTCTACCATTCATTCTTATCCTAGAGTTATAATCTAAAAAATCCATTGTAAAATCAGTATCAACGGGTTCCCATTTACTAGAAGAAATAGAACTACCATCACCATAGTCTTCTATTCCCACATACATCTCAACACCAGATATTTGTTCAAAACTAACATTGACAGTAGTATAATTATAATCTTCCCTCGTTGAAGTAATATTTAAATTATTAATTGCCATACATGATTCATAATCATCACAATTAATTGAATCTAAATGAGTAGTATACTCACTACACTTTAAATAAGCATCATATTTATAATCAACCGAATCAGGGTTCCCCATCTTCAAGATTCTAACATAACTCTCATCATAATTACAAAGTTTCCCGTGTTCATCAGGGTCAACTACATCAGGCAAATGATTAGTTTCGACTAATACTTTTAAAGGGACTTCTACTAGAGTACCATTTTTTATACCCAACTCATAGTCATTAAAGCTATCATCACCTTCACCATTTAAATTAGAAATCAAATAGTCATTAGCTGCTACTTCCATAGATTCCTCCAAAGTGGCAAACGTACTTTCTCTAGATGTAGAAAAATAATTTGTATAAAGTGGTACAGCAACAGCCACCAATATACCTAATATAACAATTACAACCAAAACTTCCACTAATGTAAAACCTTTTTTATTCATTCTACAACTCCTCTAAATAACTCCTCAAATCTTTAGCAATTTGTTTATTATTTAAAATACTTTCTAATTCTTCAACTGAAGCTTCCTTAATTTTCTTTAATGAACCTAATTTTTTAAGTAATTCTTTCTTTCTAACTTCACCAATACCTGGAACAACATCTAATAAACTAGCAAGAGAACCCTTACTTTTAATATTACGATGATAAGTAATCGCAAAGCGATGCACATCTTCTTGTATTTTAGTTAAAAATAAAAATAATTTACTAGAAGAATTAATAGGCAAAACATTACCATTTACATCAATAATACTACTAGTCTTATGCTTCTTATCCTTAACGAGTCCAATTAAAGGAACTTCTATATTTAACGATTCTAGGACTTCTTTAACTGCATTAATTTGAAGCATTCCACCATCAACTAAAATTATATCCGCACCAACCTCTTCGTTCATTAAAACTTTATAATATCGCCTATATATAACTTCTCTCATCGCTGATAAATCATCTTTAACATCACAAGAAACCTTATATTTACGATACTCATTTTTATTAGGAATAAAGTCTTCATACAAAACCATTCCTCCTACATAAAAAGTTCCAAACAAATGTGAATTATCATAAGCTTCCATGCGTGATACCTTATCAAGCTTTAATAATTCTTTAAGTTCATTGAGTGCCTCTACCCTAACATTATCATCTTCTTTTAACTTAGTTAATTCATCCTGTAGTTTAATTTTAGCATTTTCTACCGAAATATCAAGTAATTTCTTAACTTTTCCTTTCATTGGACTAGATACTTTTACACTTAAATACTCACTTATTAAAGTATTATCTAATTCTTTAGGAACAATTAATTCTCTTGGCAATATATAATTCTTATCATAAAATCTAACTATATATTCTAAAATAGTCTCCTCACCATCCAAAACAGAAGTAAAAATATCTGTATGTTGTCCAAATAACAATCCATTTCTAATAAAAAATACTTGAGCACATATATAATTATCTTCTTTATAGTAATTAAACAAATCAAAGTTATCATTATTATTCAAGTCAATTTGCTGTTTTTCCATTATTTTATCAATATCTTCAATCATTAACTTTAATTCATGAGCCTTTTCATAATTAAGATTCTCACTAGCCCTAATCATATCTAGAACAACTTTATCCCTAACTATTTTAGCATTACCTCTTAAAAACGAAATAATTTCATCATTCATATTATCAATAACAGGAGTTTCTATATTTTTAACACAATAACCTAAACACTCATGTATATGATAATAAAGGCACAACTCTTTAGGCATTCTCTCACACTTACGAAGTGGATACATTCTATTTATAATCTCTACTACTTTTCTAGCAGAATAACCATTAGGAAAAGGGCCAAACAAGCGATTTTTATTACGTTTACGATTAATATTACGTACTACTTTAACTCTAGGATATTTTTCATTAGTAAACTCTATATATGGATAACTCTTATCATCCTTAAGTAGAATATTATATTTAGGATTATATTTCTTAATTAAAGTTATTTCAAGAATTAAACTCTCCAACTCACTAGAAGTAACAATATATTCAAAATCAACTATATCATTAACTAACATTAAAGTCTTACCTGTAACTCTACCTGTAAAATAACTCTTTAAACGATTATTCAAATCCTTTGCTTTACCCACATATATAATAATACCATCTTTATTTTTAAACTGATAACTACCTGGCAAATGAGGAACGCGACTTAACTTATCTTTAAACATAAATCACCTATATTAAAGATTTACGTACATAACTTTCTATATCTTTATCATGATATATATCAAGTACACACTTATCACTAATCTTAATAAAGCCAAGTCCTACTACCACTAAATCTTCATGATATTTAACATCTATCGTTTTCTTTGATAGATCTTTTAAATCATTGTTACGTTCTCCTACCAATAAACGTCTAATCTTTAAATCATTAGAAACATATAAAGTAAAACTATTCTTTTCACCTTCAACATAATCAAGACGAAGGAAATTTTCTACAATTACACTTTGTCCCTTTCTAATTTGATAAGTTTTAGGTTTAATCTCTTTTCTTGGACTAATTCTTTTAAGTTGTTTATCAGTAATAAAATTAACTAAACTATTACTAGAAATTAACCCAGGAGTATCAATGATAGTTAAATTTTTATTAATAACTATTTCTAATTTATCTAAAGTAGTAGAAGGCATAGCAGAAATAGTAAGCTCCTGTTCATGATCAGCATAGTTCTTTATAAGTTGATTAATCAAACTACTTTTTCCTACATTAGTATGTCCAACAACATATACATTTTCACTAGTTTGATGCTTTTTAATTTTAGAAAGTAATAAATCAATATTATAATTCTTATTAGAACTGATGATAACAATATCAGCAAAATCATATTCAAGTTCCTTAACATACTCAATAATTTTCTTTTCATTAACAGATTTAGGTAAAGCATCTAGTTTATTAATAACCAAAATCATTTTGTTGCTTAATCTATTTTTAATTGATTTAATATTAGTTTCTAAATTAAGTACATCAACAATAAATAAAACTAAATCCTTAGTCTTATTAACTGATTTTAAAATTTCTAAGTAATCTTCATTAGTTTTAGATACTACTTTATACTCACCATAATTTTTAAGTCGAAAACATCTTTGGCACAAATCATTTTCTAAACTCGTTGTATAACCATCATTTAATATATTCTCATCTTGTAGTAAAACACCACAACCTAAACAATATT
>CAYJHB010000034.1:7054-11591 GCA_964370105.1 uncultured Muribaculaceae bacterium | reverse complement strand
AACAAAAAGATGAATCTTCTTGATTTTCTTTTCCACATTTAGGACAATATTTCATGATTTTTTCCTCCTATGTTAAAATTATACTATTTGTTTATTACTATGTCAATTAATGACAAAATGTGATATTATATAGTTAGTTTTGAGGTGTTAAAAATGAAATATATTGTTAAACCAAATACAATGGATATAGATTCCTATATTACTA
Source organism: uncultured Muribaculaceae bacterium (assembly GCA_964370105.1). Taxonomy (GTDB): domain Bacteria; phylum Bacillota_I; class Bacilli_A; order RF39; family UBA660; genus CARZYU01. The sequence continues at coordinate 11,386 of CAYJHB010000034.1, read as the reverse complement.
GAGATATAAAGTCTTTTTTACTTCCTATTGATGGTTATTCTAGTGATTATGAAAAGACTTTTTCAATTGATGAAATAAAAAAATTTAGTGAATATGATGTTTTTGTTGTGATGAATAAGATTGTATTTAATGAAGATATAGATAAAATTAGGAGTATTTTACTAGAGCTTGATAAGTTTGTTAAGGGTATTTTCTTTTATGACCTTGCTTATATTGAAATAAAAAAAGAACTCAATCTAAATTTAGAACTTGTATGGAATCAAACTCATATGGTTACTAATTATAAGACATGTGATTTTTATTTAAATCGTGGTGTTAGTTATGGTGTGTTATCTAGTGATATTACTCTTGAAGAGATGATTGAAATCAAAAATAAAAGTAATATGAAGTTTTTTGTTAATTATTTCGGACATATAGTGGTTGCAAATTCTAGAAGAAAATTACTTAGTAACTATTTGGAGTATAATAAATTAGAGGATATTGATACTCTTAATATAGTAGAACCTGTTAGTAAACAAGAATATTATTTATTTGAAAATAATGGTGGTACTTCTTTTAAAACTAAGAAAATTTTAAATGGATTTTCTTTAGATATTGATTTTGACTATGCTATTTTAAATGAAGAAGGTATAGAACATGACTCTTTCGTCAACATAGTTTTATCTTTTGATAAGGATAAAATTAGTGAGTATTTTGATGATTATGATGGTTTTTTCTTTACTAAGACTATTTTTAAAGTTAAGAAGGAGAAATAATGAAGAGAGTAGAATTGTTGTCTCCAGCAGGAGATTTAGAACGTTTAAAGATAACTTTGTTATATGGTGCTGATGCTGTTTATATAGGTGGTCAAGATTATAGTTTGCGTGCTAATGCTAATAATTTTAGCATTGAAGAAATAGAAGAGGCCTGTAATTTTGCTCATGATTTAAATAAAAAAGTTTATCTTACATTAAATATAGTTTTTCATAATGAAGATTTAATTGGTGTAGAAGAGTATATAGACTCTGTTTATAAAGCGGGAATTGATGCTTTTATTGTAAGCGATCCTTTTATTATTTCTTATATCAAAAGTAATTATCCTAGTGTAGAAGTTCATCTTAGTACGCAAAGTTCTTCTAGCAATATAATGAGTGTTAAGTTTTATATGCAAGAAGGGATTGATAGAGTTGTTTTAGCCAGGGAGTTATCTAGGGAAGACATCAAGAAAATTATCGATGAGACTGGAGTAGATACAGAAGTTTTTATTCATGGAGCAATGTGTACTTTCTATAGTGGAAGATGTGTTTTGTCTAATTATGTAACTAATAGAGATTCTAATAGAGGTGGTTGTTCGCAGGTATGTCGCTTTGCTTTTAATAGTGGTGATAATAAGTTTACAATGGCTACTAAAGATTTAAATATGGCTTCTCATATTAAAGATATGTTGGATATTGGTATTCGCAGTTTAAAAGTAGAAGGAAGAATGAGGTCTTTATATTATTTGGCTACTGTTATTTCATCATATAGACGTATTATCGATAGTTATTATGATAAGAGTATTACTGGTGAAATTATTAATAGAGAAAATACTATTTTAAGTAGAGTTGCTAATAGAGAAACAGATAGTCATTTTTTTGATATGTTTGCAGGTATGAGTAGTCAATACTATACTGGTAGACAAGAGCTATCAAATCAAGAGTTTGTAGCAATTGTGACTGGATATATAGATGGTTACTTAGTTGTGACACAAAGAAATTACTTTAAACCAGGAGATTTATTGGAAGTATTTACACCTAGTGGGGAAAGATTTGATTATTTAGTGGATAAAATATATGATGAGACTTTGAATGAGTTAGAAGTTGCTAGACATCCAGAGGAAATTTTAATGTTACCATTTGGTAGAAAATTAGAAGAATTTTCTATGATTAGATTAAAGGAGAAGAGTGATGATGGAAGCTAAAGATAATATGCTTAGATATGAGGAAAATTTAAGTGAATACGCAACTAAGAGTAGTGATGGCGTTCGTTTAAAAGAAGAAATTAGTGATATGCGTCCTTCTTTTTTTCGTGATACAGATCGTATTATTCATGCATTATCATATACTAGATATCTAAATAAAACACAGGTTTACTCATTTCGTGAGAATGATCATGTTAGTAAAAGAAGTGTTCATGTCCAATTCGTTAGTAAAATAGCTAGGACAGTCGGTCGTAGTTTGAAACTAAATGAAGATTTGATTGAAGCAATTGCACTTGGACATGACATTGGGCATACCCCTTTGGGGCATGTCGGTGAGAGTTTCTTAAATGATATTTGTTTGAGAGAAATGGGTGAGTTTTTCGCACATAATATACAAAGTGTTAGGCATTATATGTTTTTAGAAAATAATGGTAAAGGTATTAATTTAACTGTTCAGGTATTAGATGGTATTATGTGTCATAATGGTGAGATGATTTCTAATATATATGAACCTAGTGTTAAAACAGTGAGTGATTTCATGGCTGATTATGAGAATAGTTATACTGATTTAGTTAGAGTTAGTAAGAAAAGTCCGATGACTTTAGAGGGTTGTGTTGTTAGGCTTTGTGATATTGTTGGTTATATAGGTCGTGATATTGAGGATGCGATTACTTTAGGTCTATTTAAGAGAGAAGAATTACCTAAGAATATTACTGATGTACTTGGTAATAATAATAGGGATATTGTTAATACTTTAATTCTTGATATTGTTGAAAATAGTATTAATAAGCCTTATATTAAGCTTAGTGAGAAGGTGTTTAATGCTTTAACTGATTTGAAAAAGTTTAATTACACTAATATTTACTATAAATCATATACTAAAGAAGAAAAAGATAAATATGAGGAATATTTCAATAAATTATATAATAAATATGTAAATGACATTGAAGAAAATAATATTAATAGTGATATTTATCAAGTTTATTTATTTAATATGTCTAAAGAGTATTTAGATACTAATTCAACAAGGCGAATAGTCATAGATTATTTAAGTGGTATGACGGATGATTATTTTATGTCAAGATGTGAAGAGTTAGTGTAAAAAAGGGTGTTTCAATTGACTTTTTTGCTATTTTGTAGTATTATTTTTAAGACGCTGTATTTAAAGAGGTGAAGAAAAATGAATAAAAAACCTGTCTATTTAACTCCTAATGGTTATGAAGAGTTAAAAATAGAATTAGATGAGTTAATAAATGTTAAGAGACCAGAGAATATACAATCTATTAAAGAAGCTAGAAGTTTAGGAGATTTATCAGAAAATGCTGACTATGATGCTGCTAAAAATGAACAAGCTCAATTAGAAGCTAGAATTAAAACAATTGAAAAAATGATTGAAAATGCAGTAATTATTAAGGAAGTTTCTAAAGATATTGTTGGTCTTGGTAGTACAGTAGCAATTAACTATGCTGATGATCCTGATGATTTTGATGAATACAAAATTGTTGGTAGTCATGAAGCTGATCCGTTTGAAAATAAGATATCAAATGAGAGTCCAATAGCGGTTGCATTAATGCAACATAGAGTTGGGGATACTGTGGTAGTTGATAGTCCAAATGGTTCGTATGAAGTTATCATAAAAGAAATTAAATAAATCTGTATTTTATACAGATTTTTCTTGCTTAAATAAGCAAAAGAAGATAAAATAATAACAACTTGAGGTGAGAAGATGGATAATGAGAAGACTTGTTTAGGTTTTATGGATGATTCTAGTAAATACCTTACTGAAGTTTTTGAAGAATTATATGGTAAGGCATGTGCTTTAAAAAATAAGGGTGCTATAAAAAGATATGGTTCTATCCTTGATACACTTTATGAGCAAAGTGAAGAAGTAGTACCAGTTAAAAAATTAGGAGGAAAGAAAAATGGCAAAAGAAAATAAAAATGTTAAAGAAGTAGTTATTAAAATCGAAGGAGAAGAGTTTACTAGTGCTAAGGATAAAGCCTTTAAAGAATTATCTAAAGATGCTAGTGTTGATGGTTTTAGAAAAGGTAAAGTTCCTAGAGATGTTTTTGAAAAAAAATATGGTAAAGAAAGAATTATGATGCAAGCTAGTGATGATTTATTACAAGTTGCTTATATGAAAGCGGTTGAAGAAAATGACTTAATACCAGTAGCTCAACCTACTGTTGATATTAAATCAATTGATGATAGCCATGTTGAGTTTGTATTTAGATTCGTTATTAAACCAGAAATTAATATTAAAAAATATAAGGGTTTAAGTATTAAACCTGAAAAAGTAGAAGTTACTAAAGAAGAAATTGATCATGAGATTTCTCATATGTTAGAGAGATTCCAAGAAGAAACAATAAAAGATGGTAAAGTAGAATCGGGT
>CAYJHB010000034.1:0-7044 GCA_964370105.1 uncultured Muribaculaceae bacterium | reverse complement strand
GTGTAGCATTTGATGGTGGTAAAGGTGAAGACTATCCACTTGAAATTGGTAGTAATACTTTTATTCCTGGTTTTGAAGAACAAGTTAATGGTATGTCTAAGGGAGAAGAAAAAGAAATTAATGTTACTTTCCCAGAAGAATATCCTAGTGAAGATTTAAAGGGAGCTCCTGTTACTTTCAAAGTAGTGGTTAAAGAAATCAAAGAAAAGGTTCAAAGAGAAATGAATGAAGATTTTTTTGAAGACTTAGCTATGGAAGGTGTTAGTTCTAAAGAAACACTTGAGGCAGAAGTTAAGAATAACATTAGTGCTAAAAAAGAAATGGATGCTGAGAATAAGTACATTGATACTTTATTAGAAGAGATTTCTAATAATACAGAAGTTGATATTCCTGAGGAAATGATTAATGAGGAAATCAATCGTTTATTTGCTAGATTTGAAGAGCAATTAAAAATGCAAGGTATTTCACTTGATTTATATTATCAAATGGCTAAAATAACAGAAGCTGATATTAGATCACAAATGAAAACTGAAGCTGAAAAACATGTTATGTTCCGTTTAGTATTAGAGGAAGTACAAAAACTAGAAAGTATTACTGTTAGTGATGAAGAAGCTACTAAAGAAGCAGAATTATTAGCAGCAAAATATGAAATGCCTAAAGATGAATTTTTAAATGCATTTGGTGGTATTGACATGATTAAATATGATTTAGAAACAAGAAAAACAGTTGAAGTTTTAAAAGAATTAAATAAATAGTTTGCCTTTGGTAAACTGTTTTTCTTTTTGGTTAAATTTGTTAATCTTTTTTTGGAATATTGCTTGTTATTTTGTGTTATTTTGGTATAATAATTAACAGTTATGAGGAGGTAATTATGAGAAGTACTAAATTACCAGTAATGATATTAAGAAATCTAGTTTTGTTTCCATATCAGGAATTAAGAATAGAGTTTGATGAGCTTGTTGACAAAGAGTTAATATCTTTGTCTGAGAATAATTATTTTCATCAGTTTTTAGTAGTGACACCTCTTAATACTTTAGAAATTAATCCAGATATTACTGATTTACCTTCTGTTGGGGTAGTTGGTAACATTAAAATTAAAATGGAAATGCCCAATGGTAAGACGAGAATAGTTATTGAAGGATATAAGAGGGTATTAATTGATAATTATGAACTTAATGATAAATATTATATTGCTAGTGTTAGTGATATATCTTATGAAAATTTTGATTCAATTGAAAATGATGCATATGTTAGAACTTTATTAAAGAAATTAAATCGTTATGTTAAGCAAGCTCCTTATATGAGTAATGCTGTTTTATCACAAATTAATGGTGTGGAAAACATCGATAGATTAACTGATATTATTGCTTCTATGTTTCCTATACAAGTACTTAATAAATATAAGTATATTGAGGAACTTCAACCTGAGAATAGAGTTAAGATGCTTATTAAGGAAATAGAACAAGATTTGAAATTGGTTGCTTTAGAAAAAAAAATAGACGAGAAAGTTAGTGTTAACTTAGAAGATAGTCAAAAAGAATATGTTTTAAGAGAGAAACTTAAAGTTATCAAACAAGAGCTTGGAGAAGTTAATGATAAAGAAGATGAGATTAATTCTATGAATCAGAAACTTAATTCTTTAAAGGCTCCTAATAAAGTGAAGAGTCGAATTAAGCATGAAATTAATCGTTATTCTATGACTAGTCCTAACTCACAAGAAGTTGGTATTATAAGAGACTATATTGATTGGTTAATGAAACTACCTTGGAATAAAATGACAAAAGATAATACTGATTTATTTAAGGCAAAAGATGTTTTGGATACGACTCATTATGGTCTTGATAAAGTTAAAGGTAGAATACTTGAGTATTTAGCAGTTAAGCAAAATACTAATAGTTTAAGAAGTCCTATTCTATGTTTAGTAGGACCTCCTGGGGTTGGTAAGACTTCGCTTGCTAATAGTATAGCCCAAAGTTTAAATCGTCATGTAACAAAGATTAGTGTTGGTGGTATTCATGATGAAGCAGAAATACTTGGTCATCGTCGTACATACGTTGCTAGTTTACCAGGAAGAGTTATACAGGGGATGAAAAAAGCAGGTTCTTCTAATCCTGTCTTTATCATTGATGAGATAGATAAAATGACAAAAGACATCAAAGGTGATCCCGCTAGTGCTTTGCTTGAGATATTAGATCCAGAGCAAAATAGCAAGTTTATTGATCATTATATTGAAGAGGAATTTGATTTGTCTAAAGTTTTCTTCATTGCTACTGCTAATTATATTGATAAAATACCTAATGAACTTCGTGATCGTTTAGAGATTATTGAAATATCATCATATACAGAATATGAAAAAGTTGATATTATGCGTAATTATATACTTCCTAGACAGTTAATGGAACATGGGTTAACACAAATACAAGTTCAATTTGAAGATGAAGTGTATTTGGAATTAATTAGGTATTATACCAAAGAAGCTGGTGTTAGAGAATTGGAACGCGTGATTGCATCTCTTCTTCGCAAAATTGTTAAAGAACTTTTAATGAATAAAGAAATAGCTTTTTTTAATGTAGATGTAGAGTTAGTTTTAAGTTTATTAGGAAAAAGAAAGTATTCTTATACTGAAAAGGCAGATGGCTCTCAAATAGGTGTAGTTAATGGTATGGCTTACACTTATGTGGGGGGTGATATTTTACCTATTGAATCTACTTTTTATAAAGGTAAAGGGGAACTTATTCTTACTGGTTCACTTGGTAATGTAATGCAGGAATCTGCACACTTAGCTTTTAGTTATATTAAAAGTAATGTATTTAATTTTAATTTATCAATGGATGATATTGAAAATAATGATATTCATATTCATTTGCCAGAAGGTGCGATTAATAAGGATGGACCTTCTGCAGGTGTAGCTTTAGCAACTTCTTTAATTAGTTTATTAAAAAATATGGAAGTTTCTAGTAATATTGCAATGACTGGTGAATTAACATTGCGTGGAAAAGTATTACCTATTGGTGGTTTAAAAGAAAAAATAATAGGAGCTCATCGAAGTGGTGTTAGAATAATATTTCTCCCTCGTGAAAATGAAGTTGATTTAGATGATATACCATTTGATGTTATAAAAGAAATGAAATTCATTTTTGTTGATAATTATAGTGAGATTTATGAGAGAATATTTATACAAAATAATAGTGATATAAAAGAACGTATATTTATATAATATTTAACTGTTCTTTTTTTTTTTATTTAGAATAATATTAAACGAAAGGAAGATTGAATATGAAAGAAATGTTTTCGTTTAGTAGTGAAATTGTATTTAAATCAATGATAGGTGAGCTTACTGATATCTCTTTGGAAGATAATATTACTTTTGTGGATGATAAAAAAATTAAAGGTGTTTTTATTGTTGATGGAAAATATAAAATGACAGAGGCTAGCCAATTGGAAGATACTTTTTATCAGGAAATTCCTATTGAGGTAATAATTGATGATAAGTATGATTGTGATAAAGCAAAAATAACAATTAGTGATTTCTATTATGAAATTATTAATGAAGAAATATTGAAAGTACATATTGATATGGTAGTTGATGAATTAACAATAAAAAAGGAGGAGCCTATTGTAGAATTATTGACTAAGGCGGATGTTAAAGTTATTGAGACATTAGAAGAACAACCATTGGTGGAAACTAGAGAAGTTGTAGAAATGGAATCGATATTCAATGAACTTAATAATGCGGATGAGAGTTATTCAACTTATTCTGTTTACATTATTAGAGAAAATGATAATATTGAAATGGTTTTAAATTGGGAAGTAAATTAATTATTCCTAATATTCAAAATGGATGATAAATTATTAGAGAAATATAATATTGAAATTGATAATGAGTACTTTTGTAATGATGCTAGAATCATTGAAAGTAAGACAGGTCGATATGTTGTAAAAAAAAAGAAAATATATAATAAGAAAGATGTATATAGTTATTTAGAATCTAGAAATTTTAATTTTTTTACTAAACCTATTAACGAAATTGATAGAGATAGTTATGAATTATATGAATATATTAATTCCATTGATGTTCCAGATGAACTAAAGGCTGAAGATATAATTGTCTTAACTAGTATTTTACATGCACAGACTAGTTATTTTAAGAAAATTGAATTAGATGAAATAAAAAAAACATACGAAAAGTATATTGACCAGTTGAAATATTTAGATGACTATTATCATAACTTGCAGGATTTAATAGAAACGAGAATTTACATGTCTCCTAGTGAATATCTTTTGATCAGAAATATTTCTCAGTTTTATGCCGCTATTGAATTTTCCAAAAATCATTTAGAAAAATGGTATGCTAAAATAGTCAAAAAAACTAAGGAAAGAGTTGTTCAGCTTCATAATAATTTAGATTTATCTCATTATGTTGTAGGTGATTCTAAAGTATTACTTAGTTGGGATAAATCTTCTAAGGGGAATCCTATTAATGATTTGATCATTTTTTATAAAAAGTATTTTTTAGATTTTGACTTTACTGCGTTACTAAATATATATCAAAGTAAATATTCTTTATTAGAAGAAGAAATTAATTTATTGTTTTGTATTTTGTCTATGCCTGATAAAATTGATTTAGGTAGTAAGGAATACTTAAAGTGTCGCGAAATACATTATTATTTATTATATATGAAGGAAACTAGTCATTTTATTTTAGAAAATGAGCCAAAACCATCCGAAGAATAATATACATAATTCAATGAAGAGAATAATAGCGTTTATTTTGTCGGTCACTAATATTGTCAATATTGATTGATAGAGGATTATTATAATTAATACACTTAGACAGATAGGGTATATTCTATTTTGTCTTTTTTTGCATTTGCAAGCTTCACAGTTACAAAAGAAACTATGTTTTTTATTTGAGTACATTGTAATCACCTATAATAATATAAGTAATTTTGTCGTAATTGTTCCTTTTATTTATAGTTTATGTTATATTAAACTTATAATAATAGGAGATTATATGAAAAAAATATCATTGTTTGTATTGCTTTTTGTACTAGTAGTAATTGGTGTAGGATATATGTTGTTTTTTAAAGATGATCCGGTGAAATTAGAACAAGAACTTGTTATAGAAAATTTTATAGGAAAAAATATTTTAGATTTTGACGATTATATTGAAAGCAATAATATAAAAGTAAGGAAAGAATATCAATACTCTACTACTGTTGAAAAAGATTTGATAATTAGTCAAGAATATGATGGGGCAGTTGTTGATGCTGTTATTTCATTGGGGTTTGATACTTCTTTATATGGTGAATATGGTGTCAATGAACTTGGTAAGATTCCGATTATGATGTATCATGGAATTGTTGATGTGACTGAAACGAGTTATATAGGTGGTAATGTTGATAAATCAGGATATAATAGAACTGCTGATGCTTTTAGAGATGATTTAGAATTCTATTATCAAAGTGGTTACCGTATGGTTAGATTAAGTGATTATGTCGATGGTAATATTACAACAGAGTTGGGATTTAGTCCAATAGTTTTAACTTTTGATGATGGAAGAGTTGATAATTTTAGAGTTTTAGGAAAAAACGAGAATGGAGATTTGATAATTGATCCTAATAGCGCGGTAGGAATACTAGAGGAGTTTAAAACTAAATATCCTGACTATAATATAACAGCTACTTTCTTCTTGAATAAAGGTTTATTTAATCAACCAGAATATAATGAAGATATTATTAAATGGCTTGTTGCTAATGATTATGATATTGGTAACCATACTATGAATCATGTTGATTTTACTAATGTTGATAAGGATGAAGCACAAGAAGAAGTTGTTAAATTATATAGTACTATTGAAAAAGTAATACCTAATGAATATGTTAACATTATCGCACTTCCTTATGGTTCTCCATATAATATTAATCATGATAACTTTAAATATATTGTAGATGCTACTTATGATGGTGTTAATTATAAAACAAAAACTACTTTAAGAGTTGGATGGGAACCTGAATTATCTTGTTTTGATAAAAAATTTAATCCACTATTTATTAAGAGAGTTAGAGCTTACGATAATAATGGTGTTGAATTTGACATTGAAATGGTGTTTACAGGACTAGAAAAAAACAGATATATTTCTGATGGTAATTCTAAGAAAATAGTTGTGCCAAGTGGTTTTAGTGAATTGGTTAATAACTACGGGGATAAAACAATCATAGAGTATTAGAGATAATTAATTTAAAAGAGTGTTTTATATAAAATCAAACTCTCTTTTTTTTCGACATTTTTTTTATTTTATTTACAATATAATATAAATGGTGATGATATGAATAGAACATTTATAATTCCAATTTTGATTTCAGTTATGTTGGGTTCTTTAATTGGCAAGTTTATGGTAGATCAATATAAGCAAAATGAAATGGTTTTTAATGAACAAAATAAAGTATTTGTTTTACAACAAGGTATTTATGAATCGGAGGATGAATATAACGAAGCTACTGCTAATATACCTTTCAAAGTGTTAGTGGTTGAAGAAAATTCATTTCTTTGTTATGTGGCAATGACTCAAAATGAAAATAATATTGATAAGATTAGAAATTATTTTACTAATTTAGGGGTAGAAGTATATTTAAAAGAAATTATTGTTAGTAATTATGAGTTTATTAATAATTTAAGTCAATATGATATACTCCTTAGTATTAGTGATACTGATGAGGAAATTAAATCAATCATGCAAACTATTATATCTAGTTATAATGAAATGGTAGTGAATAATGAATAGTATTAAAATGAGTGATATTCCTGCTAGAGAAAGACCAAGAGAAAAGTTTGTGAAATTGGGAAAAGAGAATTTATCTGATCATGAGTTATTAATGCTACTTCTTAAAACTGGTACCAAGGGTAAATCAATTAATATGCTTTGTTATGAGCTTTTAAATGATATAGGATGTATTGATAAACTAAAAGATATGAGTTATTCATCTCTATTAAAATATAAAGGTATAGGTGTTACTAAGGCTATTGATTTATTGGTTGCTATTG
>CAYJHB010000033.1:220-11703 GCA_964370105.1 uncultured Muribaculaceae bacterium | reverse complement strand
TATGACTATAAGATTGTTTACCATACCATATATGATTAGATAAACTATGCCCTAAATCATCAGCTTTTTCCGAAGAAACTTTTTTGATAGAAGCTCTATTTCTAGAAATGCTTTCTTCGTCGATACAATGTTTTTTTCTTTTAATATCATTTAGGTCAATATTTTTAATTATTTCTTTACTATCAAATATACTTCCTTTTCTCATAATTACCTACTTTCTATAAGTTTTATCTATATCTTTTCTAATTTCATTAACTTCAGCAGTTGCTCGTTCTATTAACATATTAATTCTACTACTAGCATCAGTTGGAAGATATGGATCAGTGTAACTATTGTTTTCTGACGCTATATCAAATACACTATTTCCTTCATCGCTAACAACATATAATTTAGCACCATTATTAATAAGTAAATCAAAACATTCTTTTCTAGCATGTCTTTTAGCACTAAACAAAGCCGTCTCACCATCAGCATACTTTTTATTAACATCTGCTCCCATTAAAATAAATAAATCAACTAACTTAACATGACCATACCTAGCAGCTCTCATCAAAGAAGATGTTTTGTAATTATTATCCTGATCAACCAACGCTCCATATTTAAGTAAAAGTATAGCAAGAAGATATTTTTCTCTTCTACAACACTCCATTAAAGAAAACCTCCCTTTATTAGGTTCTTTATATTCTAAATTAGCACCAGCTAAAATTAACTTCTCAACTTTATCTCTAAGAATATTAGAATCTTCTCTTGTTCTCTTCACCATATCATAAAGTTCTTTACCTAAGCTATTAGCTTCTTCCAAAGATACAACTTTTATCTTAGATTTCTTAGTTTCAATATTCTCTTTTGTTAAACCTAACTCTTCTAATTTAGTTGACTCTTGACTTGTTTCATCAAAAATACTTCTTTTCCTCATTATACTCTCCATTTCTAAGGTTGTTTAATTACCTATATTAACACAATATTTATACCAAATCAATCTTGTCTTTAACAAAAAAAGTGATATAATATACAATTACAAAAGGAGGTTCTATGATAACGAAACCTATTATTTACGATCCCACAAAAACAAATTTCTTAGAATACTCTAATGTCGAAGAAATCATAGTACCATCTACCATAAAAAAAATAGATAAAAGAACTTTTGCTAACTTCAATAATTTGAAAAAAGTAATTATTGAAGAAGGTGTTGAATTAATAGATGACGAAGCCTTCTTAAACTGTTCTAGTCTACAAGAAATAATCCTACCCAATAGTTTAAAAAAATTAAATAATGGAGTCTTTAAAAACTGCACTAATTTAACTACTATTAATATACCAGATACTATTACCACTTTAAAAGATGAATTATTTAAAGGTTGTAAGAAATTAAATATAAAATTAGATAATATAACAGAGTTAGGTAACTCTGTCTTTGAAGATTGTCATAAATTAACTTATTACCCTACTAAAGTTAAACAGTTAGGTACCAGTACTTTTAAAAACTGTTATAACTTAAATAATGTTAATTTAAGTTATGAATTAAATAATTTACCTGACAAAGCATTCGAAGGTTGTAAAAGCTTGATCAATATATCTAGTACTAACAAAATATCCATTGGTAAAAGTTGTTTTAAAAATTGTTATAGTTTAAAAAACATTCCATCTTTTATTAATTCATATAATGAATATGCATTTGAAAATTGTGCAGGATTAGAAGAAATAACAATCAATTTTTCACATATCCCAACTGCATGCTTTAGAGGTTGTACTAATATAAAAAGAATATATAATACAAAACAACTATATAAATTAGATAACTTTGCTTTCTCAGGATGTACTAATCTAACAGAAATAGATCTATCCTCAATATATATAATACCCTCAGAAGTTCTAAGTAATTGTACTAACCTAACTACGGTAACACTAGGTTCCTTTACTAAGAAAATAAACTCAAGAGCTTTTTATAAATGTATTAATCTAACTAATATAGAACTAGCAGATACTATAGAGCATATAGGTAACGAAGCATTTAGATATTGCCATAGTATTCCATCAATTACTCTACCCGCCGATTTAAAGAAAATAAATGCCGCAACGTTTGGATCAATGGATTCACTAGAAAACATTTATATTTCTCCATATAACAAAAATTTTATTACTACTGACAACAAATTAATATTTGATAAAACCAACCAAAATATTTTATTATACGCTTCAGGAAATAAAGATAAAACCTATTCACTAATTCCACAAACAGTAGTCAAAAACGACAATTTTGAATACATAAATCCTATTAGTCGCATTTCATCTTATGCCTTTGTAGGTGTGAAAAAATTAGAAGAATTAGTAATAGGAACATCAGTGACTTGTCTAGAAAACAACGCTTTTGAAGAAAATCCTAAATTAAAAACTTTAACAATAGAAGGTGTCGATTTACACACTACACACAGTTTCGATTTATTTTCTAAAATTAGTAACAAAGGACCACTAGGCTTATCAAACCTTATTGAAGAAAATTACAAATACCCATTTGAAACAATCAACTACAAAGGTAGAATAGACTTGATAAACAGTCATGCTTTAGTAGAATTTCCTAATGTAAAAGTAATAAACATCTTAACAGAAGGACCAACTAAAATATGTCAAGATACTTTTTCAGCACAAAAGTTAATGAAAAAACTATACTTACCTGAAAATATAATTGAAATTTCACCACTAGCATTTCCAAAAGAAACAATTGTGTGGTTTGACTATACAAATAAAAATATAATTGATTTAGAAAATAATATTTTTACGAATATTCTTATAGAAGAAGAAGTTAGCAAAAATAAGGTGAAAGCCATAAAAGATTTCTCTTATTTAACTACAAAATTCAAATCAAAATACTATACTGAAAATTATAAAGAATATCATACACCTACAGAATATATAGTAACAAACACAACTAAAGTATATACAATCAATAAAAACACAATTAATGAATTATGTTCTAATGCACACTTAATTGTAGATAAACCAGCCCTATTTATTGAATATACCAACCAATTAAAAGAAAATAATTTATACATCCCTCAGTTATTAAATGGATTACTAATTAACACATTAAGCGTTGAAAATCGTTTATTATTATTTAAAGAAATAAATGAACACCCCTATTTATTATCAGAATTAGAAAAATTATTACATGTAAAAGAATTAGATAAAGAAACAAACAAATCCAAAATTAAAGTCTTAACTAACATTGACCAATTCATTACCAAAGTAAAATTATTACATGAATTAAATATAACAGATGATATATTTAGACAACCAGAAATATTAACACTATTTTCAAATGAAGATTACGAGCAATTACTAAAAAATAATAGATTATTATTTAATAAACTTCTCCAAAATATTACTTCCAATAAAATAGAAAAAAACATGAATAGTATAAATATAGAGAATCTATTAAACACTAATATAAAAGAAGAAACTCAAGAGGACGGTCACAAAATATACAATTACATAGAAGTATTAAAAATAGAAAATAAAACATCTCCCACATTGTTAAACAAAACAATTGCCCTTAATTACAATCATCTCAGTGAAAAATTAATTAAAAACTATGATAAACATCTACAAAGAGCATTACTAAACAGTGAGTGCTTAACTAATAATCAAAACTTTTTAGATTTGCTAAAACTATTAGAAGTAACTGGATGCTTAGAAGAAAATTCACTTACAAGACAAAAAGCATGTACATTTATCACCGAAAAAATATTTGCAAGTACCGTTAATTCAAAGAAAAGAAACGATTATCAAATTATTAGTGATAATGTTCATAGATTCTTTAACTTCAATGGTAAAGAGGTAAAATACAACAAAGACTTCGCAGAATTTTTCATGATAAATTACAAAGAATTAATTAAAAATGAAGTAAGTAAAGGATATGTTAATATCAGTAGAATTTATGAAAACTTTGATGAATTGAAAAAAGTATCAATTGCTAATAATGGAAGTAGAAGACAATTAAAAGTAACACTTAATAGATGTATATCCTACTTTACTTTAAGTAAATTCACTACAGTAAGTGAAGAAGACTTATTCATAGCAAAAACAATTAATAAATGGTGCGATACTGAAGAAGAAATTAATAATTGTATTTCTTTATATAAAGAGTCAGTACATGCACCGAGAAATATATTCACAAAAATAGAATATAATAAAGATAAAAAACCAATTTATGATAATAGTTCAATTCATGATTTGAAAGAAGCATTAAGATTAGACTATTCATATGAATGGTTACCAAAACAAGATCCAGAAAATATTGTATTAGGAAATTACTGTAACTGCTGTGCTCACTTTAAAGGTGCTGGTAGAGGTATCACTAAGGCAAGCATGACATTAAATAATTGTCAAAACTTAATTATTAGAGACGAATTAGGAATTATTATAGGTAAAGCTACACTAGCCATTAATAAAGAAGAAAAATATGGTGTTTATAATACTTTTGAATCTAGCTTCGATAAATCAAAAAAAGAAGAGAAAGAAAACATGTATCAGGCATTAATAAGAGGAACTAACATTTTTATAAAAACTTATAATGAAAATAACCCGAGCAATCAACTAGAGAAAATCACAATAGGTACCGGTAGTAATACCATTTCTCAAACTTTAGTAAATCATAATCACCCATTTCACAAACCTCTTACATCACTAAATTATAGTGAATATAATAATATGAATTCTAATTATAATGGAAATTGGCAGGGACAACAGATATTAGTAAAAAAATTATAATAAAAACTTCTATTATTAGAAGTTTTTTTATGTTCTTATAACTGCCTTCGATAATTTATTAGTCAATAAAATATAAAAATTGCAAATAATATAATTAAGAGGTGTAGATATGAATGACGGATTTATTAACGAAATAAAAATAGCTAAAACAATTAACGGAAAGAAAATAAAAGAATTAAATTTTTTGTATCAAGAAATGATTAAAAAACTATACAAAAAAATAAACTCAGAAGATATAGTGTATTGCCAAGTTGATTTAGATAAAAAAAAATATGATATTATTATAACCATAAACTATATTAATAAATACATAAGTATCAAAAAAGGATATAAAAACTCTTTTCATACAGAAAAACTATCTTCTTTTATTGCTTTCTTAAAAGAATTAGGAATAAAAGAAAAGTACATACAATATTATTTATATTTTCATTATGCAGATGGTACAGCAAATGGAAAAGGTAAATATAAGTTAAGTACTGAAGAATACAAAAAAGACAATCAGCATCAAATTAATTGTCTTAATAAAATATTATATAAAAAATATATAGTTAAAGCACTAATAGATAGATGTATAACTAAGGGTACTAATAATAAAAATGAAGAAATAGACGGAATATTACATGGCAATGAAACTTCTTTTTCTTTTTACACTACTAAAGAAATTAAAAAACTAATTTTATATCATCGTAGAAAACAAAGTACTGGAGTTCATTTTTCATGTCTCTTTATATCTCCTATCGCAAGAAATTTAAACAACAATGAAAAACATATAGACCGTAAACATATTATCCAAGTTAAATGGTATAACATGGAAGATGATTATATATTAAGAGAAATGGAAAAAGCTAAAAAATATTTAAAATAATTATATTTATAACTTCCAACACTGATTGTGTGAGTCTTTTCTCAATAAAAAAACTAGGTAAATACCTAGTAAATTCTTTTGGAGCAGATGATGAGAATCGAACTCACACAGTCAGCTTGGAAGGCTGAGGTTCTACCATTAAACTACATCTGCATCAGTAGACATTTATAATTATATATAAAAGGAACTTATTTGTCAACAGTTTTCTTCAAAAAAAGTTTAATGGGAACCTCAAGCCTAATTTAATCAATAACATTAATAAACAATTAAAAAAAAGACACATACCTAAATGTGCTTTTTTTTATATAAATATAAATTCTTCTTTTTCATATGAAATACCAATTTTTATTGGTTCAGGATTATATTTTTCTATAATACAAATTTCGCTATTTACTAAACTTTGTTGAACATCAATAATTCTTTGATTTCTAGAACCTTTAAATTTCAAATCTAGACTAAATTCATCTATTAAAAATTTACCATCCACTAATATATCAACATACTTCAACAACTCACCTTGCTTAGGATTAGATAATATTTGATCATATGTAAATCCAGTATAAGCCCAAACATTCAATCCTAATTGTCTAGCTTTTTTAGCAATTTCTACACAAGCTTCAATTTGAAAGAATGGATCACCACCTGATAAAGTTATTCCATTTTGAGAATTAACTAAAGTATCCAATTCATTCAAAATATCTTTAACTTCTACTTCAAACCCACCTTTAAAACTATGTGTACTTTGATTGTGACAACCAGCACAGTTATGAGAACACCCTTGCGTCCAAATAACTGTTCTGATTCCTTCACCATCTACTACACTATCTCTTTGTAAATCACTTGCTAATCTTATTTTCATACTACTCACCTATTTATATTCTATATTATTTTTTACTAGTTAATGTATGTTTTACTCTATCACGCTCTTCGGCTTTTTTACCATTATTAAAGCGATCAGTTGTTCCTACTAAATAACCTGTAATTCTTCTGATTCTTTCAAAACCAATATTTTCTCCTACTTTTTTTTCTTCTTTGTTCATAACTCTTTTCTCCTTTTTCTTTCTTTATTTATTTTCTAATTACAACAATCTGTTAGTGAAGCACTTCTAACTCTCTCAATACTTACACCTTCACCATCACGTCTACCACATCCTGGACAAACATCACCAATAACACCTGTATAGCCACAAACTGGATCTCTATCTACTGGATGGTTAATAGCTCCATAACCAACACCTGAATCATGCATAATTCTAACTATTTTTTCAAATGCATCAATATTATTACACATATCTCCATCTACTTCAATATAACTAATATGTCCCGCATTAGTTAAAGCATGATAAGGTCCTTCTTTTTTCATTTTATCTTCTATAGAAATATTATAATATACCGGAACATGGAATGAATTTGTATAATATTCTTTATCTGTAACACCCTTAATGATTCCATAGATTGATTTATCAATACTAGTAAATCTACCCGCAGTACCTTCCGCTGGTGTTGCAATTAATGAGAAATTAAGTTTATAGTTTTCTGCATACTCATCACATTTCTTTCTCATAAATCCAATAATTTCTAAACCTAATTTTTCTGCCTTCTTACTTTCACCATGATGTTCACCAATAAGGGCTTTTAAAGTTTCAGCAAGACCAATAAATCCAATTGTCAAAGTACCATGCTTTAATACTCTTTTAATTCTATCACCATGTTTTAATGTTTTAGAATCCATCCAAACACCTTGACCTAATAAGAATGGAAAGTTTTGTACACGTTTACTACATTGTATTTCAAATCTTTCTAATAATTGATCTCTAACTAAATCCATTAATTCAGTAAGTTCACTATAGAAACTGTCCATATCAACTTTATCATTAGTAGCTAGACCATATTTAATACCTAATCTAGGTAAATTAACAGTCGTAAAAGATAAATTACCTCTACCTGGAACTATTTCTTTTTCCTTATCAACTACGTTACCCATTACTCTAGTTCTACAACCCATATAAGCAACTTCTGTACGATAATCACCTTCTTTATAGTATTGTAAATTAAATTGTGGATCTATAAATGAGAAATTAGGAAATAATCTCTTAGCAGATACTTGACAAGCAAGTCTGAATAAATCATAGTTAACATCTTTTTTATTATAGTTAATTCCCTCTTTAACTTTAAATATTGATATAGGAAATATTGGAGTTTCTCCCTTACCTAATCCAGCTTCAACCGCAAGCAGGTAATTCTTCGTAACTAAACGCCCTTCTGGTGTTGTATCAGTACCAAAGTTAATAGACGAAAATGGCACTTGTGCTCCAGCTCTAGAATGCATTGTATTCAAATTATGTACAAATGCTTCCATTGCTTGATAAGTAATTCTATTAGTTTTTTCAGTTGCTTTTGTATAACATTTTTTAACTACATCTTCTAACACTTCACTATCTTTATAAAAAAATTCAAATTCTGCTATATCAAATTCCATAGATTTTAATTTATCAACTTCTTTTGTAAAAGTTTTAAATGCTGTTAAATTTAAAAATCCCATTATGTCTAAAGTATCATATACTGTTTGTTTAAATTGTTTTCTAAATGTTTTTAAAACACCAGGTGCTAAGAAATAATCAAAAGCAGGTATACTTTGTCCTCCATGTTGATCATTTTGATTAGACTGTACTGCAATTGCAGCAAGCGCTGAATAAGACATTATATCATTAGGACATCTCAAATGACCATGTCCAGTTGAAAACCCATCTTTAAATAATTCAAATAAATCTATTTGATTACAAGTAGTAGTTCCCATCGGTAAGAAATCCATATCATGAATATGTATTTGTCCAGAATCATGAGCATCAGCAAACTTAGGTTTCATTAAATATGCTTTAGCAAATTCCTTAGCAACCGTACTTCCATATTGAAGCATAGTTCCCATTGATGTGTTACCATCAACATTACCGTTTTCCCTTTTACTATCATCTTCTTTAGCAGATTTTAATGATAAAGATTCAATAGCTTTAGATAATTGATGTTGTTTAGACATAAATACTTTTCTAGATTCATTTCTTCTATCTCTATAATCTGAGAAAGATTCATATACATCATTATATTTTAATTTTTTCAATTTATCTTCAATTAAATCTTGAATCTCTTCAATTTTAATAAATTCTACATTAGCATAATCTTTTTCAATAGCCTTTAATACTTCCAAATATACCTTATTAGCATCTTTCATAGTATATTTTTCTTCTTCACTATCTCTTATAGTACCATCAAAACCTTTTTTAATAGCTACCGCAATTTTTTCCCCATTAAAATCAGTTTTTTTTCCACTTCTTTTAATAACTTTTAATTCATCTAAGTTTACTTTCGTTGCTTCCATTTTTTCCTACCTCCACTGCAATCTTGTTACACCATTATCGTATCTTTTTTTATTAAAAATTACAACAAAAAAAAGCAAGAAAATCCAACTTTTTTTCAGCTGATTTTTCAAACCCTTATATTATAAGTATTCTCATTTTTTTACGTTTGTAAAAAATAGTAAATACTCCAAAACTAAGTTTTTAAAAATGTTACACTTTTACATTTTTTCTTTTTTTATGTTTCACAAAAAATTAAAAACCTTATTTCATAAGGTTTTAAAATATAGTTACACACTTAAAATATCATTTTATTAAAAATAAAACTTTTTACTTTTTGATTTTTTCTAACGGAAGTAAACTTAAAGATAACTTTTGTTTTTCTAATGAAATATCATAAACATAACATGTTATTATATCTCCAACACTAACAATTTCACTAGGGTGTTTTATAAAAGTATTACTAAGTTTAGAAATATGAATTAATCCATCATCATGAAGTCCAACATCTACAAAAGCTCCAAAGTCAATTACATTACGAACAGTCCCCTGCAATTCATCTCCAATTTTCAAATTTTCAAGTTCTAAAACGTCACTTCTTAGCAACGGCTTAGCTAGCTTATCACGAGGATCTCTATTAGGAGATGATAATGATTCAACAATATCTGTTAAAGTATATTTATCAGTGTCAAGTTTATCTACTAAAGAAGCAATATCCAATTCTTTCAAAGCTTCTTGTAATTCACTAGTACCTATCATATCTTTAGACATACCTATCACATCTAATAATAACTTAGCAACTTTATAACTTTCCGGGTGAATAGAAGTTTTATCAAACGGATCAGTCCCGTCAATAATTCTCATAAATCCAATAGCTTGTTCATAAATCTTTGCACTAATACCTTTAATCTTACTTAGAACAACACGAGATTCTATTTTCCCATTCTCCTCACGATAATTAATTAAAGCTTCACTTGCCTTTTTACTCATACCAGACACATAAGAAAGTAATGCTACACTAGCAGTATTAACATTAACCCCCACTTGGTTAACCGTTTTAACAACTACAAAATCAAGTGATTCATCCAATTTCTTAGCTGTAACATCATGTTGATATAAACCAACACCAATACTTTTAGGATCAATCTTAACAAGCTCTGCTAAGGCATCTTGTAATCTTCTCCCAATACTAATAGCACTTCTTTTTTCTACAGTTAAATCAGGAAACTCTGAAATAGCAAGCTTCGATGCTGAATACACAGAAGCACCTGCTTCATTAACTATAATATATTCAACCCTACGATCAATCTTTTTTAATAAATTAGCAACAAATACTTCACTTTCTCTAGAAGCAGTACCATTACCAATTGCAATAATTTCTATATTATATTTTTCTATTAAAGCTCTAACAATTTTTTCACTGCCTTCAATATCATTTTTAGGCTCAGTAGGATAAATAACACTAGTTTCTAACATTTTACCTGTCTTATCTAAAACAGCAAGTTTACAACCTGTTCTAAAAGCCGGATCAAACCCTAATACTATTTTATCTTTAATAGGCGGAGTTAATAACAGTTTTTCTAAATTATCCTTAAAGTTAACAATAGCTGCATCCTCAGAAATTTCTTTTAATTCACTTCTAATTTCTCTTTCTACACTAGGAAATATTAATCTCTTATAACTATCTTTAATAGCATCTACCACAATACTAACTACACTAGACTTAGTATTCTTAATTTCACTTTTTTCTAAATAAACAAGTATAGGTATAACATCAACATCTATAGAAACAGAAAGAATTTTTTCGTTTTCCCCTCTGTTCATCGCAAGTACTCTATGTGGTTTAATACGATTAATATTTTCACTCAACTCATAATACATTTCATAAGTAGACTTCTCATCCACTGCATTCTTCTTTTTCTTACTTATAATTAGTCCATTTTTATAAATATATGCTCTAATCCACTTACGATAATCAGCTACATCACTAACTCTTTCTGCAATAATGTACTTAGCATGCATAACAACATCTTCTACACTAGTAACTTTATCTGTAATATATTTAGTAGCTTCACTAGTAATGTCTTCCATAGGAAAACTCATAATATAATTTGCAAATGGTTCAACACCTAACGCAATAGCTTCAGTAGCCTTAGTCTTTTTCTTTTCTTTATAAGGACGATATAAATCTTCTACATCAACTAATTTATTACAAAGAAGAATATCATTTCGTAACTCATCAGTTAACATTCCCTTCTCATCTATTAATCTAATAACATCTTCTTTTCTCTTAGCAAGATTAACTTGATATTCATAAACTTCATTAATCTTACGAATAACTTCTTCATCCATCGCTCCAGTTGCTTCTTTTCTATAACGAGCAATAAAAGGAACTGTATTTCCTTCACTCAATAATTTTAAAACAACTTCTATCTTACTAGCATTAAGACCTAAATCTTTAGCTATCTCTTTAATAATTAATTCATTCATCCTTACACCTC
>CAYJHB010000033.1:0-210 GCA_964370105.1 uncultured Muribaculaceae bacterium | reverse complement strand
ATAACAAATAATTTAAATAATTTAAAGTATTGACATAAATAAAAAAGTTAGAATAACTCTAACTTAATAACCATATCTAAGAATATCAAATGTAGTACTACCATGAACATTATTATAAGAACTCTCTGAATCAAATAACAAATCAAACATATAATTCTTATCTAAACCAATCGCTCCACCCCTATCAAGTACAACTGCAAGTACAGGTTC
>CAYJHB010000032.1:0-11867 GCA_964370105.1 uncultured Muribaculaceae bacterium | reverse complement strand
ATAATGAAACTTCATTGTAACTATTGTGAATGAAGAGTAAGTAACATTACTCTTTCTTCATTATTAAGGAGTACATATGAAAGAAAAGAAAAAAGATAAAAAACGAAAGAAAATGACAAAACAACAATTTCGATTAACAATATTGTCGTTGTTTTTGCTATCACTTTTGTTAATTGTATCAACATACGCATGGTTTTCTACAAACTTAAATGTACGTGTTAATAACTTTGATATGGTTGTTGCCAAAACAGGTGGTTTGTATATCTCACTAGATGGTATTACATTTGACACAAATGTCGAAATATCAGAAGAAACACTGTTTGATGAGTTATCAGTAACATATCCAAATCACACTAGTCATTGGGCTAATCAAGGTTTAAGACCAGTTTCAACAAATGGAATTCCAAATACTAACAGTGATAAATTTGATATGTACTATACAGGTGGAGTATATTATAAAAATAGGGAAAGAACTATAGGATATATAGATACTTTTCTATCGAATGAAAATACACAAAATTCAATGGCACCTTACATATCATTTGATTTATTTATGAAAAACACAACAGGATCACCAGTCGCAGATAATTTATATCTAACTGCTGCTGATATCATTGTTGAGTCACAAATAGATGAAGAAATGCAAGGTCTTATTAACTCGTTCAGAGTAGGTGTAGTAAAAATAAATACTGTTGAACATGAAGCTAGTGTTAACCAAGTACAAAATATGATATGCGAAAATAATTGCCAACAAATCATAATAGAATCAAATGAAACTCAACATACAGATCTTTCTATTGAAAGAGCAAAAAAATATGGCATCAATCTAAGAGACGGATTAACTTTTCCTACTTATGGAATGATCAATTCAGGAGAAGATATTGTTGTTAATAATTCAGTATCAGGTTCATCACTAATAGATCCTAATTATTTTGAATTACAAAATACAATCTATACAAGTGATTTATATGAACCAGTTTTTACAATTCCTGATGGTATAAGTAAATTTAGAATTTATGTTTGGATTGAAGGTCAAGATATTGATAGCTTAGAAACATTTTCTAATGGAGCTGAAGTTTCCTTAGGGATAGAGTTTGAAAAAGATACACAAGGTTACGATGAGTTCGATGAATAAAAAAGTATAAAGAGGGTGGTTATATGCAAAATAAAGACAAAAAGATGGATTTTGATTTATCAGTTTTATCATTAGATGAATTGATAAAAGTATATGAAGAAGTAAAAGAGTTTAAAGTGTTTTTAAATGATAAGATATTAGAAGAAGAGAAAGAGAATGATGAAGATGAATAATTTTTATAAATTTATAAATAATGATATAGAAACAAAAAAATCCATCATTGCAAATTTACCAACAACAACCTCTAATAATATAAAGAAACACAATCAAAAGATAAAAGATATATTAGAAAAATATGAAGAATATGAAACTAATATAACTAAATACTTATTAGCTAAAAGAGAATCGTTTGAAGTTGGGAATAAAGTACCTAAAGAGATTACTCATTCTAGTGAAATAACAGATTTAGAACGTGTTTGCTTCTTACTAAACCCATCTAATACCTTTATTGAAAAACTAGAACTTGATATTTTATTATACCAACTAAACAACTACTCAGACTTTAATTTCAATGAATTAAATAATATTATTAATAAATTTGTTGATAAATTTGGTACAATTGGAATTACATTAAATGCTATGGATTTTGTATATACAAATTATGTCCATAATTATATGAGTACATTTTTAGAAATAAAAAATAGTGGTTCTAGTGATTATTCAAGAGTAGCTAAAATATTCGAAGAAGTTTACTGGACAAATCCAGAATTCATTGAACACATAGAACTTAACTTTCGTCAATTAATTCAAAAACACGGGAAAAAATTTCATACTTATTTAACATCACTGCAAAATGACGTTGTAGTTAAATACGGAATAACAAGCTATGAAATGTGTTTAGACAAATTAAAACAATTATATTATGATAAACCACAAGAAGAAGCAGAAGACATAAAAGATATTGTTTATAAAGCTAGAAATAATGAGTTTGACATTTCTCAATATAGAGAAGATAGTAGCTTTAAAGAAAATGCATTTAGTAGTTTAATACCAAATGCAGATTATTCTAATGAAGAAGCAATGAAAGAACTTTATGTTAATTTAAATAAACTAAAAGAAAATATTTTAGAATATAAAAGTTATTCAAGTTTTTTGCCACTACTGAA
Source organism: uncultured Muribaculaceae bacterium (assembly GCA_964370105.1). GTDB lineage: Bacteria > Bacillota_I > Bacilli_A > RF39 > UBA660 > CARZYU01. Next base: position 9,626 of record CAYJHB010000032.1, on the reverse strand, counting down.
TCACTTTAAAGAGGAATATGAAAAATTATTGACAGAACCATATGACCCTAAAACAAATGTTTTAAGAATTATAGAAGGAGATATTGCTAATCAAGAAGATCGATTAGATAAAATAAGTAAACGCATACTTGGGCCTAAAAAAATGTTTACTAAGGCTCCATCTCCAGAAGAGATAAATAGATGTAAATATGATTCTATTCAAATTGCTAATGAATTGAGAAAAATATATAAAGCATATGACTATGAAATCTTTAAAGCTCAAATATTAAGAGTATTGTCACCTAGTATGACAGTAAAAGATTTGTTTAGCCTATATTATAGTTACTCATTTCATAAACTTAAAGATATAAAGAAAGCTTTTAATCTTTCAACATATAAAGAATTAGAAGCTAAAAGTATAGAATTTGATGAATTTGTATTAGATCCAACAAAAATGATTGTATCTGGATCATTAGTATTTAGTGACAACGAAGTAGCTAAAATAATAGTTAATAAATATCGACTTAATGATATAAACATAACAGAAAATGATTTAAGTGTTGAAAATTTAGAAACTACTATTGAAAAAATCAATTTGATACTTCGTTTAAAAACAATTAACGAAAGTACAATAACCCCAGAAAAAATTCATTTTATAACTGAGGTAGATCAGTTATTTAAAACTTCCTAAGGGAAGTTTTTTTATTGTCAAAAAAAGACAAATTATGATATAATTTATCTAGAATAAGATAAGGGTATAAGCATGATAAAAAAATATTATAACAATTTATCACTTAAGCAAAAGATTACAAATGTTAGTATACTAGTAATAATCATAGTATTAACAGTAATCTCTTTTCCCACGTTAGCAAGAATTCAAAATAGATCAACATTAGAAAATGCTGCTTTATGGGATGGAACAGTAGCAACATCATACCGTTCAGGAAATGGAACTAAAGACGACCCATATATTATTTCTAACGGTAATGAATTAGCTTATTTTTATTATCAAGAAAAGATAACCGACTATAGTGATACTTACTTTCAATTAGCTAATGATATAGTACTTAATAATGGTCTATTTAGTTATAATGAAGCTCTTGGTATTCGTTATACCATTGATAATTTAACTTATTATATTGATCCAAAGACCAATAAATATTACTTAAATAAAAACTTTCAAGAAAAAGAAGTAGGTACAATAACAGAATTTTATAGTATTGATGGTTTTAGTGGACATTTTGATGGTAATTCATATCGAATATATGGTTTGTATTTATCAGATGAAACTAACACTGTATCAGAACTAGCATTATTTACTGACTTACGAGGGTCTATAACTAACTTATACTTAGAAAACGCCCTTATTAACGGGGGAACTATATCATCTCCATTAGTGAGTAATGCTGAATTTGCAAATGTTGAAAATGTGCTAGTATCTGGTAACGTTATAAGTAATAATATAAATACAACCTATCAAAAAAAATATGCCAATATAACAGTAGATAATAGCAGAAATCAAAGTTTAGACTTACCAAAAAACTTACCACAATATGAATCAATAATTGTTAGTGCTAAACTAAGTGGTAGTTATGAAGTTGTAGTAGGCAGCGATGAATCAGCTGCTATTATGATAAATGATCAAAGAATCACATCAAAAGAATTTGAAGTTGAAATAACTGATTATTCAAACTTGGAATTAGCTATTAATACAGATAAATATACTAATATAAAGTTTACTGATTTAAGATATGAAATAATTTATGACTACAGTATATCAGGTGGAATAATAGCAAGTAACAACAATACAGATATTACTAATGCTGTCAGTCGTGTTAATTTATACAATGCCAAAGTGAGTGGCGGCATAACAGGAAATATCAGAGGTAAAGTAACGATTTCAAAATCCTATAATACAGGTAATATAAATGCTACAAAAGTAGCAGGGGGCCTAGTAGGGGTAATCGAGAACAATGATGGAGAAGTAAGAATTTATCAAAGTTATAATCAAGAAAAAATAAATGCCCCATTAGTAGGTGGCTTAATAAGTTATATTAATAATAGTAGGGAAATAAAAATAAATAATAGCCTTAACTACCAAGAAGCACAAAACACTATAAACACAATTAATGATACAATTGTTAGTATTAATAATGTTTTAATTATTGAAGATACCAAACCAGTAGAAACAGGAAAATATGATGGTGAGTTTACAGAAGTATCAAAAAATAAAATGTATGATGCATCATATTTAGAAGAAAATTTATTGTATCAAAGCTTTATATCGTTAGAAGATATAAATAATTATCCTCAAAACGCTTGGATTTTTACTAATGAAAGTTTGCCAATACTATACTTAGATGATGTTCAAAATCCTAAAGCTACTCTTTATGCTAAGAATAATAGTTGGAATAACTACACAAACGAAGTAAATACAGTTGAATATAATGAAGAAATAACAATAAAAATAGTAGACAATAATGAGTACTTACCAACTAAAGCAAAACAATATTATATTAGTAGTGATGCTAAAGTTTTAACAATTGAAGAGTTAAAAGAACAAGATAATTGGACTATATATAAAGATTTAATAGAATTAAACCAAAAAGGACAATATATTATATATGTCAAAATAACAGATCATAATGATAATATCACCTATATTAACAGCGATATTATTAATTATAATGTAGAGCATTCACCAATAGATTTAATTTTAAATAATAATACTTATAATAAATTAACTGAAGATCTAAATAATATTTATGTTAATAATAATACAAAACTTACTATTAATAATAATGATATACCAATTAAAGTAACAACTGTAAATTACTATATTAGTGATAAAACTCTAAATAAACAAACACTAGATCAAATGAGTAACTGGATCAAATATAGCGATAATATCAACATAACTAATAAAGGAACATATATTGTATATCTACAAGTAATAGATACAGAAGGTAACAAGTACTATGCTAATTCAGATCGTATCATCTATGCAGGTTACAATCAAACGATTTATCTAGGTAAAGAAAAACAAAGTACGGTAACAACTAATATAGCAATTACACAAAGGTCTAGTATTACTATAAACTTTAGTTATCAATCAGCTATAAATGATATTAAAAATGAAACAAGAAACTTAACAACAAGTGAATTATTACCAAAAAACACAAAAATAACAATGATTGATGAAATAACAGGGATTACTTATCAGTATGTAATACCAACTGATCAAGATTTATATGATTTTATATCAAGTTGTAGTGATGATAATCAAAACTGCCAAAGACAAGCCCATTATCCATTAACTTTATTTCAAAAAATAGGTATTGAAGGTAATCAAGATAACTATCAAGAAACTGATTATTATATAGATAATCAACTTAGTGAAAACTTTACTTTCATTTTTGACTTTTCTAATGCAAAAGAAGAGAGAAATTATCAAAATATTGAATTCAAGCTAGAAAAAATAGATAAAAATACTGACAAAGTTATCAACACTCTAACAAGTACAGTTAAAACAGTTGATATATATATTAACAAGGAGGCCCAACCAGTTCTCAATGTTAATGGAAACAATAACTCTCTAGTTATCAACAATAACAATAATGTAGTATTACCAATAAGTGTTTATACTACTAATCAATATGTTGATAATAGGCAAGTATATGATACATATACTAATTATAAATATCAAGGTCTAGAAATAAAAGTAGTCGATACTGATAATGAAGTAGTCGATAAAAATTTATTAACTAACATCCAATTTATTTATGAGGGTACTGTTTATAAATTTGATAAAGAAAATATCATAAGAATCAATTTTGCAACCCTAGAAGCATTAGAAAAAAATCTTACACTTATAACAACAAGTGAGAGTTCGAACCTAAAAGATGAAAACTACAGTTTAGTCCTTACTCCATATTTAGCGATTGATGGATATCACTATGATGAGTTAAACGCAGGGAGTACTTATATTCCATTAACAGTTCAAAAAGCAGAGAAAAATAATAATCTGTTGACTGTTGAGCAAGAACTACCTAACAGTACTATTAGTAAAGCTAATGATATTATGGCAATTGAATATAATATCAATTATGCCCAACAAGAAAACAGAACATTAGTAGTCTCACTATATAAAAGAAGAAGTTTAAGTGCATATGATCAAAGTTATGAATTAATAGATTTGATTAATTATGTTAATGAGCCATTAACTAGCCATAGTGAAGATACATATCAAGTAGAAGATTTAAAGTTGAGTTTAGAATTAATCACTAAACAGTTTGATAATACAGGATATAAACTTGTCTTTGATCTTTATGAAAATAATAATAAAATAAGTACTCAAGAGAGATACTTTATAGTAAGGTAGTGCTATGAAAAAAAAACAAATAATAATTACATTAATAATTCTATTTTTCTTTAGTATAATATATTTAATTTTCTTTCATGAAATAAATTCAAGCGATAATAAAGAAGCCGCAACTATTTACTTTCAAGATAAGAAGATGACTACTATAACTGTCCCCTTTGATGAAGTAAAAGCAGGTACTAAAATTAATTATGAATTTACTGTAGAAAAAGTAAAACAAGAGGAAGTTTCGTATCAATTAACATTAACAACATACCACTTTATACCATTTAATATTGAATTATATAAAATTGACTCAGAAGATAAAGAAGAATTAATTTATATTTGTGATGAATCTTATACTAGAAATTCTGACAATGAAATAGTATGTACAACCGAGAAAAAAAAGTTGGACAGTGAAGAAAAATATATTCTTAAAGTTTCTTTAAATGAGATTTATAATACTGTTGACTATATTAATCTAGCTGATTTTATTGAAATAGAAGTAGCTAGTTGGCAAGAGGAATAATATGAAAAGAAAAAGATTGAGATTAATTATATTGATAATTACAATAGTAATAATTATACTGACATACTTTATGTTTTTTCATAATACTCTAATTGAAAACTATTTGAATAATCAAAATTTTTATTTCTATAGTGATGACCTTAATATAAATAAAATTCATCATGATTATGGAAATTGGAATCAAGAAAAAATAAGATTTAATGTAACAAACTATTTAGATGAAAAAATAACTAAAGAAGATATTGAATATACAGTAACATGCAATGTTATTAATAATGCTAAAGGTAGTGCAAAGTGCTTAGTAAATGGTACAAATACCAATAATGTAAATGGTATATTATCAAGTGAAAATACCTGTAGAAATAGTAAGGAAAACGGTATAGATGTTTCAAATTATACAAAAACAAATTGTGAATTAGAAGCATACACTTGGGAACAAGAAAAAACAAATTCAGAGATGTATGTGGAAATAGAATTAGATGAAAAGTTTTCTTTTGATGAAATAGAAATAGAGATAAGTGTCAAAGCAACAACTCCCCATACAAAAACAATTGAAGGAATTTGGAGCTTGAATTATGCTAATAATGAATCGACGTATCAAACAATCTATCAAAATTATGATACATATGATAAATTAATTATAATTAATGATAGTAGTAGTACCGAATGCTTGAGTATAAAATTTCCTAATGATAAATTATCAATTGATGAAATTAATGAATCAATTGTCAATCTCTTTACAGATTATAAAAATAAAATAAATGAGGTTACAGTTGAAATAAACCCTTATAGTAGTGGGGAATTAAATTTTTACACAAATAATAAAGAAGATTTAATAGATATAAATTCTTTTGAAATAAACAGAACTGGTGGATGTTCATAATAAATAATTGCAATTTATGTCGTAATTTGATAAGATAAAGTAGGTGATAGTAAATGAAGGTAATAAAAAAAATTTTTATAGGAATAATTGCAGTAATCTTTTTTGTTTTTGCAATTGTAATGACTGTATTTTTATTAAATCAAAATGAATATGGAGTAACAAAGTTAGGAGCTACATCATATATCATTATTAATGATGCTGTAACAGCAGAAGGTTACAACCCAGGAGATCTAGTCTTAGTAAATGAGAGAAGAGTAGACAATGTAAAAATGGGCGAAGAGATATTTGCATATCGAATTCATAATGATGATCAAATAGATATTGAAATAGGAAAAGTAGGCACTATCGTTGTTGAAGAAAATTATATTTCGTTTGAAAATGGAGCGACATTTGATGGTAAGTTTATCGTAGGGAAAAGTGCACAAGTATTCCCGGGACTAGGAACAATCTTAAGTTTTATTCTTTCACAATGGGGATTCTTATTTATAGTAGTTGTGCCATGTTTCTTAGTATTTGTATACCAATTATACACATTAATAATTGAGATAAAATATGGAGAAGAAGAAGTAATTGTTCCGAGTTATAGATATTAAGACTTTACAGAAATAACCAAAACTAATGGTTATTTTTTTATTGTCAAACGCTGTCGAATATGGTAATATTTATATAGGGTAAAATTTGGTAGAATAGAAAGGATAGAAAATGGCAAAAAAGTTTAAAGCAGACAAGTGTATTCACATCGTTCTAAACACTTTACTAGTCCTTTTAGGAATAGTATTTATTTGCTCATTATATATAGGCATTCAAACCACATTATTGGGTAAACAATATGCGGATTTTTTTGGTTATTCTATTTTTGAAGTTCAATCAAACAGCATGCAAGATGAATTTAGTAAAGGTGATCTAATTATCGTCAATATTACTAAAGAAGTAGATGTAGGCGATATTGTATCTTTTGAACAAGATGGAGCTATTATAACTCATCGAATTGTTGAAGCCTACAATGGCACTTATATTACTAAAGGAGATGCCAACAATACAAAAGATGAATCACCGGTAGATAACGAACAAATAATAGGTAAAACTACCTCAGTATTGCCAGGGTTCGGAGTACTAAGAAGTACAATATTTAATCCAATTGTTTTGATTACACTAACATTAACATTGTTTATAGCAAACTTTCAATTAGATAAAAAGAATAAAAAGAATAAAGAGGGAAAAAGTGAGATGAAGATATTAGAATTTTTTAAAGATAAGTTTCTAACTAAAGATAAAAATCATGCCGAAGATAAAACAACAGTAAATATATTCAACGATGAAGAATATAATAAGATTTCCCCGCTACAAAATAAACAAGAAGAACCAAGTGTTAAGCCATATTCATATCAGGAGCCTCCAAAAGTAGAACCGCTAGTTTATGGTTATAAACAAGAAGAACAAGAGGCTCTAGTAAGAGAACCAATCTTCAAAAGAGAAGAACAACGACAAGAAGATAAAAAAATAGAACCAATAATATATGGTTATAAACAAGAAGAACAACCAATTTCTACATTGATAGAAAATGAAAAACCACAAGAGGCATCACCTATTATTGATAGAGAAAATAAAACAATTGATAACTACAGTTATAATCAACCAACAACAACAACTAAAGAAGAAGACTTATCAAAGACATCAATCTTCCGTATGGTATCCGTTGATGTAAGTGATATAGACGAGGAAAAAGAAGAACTAGAAGATATTAAAAGAGAAACAGAAGAACAAGAAAAACTAGAACAAGAAAAAATAAAAGAACAAAACAAAGTCGAAGAAGAAGTAGAAGAAAAAGAAGAAAGTCTTACTAATATTGAAATATCTCTACTAGAAAAAACTGCTAAAAAATCAAAAAATATTATTGAAAAAATAATGCTACTTAAAAAAAGTGAATTAGAAGAGTTGATATCACTTATCCTAGACGAAGAAAACTTTAATTCAAGTGAGAAAGCAATTATCAACAAATTTACAAAAGTATATCTAAAAGCAAGATATTATGATTCTTATGAACACGCTAAAAATGAATCTTTTGAGAAGAAAATATATAATAAGGTAGATAAAGTAATTAAAGATTATGCTCTTGATTTAATGGATGAATATCATGGGGATGACGACAAGCATAATGATATGATAATTAGGTATGGTAATGTTCTAATGGCAATCTTCAAGTTAGATAATAATATAGGAGACCCAGAACTAAAAAGAGAATACTATAATAAGCAATTAGGAAAGTATATTAAGGAAAGATCGCTGAGCGAAACAAATGCAAAAAAACTAGTTTCAGCAGTTATTCAAATTCAAAAAAAATATACTAGAACAATAAAGTACTTATATGAAAAAATTGAAAACAATATATTTGAGTTAGTGATTTCTAAAGTTTCAGCTAAGCATCACTTACTAGGAACTAAGCTAACACATAATTTAAGTTTTAATAAATTATATAGTGGTTATATTATAGACAAAACATACAGCGAAGGTGTAATTGCCGAAGATAAAATGGAAATCCACTTAACATTATTACTAAATCAAATATCATTAGATATGCTATCTAGTAATTTTGCTAAGAAGTATCTAGTAAGTTTTCCAAGTACAATTTTTGCTAAAGAAAAGAAATTTGAAAAGATGCTTAAACTGTTTGATGATGATTATGTCAAAGAAAATATTATTGTAACATTAAGAATGACAGATTTATTTAAAAGTAAAGTAATGATTAAAAAATTAGTAAAAGCAGGATATCATTTTGCTTTAACTATAGATAAAACAGTAAAAATGACAGAAAAAGACAAAACATATTTCTATATTATGGATTATATCTTTGCAAGTAAGAAGAATCCAGAAAGTAATAAAGTAATAGCTACTTTACCAAAAGATATAACAAAAGACATAATATATGAAGATGTTGAAAGTAAAACAAATGAAGTAGGGAGTGAATAAGGTATGGATACATTTATAAGATTTTTCTTTGAGTTTATCTCAGTGTTTATTGATGGACTATCATCAATATTTATGGGATTATGGAATGGTATATTAGGAATATTAGACTTTGGGTCATATTCAACGATTTTTGGCACATATAGCAAGGAATTTGGAGTTTTTGAATGGATATTAGCAATATTATCTATCATCTTAATTATAGCTATAGTGGGTATCGTAGTAGCATTAATCGTTTTTGCTATCAAAAGATTTCTTAATAGTAAAAAGAACAATTTAAATCAAGAAGATTTATTAGAAGAAATAGCTAAATTAAACGACCAAGTACGTAAGTTAATGAAAGAAAAAGATGAATTAATGGCAATGAAGGTTTCCCAATTAGGATTAAATCCAGATGGAGAAGAGCCACAAACAGAAGAAGATGCAGAATTAGCTGCAATTGATAGTCGTTTTCCAAAACTTACACTTATTGATAATGCATTAGCTAATACATCACCTAAAATATATGATAACAATACTAACTTAGAACAGTTAATTGATGATTTAAGATGCTTTGCAGCAAGCAAATTAAGATTATATTATTCACCAGCACTACTAAGATCATTCGTAGCAGGATTAGCTTGTGGGCGTTTAATTATCTTACAAGGTATTTCCGGTACTGGTAAAACATCACTTGCATATGCATGGGGAAAATTTGTATCAAAAGATTCATGTGTTGCCTCAGTTCAACCATCATGGAGAGATAAAACAGAATTAGTTGGATACTTTAATGAGTTCACTAAAAGATTTAATGAAACAGAAGTATTAGGTGAGTTATATACAGCTAGTTTTGATGATGATGTACATACTATTATTCTAGATGAAATGAATATTGCCAGAGTAGAATATTACTTTGCTGAAATGTTATCAAT
>CAYJHB010000031.1:0-11998 GCA_964370105.1 uncultured Muribaculaceae bacterium | reverse complement strand
GAAAATTTATTTGAGAAAAAAAGGTGAGATAGGAGGAGTATAATCTTGCTTTTTTATTTTTAATATTATATACTTATTATGATATGCATAAGATAAAGATACGTTTGTTAGATTTTATAGTGGGAGAGTGTATATGATTAATAAGTTTATTGTGACAATAATTGTTCCGGTTGTTGAGATGGAATATGATATTTATATTCCTAATAATAAGATGATTGGTACTATAAAAAAATATATTGTTACGTCTATTAATGAACTTACATTAGGTACATTTAACAAAGAACCCCATGAAGTAAATTTAGTCGACCGTGAAAATGGAATGATTTATTTGAATGGTATGTATGTCAAAGATACAGGAATAAAAAACGGGTCTAAACTTATAGTGATGTAAAGAAGGGAGGTGTCATGATGAATTTAAATATTAATTTTGAAGAAACAATTTCAACAGGTGTACAAGTTGTTGAAAAAGGTGATTCTTTTCAAGCTTGTCTTAATAAAGTAAGACAAGCTAATACAGAATTAGGAATTTATTGGCAAGGTGAAGATGCTAACAAGTATCTACAAGCTATTGAACGACAATTATCACAAGTTCAAAAACTAAGAGATGCAATAGATTCTATGGGAATTTATTTACAAGAAGCAGGTAAAGTTTATCGTGAAATGCAAGAAGCGAATAAAAGTGGAATAAATCAATAAGGAGGAAAGAAAATGGATTTTGAAAAAATATCATACTCGGAAGTTGAAAATCTAGCTAATAAATTAAAAACAGCTGGAACTGATATGGAAGCAATTCTAAGTGAAATTAAAATGTTGTTATCCAAAATTGGAGATGACGGTACTTGGAGTGGTGAAGCTGCAGTGGAAGCTAAAGCAACATTTGATGAAATCAGTGTAAAGTTTCCTGAGTTTTCACAATCAGTAATAGATTGTGGATCGTATTTAATAAATACAGTAATTGCAAATGCAAAAATAGCAGATGGTATAGTAAGAAAAACAGGCGGAGTACAAGAACATATATAATTTAAATATTATATGTTAAATAAGAGAGTTCTATAGAACTCTCTTACAAATGATTATTATAACTAGTAGTCATTTGTAAGAGAAAGGACATGTCATGCAAATAATTATGGATAAAACTGTTACATTATCAAAAGCTGATGAGTTTTTAGATTGTTGTCAACAGATAGAAGATGAAATTGTTAAATATAGTCATATTATTGATAAAATAAATGCTGCTTGGGAAGGTGAAGATGCTTTGAAATACATTAATAATATGCGTAGTTTCCATGTTCCTAAGTTTAATGCAATTTTAGAAGTATTAAATTCGTATGCTGAGTATTTAAAAAAAGTTCCTGGTCCTTATGAGACTATTGATGAAGTTTATGCTACCAAAACGATTGATGTGTGAGGTTTATAATGAAAATATCGTATTCGCAAATTGAAAGTAGTTGTAACGAACTACATGCTGTTGCTAAAAATATGCAAAGCAGTTTTGAAAAAATTAGTGCTATTAAGACAACTGTGAATGGTGGTTCTTTTTGGGGAAATGAAGCTGCTAGTGCTTATGCTCAGAGTTTAGAAGTTTTAACTAGTCAGTTTGATGATATTTTTCTTGAAATTGAAAGTAGTATTTTGTATTTAGCTAGCTGTGCGGAAGGATATCAAGCTGTTGACAATTTGGTCATGACTGAGATTTGTAATAGTTTAGGTATATCTGATCCGGCAGGTGCTACTACTTCGCAAAATAACTCTAGTGTTGTAAATTAAAAAAAGGAGATGTTTTATGGCTTTTGAATCTGTTGATGTTTCGCTATTGAAAAATGAAATTTCAGTTTTTAAAAATAATATTGATTATGCCGATCTTTCTGAAGTTTTATCTAAACTAGGTAGTGAAAATTGGAGTGCATCTTCTAAAAATAATTTGAAACAAGCTATTGATACTTTGATCAATCTTAAATATAAAAACTTGAGTGATACTATAGATCGTATGAATACTTTGGCTAGTTATGTAGAAGAATATAAAAATCTAGAGGTTACTAACCAATCTCTTCAAGCTAATTATGATTATTATTCTAATAATCTTTATAATACGGTTGCTACTACTAATGATGATGGAGAAATAGAACATGAGCGAGTATTAAATCAAAGTAATTGGAATAGACGAGAATCTACTCGTGTGTAAATTGAAGATAATAAAAAGAGAATGCAAACTTTAAAAGCGAATGCGGATAGTTTAGTCTAAGTTGGAGGTGTTATATGCGTGTTTCAATAATTAAAAATAAAAAAATACAAAATATTATTTTACCTGAGGTTAAAGAGGGGAATTATTGGATTTCAGATGTTGATAATAACGGTATAAACCGAAATTTAATTTCTATTGAAGTTGAAAATGATAAATGGAAGTTAATTAGTAACAATGAAGTTTTTTGTGTTGTTGGTGAACAAGAACAGGCATATGTATATTTAGAAGAATATAATTTTTATACTATTAAAAACAGTGTTGAAAATTCTGTTGTTTTATTATACTGTTCTCCTGTTAGAACAGAATATAATTATTATGATTTTTCAGAGTTGGTAAATAATGATGTTATTATAGGTAATTCTGAAAAAAGTATTATTAAAGTTCCTTTTCTTAATACTGATGTTGCATTAATAAAAAAAGAAGATAATAAGATTTTTATATCAAGTATTAGTCCTGATGTCGCTGTTTATGTTAATTGTGAGCGACTTTTGAAGAAAAAAGAAATTAAAATTGGTGATGTAATTTTTATTAATGGTTTGAAAATTGTTTATATGGTTGCTATTAGAGAAAATTTTACTACTAGTCTTTGTTTTTGGATTAATAGTATTAGTGGACTTGTTGTTAGTGCTAATGCGTATACTTATCCTGTTTCTAATGTTACTCCTGTTACTGAGGAATTAGAAGATGAAATTGAGTATCCTTTATATGATGAGAAAGAATATTATCATAAAACACCTAGATTTATTTCTAGAATTGTTCCACTAGAACTTTCTATAGATGCTCCTCCTGTTAAAACAGAAGAGCAAGAGACATCTGCATTATTAACTATTGGACCTATGCTGACGATGTCAATGATGTCTTTAATGACTGGTTATACTGCACTTAATAATGTCATGAATGGGACAGCTACTTTAGAGAATTCTTTACCATCTTTAGTAATTAGTGGTGCTATGCTTACAAGTGTAATTATTTGGCCTATTTTAACTAAGAGATTTGAAAAAAATAGAAGAATTAAAGCGGAAAAAAAGCGACAAGAAAAATATAGTGAGTATATTGAATCGAAAAAGAAAATGATACATTCTGCGATTTTAGAACAAACAAAAATTTTAGTTAATAATTATCCTCATCTTGAAGAGATAAAGAATATTATACTTAATAGGCAAGTTAGTTTATGGCAACGTAGAATTAAGGATGCTGACTTTTTAGAAATTAATTTAGGGTTAGGATCATATCCTATGAAAATAGATATTAAGTATCCTGAAGAACATTTTTCTATGGCAGAAGATAACTTAAAGGATATGGTTAGTACTTTGGGAAGTGAACCTAAATTATTAAGTAATGTTCCTGTTGTTCTTTCTTTAATAAATAGCTATGTAGCTGGTTTAATTGGTAATGATCAAGAAACTATTGAATACTTCAAGAGACTAGCATTGCAATTGTTTGCTTTTCATAGTTATGATGATTTAAAAATAATTGTTTTAACAGATAGTGAGAATGAATATAAATGGAAATTTTTAAGAAATCTTCCGCATTGTTTTACTGATGATAAATCACTTAGATTTTTTGCGACAAATAATAATGAATATAAAGAGGTGTGTTATTATTTAGAAAAAGAGTATACAAAGAGAAAAGAAAGTAAAAATTCTGGTAATATTAAAGTAGAAGATTTGAATAAAGTATATCTTATTGTAACTGATTCTTTTAAGAAAATTAGAGATTTTGATGTTATTAATAACATTTTGAATAGTAAGAGTTATTTAGGATTTGGTTTATTCATTTTAGGCAATAAGATTACTAATTTACCTGATCAATGTATGTCTTTTATTGAATTAGTTGCTGAAAAAGGTAGAGTCCACAATAATGAAAATTTCAATGATGCTATTGATTTTAATGTCGATTTGATTAGTAATCTTGACTATGAATTATGTGTTAAGAGATTAGCAAATATACCAATTGAATTGAAGGATAATTCAGAGGGGCAACTTCCTAGTAAAATTGGATTTTTGGAAATGTATGATGTTGGTAAAATAGAACAGTTAAATGCTGGTGCTAGATGGAGTCAAAATAATCCAGTTTTAAATTTACATGTTCCGGTTGGTATTGGTAAGAATGGAGAGTTAATCAGTATCGATTTACATGAAAAATATCATGGCCCACATGGTTTGATTGCTGGAATGACTGGTAGTGGTAAATCAGAATTTATTATTTCTTATATACTTTCGGCAGCTATTAACTATCATCCTGATGAAGTACAATTTGTTTTAATTGACTATAAGGGTGGAGGATTAGCTGGTGCTTTTGAAAATGAAACTATTAATTTGAAATTACCACATCTTGTAGGTACTATTACTAATTTGGATGCTAATGAAATTAAAAGAAGTTTGGCGTCAATTGAATCAGAGTTAAAACGTAGGCAAAGTTTATTTAATAGAGCTAGAGAAATTTCAGGGGATAGTACTATTGATATTTATAAATATCAAAAAATGTATCGTGAAAAGACTATCGATGAACCAATATCACATTTATTTATTATCAGTGATGAGTTTGCCGAATTAAAAAATCAACAACCAGAATTTATGGAGCAACTTATTTCTACAGCTCGTATTGGACGTAGTTTGGGGGTTCATTTAATTCTTGCTACTCAAAAACCTAGCGGAGTTGTTGATCCTCAAATTTGGAGTAATACTCGATTTAGGGTATGTATGCGTGTACAAGATAAATCTGATTCTAATGAAGTTATTAAATGTCCTGATGCCGCATTTTTGAAGCAAACAGGTAGATTTTATTTTCAAGTAGGTTTTAATGAAGTGTTTATTTTAGGACAAGCATCTTGGGCTGGGGGCAAGTATTTACCAGCTGAGAAAGTAAATAAATCAATTGATACAACTATTAATTTTGTTAATAATATTGGGTATAGTGTTAAAGATGTAGATACTAAATTGAAAAAAGAAGTTGTGAGTGAAAGTAATGGAGAAGAACTTTTAAATATTGTTAAATATTTAGATGATCTTGCTAAACAAAATGATATTTTGTGTAAACCGTTATGGTTGTCAAAAATTCCAGAGTATATTGTTGTTGAAAATTTAGCTACTAAATATAATTATGTGAAGGAAAATTACACTATTAATCCAATTGTTGGTGAGTATGATATTCCTGGACGACAAGAACAAAAATTATTAACATTACCATTGTCAAAGGAAGGTAACGCTACTGTTTTTGGTAGTAGTGGCAGTGGAAAAGAAAATTTTATCACTTCTACTATTTATTCTTCTATGATTTATTATTCTCCAGAAGAGTTGAATTTTTATATAATTGATTTTGGTTCTGGAGCTTTAAAAATGTTTGATAATTGTCCTTTAGTAGGTGATATTATAACTGCTGATGAGGAAAGAAAAAAGATGTTTGCTAACTATAACGGAGACTATGATAGTTATTGTAGAAATAGTGGTAATGTGGTTCCTGCTATTGTAGTAGTTATTAATAATTATGAGGCATATCAAGAAACTTTTAGTAAATATGATGATAATTTGATTATTTTATCACGTGATTGTACTAAATATGGAATATTCTTTATTCTATCACTTAATACTCCAACAGGTATTAGATTTAAGTTGCGTCAAAATTTTGCTTTAACTTATTGTTTACAACAAAATCAAGATGAGGATTTTATAACTATATTAGGTAGTATTAATAAATCTTATCCGGCTAAATTGTTTGGACGCGGTATTATTAAAAATGATGAAGTTTATGAGTTTCAAACGGCGTCAATATGTGAACCTGATAATTTAATTAGTCATGTCAAAAAACAAAATGATTTTTATCATGAAAAATATGGCAGTAAAGCTAAATCAGTTCCGGTTTTACCGAGTGTTGTTACATATAGTGATGTTAAGGAAGCTTTTGGTCAAACTCATGAATTAGTCATCGGAATTCAAAAAGATAATCTGGAAATTGTCAAATATGATTTTATTAAAAGTTATGCAACGATTATTACATCTATTGAATTAGCTTGGATGAGTAATATAGTTAATATGTTAATTAATCAAATTATTGCAATTAACAAAGAAAACGTGATTGTAATCAATGCTGATGATTTATCAATCGATGAGAGGTATAAAAATAAATATCAATATATTGATAATAAATATGACGATTTTATCTCCTCATTAAGTGATTTTTGTAAAGAAAAGAAAGAAATTTATGAGACTAATAATTATGATGTGAAAGTATTTAATAATACAAGAAAAGTTAATTGTTTTATAATAGGTTTTGATTCACTTAGAAATAAATTGTCAAGTGATAATAAAAATAAACTTACTGAAATAATTGATAATTTAAAAAATTTGGAAATAGTTAATTTTTATTTAATTGATACAATTGATAAAATTGAGAAAGTTGAATTAGAGAGTTGGTTTAAAAATTCAGTTAATAATACAAATGGGATATGGATAGGATCGGGTATTAATGATCAGTTTTCTTTAAAAATAAGTAGGAAAATTGATGAGATGAAATATGATGTTCCTAATGATTTTTGTTTTATTATTAAACATGGTAAGCCTCAATATGTTAAATATATTGAAAAACTTGAATTGAATTTTAGTAAGGAGAATAATAATGAATGATAAGAAATTTTTACCAATAGGTACTATAGTTATGTTAGCAGGTGGAAAAAAGCGTGTTATGATAACTGGGTTTTTAGTAACTTCGGAGGATAGTCCGAATAAAATTTATGATTATGTTGGTACGTTATACCCGGAAGGATATTTAGCAGCGAATAAGAACTTGCTTTTTGATCATAGTCAAATAAATGAAATTTTTCATAAGGGTCTTGAGGATGAAGAAGAAATTAAATTTAAAGAAAATTTAGTGAAGGTTCATGAAGAAATCATTAATAAGAATCAAGGTTCTAATAACAACGAGGAAGTACCAACTCCAATGAGTTCTTTAAATACTGATAATAACAGTAATACTAGTGATAATACAGTTCTTGAAATAATGTAAGAGGGGGAAATGTTTAAATGGTTGAACAAAATGTTAAAGAAATGGCAGATAGATTTTTATCTGAATTGAAGAATGAATTACTAATTAATACTGAAGAAAAGTATCATGATGATTTAATAAATGGTTATTATAATGACTTATCCAATTGGATTTCTAACTCTAAATTATTTTATGAAAGACCTGATGATTTTTTTGAGTTGAATTTTGAAAGAAAGAAAAATAGTTTGCGATATGCAACTACTGTTCCTACACTGAAACTAAATTTATATATTTTAGATGAAAGTTATAATGAGCTAGTTAACATTTCTGGAATTGGTTTTAAAGCTGCTACTGACAGAATTAATAAAAGTGAACATCCAATTATTTCTAAAGACTTTGCTGATGGTCAAATTGATAAGATGACAAATTTGCATAAAAATGTTAGGGAATTTAATGTTGAGAGAGCTAACCAATCTGTTAGTGAAGGTATTTTAGATTATAAATATGCTAGTGGTGAATCTGAATTTACAAGTATAAGGGTTGGCGGAACTAACATTACTGAACAATATAAAGTTGTTTAATAATACTATATAAGGAGAATATGATATGGCTGAGGTACTTAAGTTTGATACTAATTTAATAGGTGAATGTAAAAGTTTAATTTTATCTGAAACTGATTATTTTAATAATACTGTTTTTGATACTTATACTTCTAGTTATATTATAGGGTCTAGTGATTATCATGTATCAAGCATTGCTAATCAGTTAACAAAAATTTATAACGAACTGAAGAAGGGTTATTCTAGCATTTCTAGTTGGATTGAAGAGTATGAAACTGATGTTTTACAGACAGAACAAAATTTGGTGTCTAGAGCTAGTGATTTTTCAAATGTTTCTACCTCTTCTAATGCTTCTGTAAAAAATGCTCTTTTAAGTTTACCGTTATTAAGTATTTATAAAGTTGACTCTATTAAGTATGGATCGTCTAATATTACTACTAATAGTACTTTTGTTAATAATGCATCTTCAGTGGAAAATCTTAAGAAATCATTTGAGTCTAATTATAGTAATGAATTTAATGATTATCGACAACATTTAGTATCATCTTTAATAAATATACCAGGTTTTAGTAATATCAGTGATTACATTGATATAATTGAGGCAGAAACTGGTGCAACTTTTTCTCCTGAGGTTTTGTCAAGTTATAATTCTAGTATTAATACTGATGAAGTTTCTATATCTGCTGCTGAATTACATGCAGCTGGTATGAGTGGAGCACTTAATTCTATTAGTTCACAAGCTTTAGTATATACATCATTAGTGGAAGGTGTATTGGTATTGGGTGAAGCACTGGTTGATACTTGTGCTATTGTAGGTACTGCACTTGGCTCAATTGGTACAGGGGTTTATGATTTATTTACTGGTGGTACAGCGACAGCTGATATGTGGGATGCTACTACTGGGTTTGTGGCTGAGAAGCATGTTACTGGTTGGTTTGATTATATTTATGATGAGACTGCTTATGGTGATTTTATTACTGAAAATGCATTTTTTGGAAATGAAGATTGGCAAGAGGTGGCTAGAAATGTTGGTGTTGGTATTGGTTATGTAGGAGGTATTGCTGCTACTGCTGGTATAGCAGGAGCTGCTGCTGGTGTTGGTGGTGCTACTTCTACTACTATGGCTATCACAGCGGGAACTGCTGGTTTTGGAGCAGGGGCTGAGGAAGCTTGGGCTTCTGGGGCTTCTGTTGTTGAGGGGTTGACAGCTGGTGCATTGAATGCAGCTTGGGAAGCAGGTCAAATGTTTGTTGGGGCTAAAATAGGAGCCAGTACTAAGATAAGTCTTCCTTTTAAAATTGCTTCTGAAACTGTAACTGGTGGTTTGGAAGGGATTGTTAGACCTGCTATTAATACTGTTTATGCAGATGGATATTATAACGATAATAATGAATATGTTGAATTTGATGCGAATGCTAATTATTTAGATAAATATGCTGAAGTATTTGATGATAACGGTGGTGTACAATCTATTTTAACTAATGCTGTAGTTGGTACTGCTTTTGGTGCTTTAGGGGAAACAACTGATTTATTTAAAGCAATTAGGAAAAATGATGCAGCTAGTAGTATAAAAATTGATATTAATGTTAATTCAGCAAATGCTACTAATTTATTAAGCGAGTATAAAAAAGCATTAGAAGTTGTTGATACTATTGAATATAAAATGTATGCTAAGGAACTTGATGCTGGTCATGGTGTTGTTTATAATGAATTGTTTAGTGAATGGTATGCAAAGTTTCCTACTTTGGAAAAACAGTTTAATGAAATTGACTTGAATAATTTGACACCTTCAGCAAAAGCAGAAATAGATGGTTTTAAATTAGACTTATTTAAACAAGCTGAAAGTAAAAATGCCACTGCTATATTAGAAGAATATAAAGGTGCATTAGAAGTTGTTGATACTAGAGAATATCAAATGTATGTTAAAAATATTGATGCTGGTCATGGTGTTGTTTATAACGAAACATTTAGTTACTGGTATGCAAAGTTTCCTGCTTTGGAAAAACAATTTAATGCAATTAATCCTGATAACTTGACGCCTTCAGCAAAAGCAGAAATAGATGACTTTAAGTTAGATTTATTTAAACAAGCAGAAAGTAAAAATATCCCAGCTTTATTAGAAGAATATAAAAATGTTTTAGAAGTTATTAATACTAGAGAATATCAAATGTATTCAGCAGCTATTGATTCTGGTCAATCGATTGTTTATGACGAAGTATTTGGTCCAATATACTCAAGATTACCGGCTTTAGAGAAACAATTTAATGCAATAAACTTGGATAATTTGACATCTGAAGCTAAAAATGAGGTCATTTTATTTAAAAAAGTTTTTCTTATGAATGCTGATTCATTAAAAAATGGTGTTAATTATAATGTAGCTTATGATAATCAATTTTTTGCTCAGATAGATAAATTATCTAAGAATATTTCTTATATTAAAGAACCTGGATTTTTAAAGTATATGAGCGATATTATTACTTCTGCTACTATGGATTTGAATGATAAAATTAGTGATATATACTATAAAGATATATTAAATGATTATACTAATATGAAGCAAACGTTTTTAGATGTTGATAAAACTAAAATTTCTGCTGCTACTAGACAAGAGTTAGACAAGCTTTATAGTGAATATAGTGAATTTTTGAATAATCTTATAAATAAAGAAAATTTAAGTACAGCTGAACTTACAATATTAGTTAAAGAATATGATGACTTTCACAAAACTTTCAATAGTGGAGCTGATAATAATATATATCTTGACAATGATAATTATTATTATAACTTATATGCTGAACATTCATTAGAAATAATGGAGAGATTTTCAGATGTTAGTTTTTCTAATATTGTGGCTGATTATCGAAGTAATTCTTTCCTTGTAGACTATATTTATAATTATAAAAGTCAACAGATTGGAAGTTTAAATCTTTTTAAAGATGTTATTAATAACAATCCACAATATTCTTCGTTCTTTTTTGATAGACTGGGAGCTGAGAGAAGTTTATTGCTAATCGAGCAATTACCTGAAGACTATCAAACTTCATATTTTGCTAATCTTACTATAACTCAAAAAGCTGAGTATTTTAAGAATTTAGGAACTGACATTGATCAATTTAGAGTGATTCCATTCCTCTCAGAAAATGATTTTGTTGATTTGATTGATATGAATGTAGTTGTAGGTATTCCTAGGACTCTGAAAATTGAACCTTTTGTTTTCAATGGTAAGAATTATGATTCTAAAGTTTTCAATACAGTTGATATTATCAATAGTGTACGTAATGGTGATGACTTGATGGATAATATTTTAAAAGATCGTAGTAGTTTATACGCATATGCAGATGTTAAAAAGACATTAGATGCGGCTGGTATTGATTTGTTTAATGGTGTTGATAATGGATTTTTAGATAAGGCTGACAATATTATTACTGAATTAAGACAAGAAGCGCTTGATGACTATAAGAGTTGGGTTGACAATGTTTCTGTACCTGTTTTAAAAGATATGTTTTCAAAGTATGTCTCTCCTGAAAAATTTTCTTCTATTGGATTTAATAATGCTAAGTTCCTAACAGATATGGAGTTTAAAAGGGAATTTCAGCTGAAACATCCTTTTCATCCTTTTCTTGAAAGATTGGATTATCTTAACGGATTTAATAATGCTAAGTTTGGAAATGTAATGAATATCAACCGAGGTTTCGATGAGACTAAAACAACTGTAATACATGAATTTATACATGATATTTCTCGTGCTAGCGCATCTGTTTCTGGACTTCATATTAAATCTGAATATTTGAATTTTAATGAAGCTGCTACACAGATGCTTACTCAATTTGTTATGACTCAGGGGCTTCATACGCAGTATGCTTCAACAGGATATGATGGGATGACTTTTTATTTAAATGAACTTGTGAACCTGAACATTCCAAATTTAGATGCTGATTCTTTCTTTACTTATTATTTTAGTAATGATATTGCGAGTGTTAGAAATATCATTGATGGATATATGGGAGCTAATTATTTTGATAATACTTTGATGCCTTCTTTTGACAAGGCTAGTACAGGATCATTAATTGTATTAGAGAGAGAAATCAATAGAATAGCTGATGTTGTTAATAGTTATAGATAATAGTTAGTTATAACTAAGTGGAAAAATGTAAGATTATAAATCTTGCTTTTTTTCTTTTGTATATGTATATTATAGATAGGAGGTTTTATGAAA
>CAYJHB010000030.1:0-12072 GCA_964370105.1 uncultured Muribaculaceae bacterium | reverse complement strand
TTTACTAACCACAGTCAGTAAATAAATTATACACTATTCTTTATCTTTATTCAAGCTTTTTTTATAAACATTTTTTATTTTTTTCTTAGCATACGGACTAACACTTGCTCTTTGTACCATATCATGAATAAAAGGATTATCAAGCAACACATCCATTGTTTCAATAACATTTTGATTCATCATAACATTCAAATGATTAATCGCATTGATTTCTTTTAAAATTTCAATCTGTTTCTCATCTGCAAAAGGTAAAACTGCCCTTAATGCCATCAACTTTATAACAGTATTACATTTAACAATTTCACTAATATTTTCCTCTTGCTTTGGCACTTGCATTAAACTTCTTACTGTTGTATCTAAAATACAAGGAATCACATTTTTAAATTCATCAGTTATAGAAATATCCAAACTTTTAAGAATATCGGTTCCAAAAATAATATTAGAATCAATAGAAAAATCTTTTACTAGCATACTTCGTTCTTCACTAGGCATCATATGTATACATCTATATTTAAACTTAATTAATTCTTTTTTCATTCTACTACGAGGATTTTCATCATTAATAGCTTCGTCTATTATTAAAAGAAAATGATTAAATATATCTTTTTGTCTTGCATAATGGTATAAATTTCTACCTTTCTTTTCACAATTTTTATTATCATATAAATTTAATTTTTCTTGTAGGCGAACAATATTATATTCATACTTATCAATAATAACATCAAATATATTATCTCCTTCATGATAATATCTCCCAATTGAATTCATTTCATCCATCATCTTTTCATAAAAACCTTGTTCTTTTAAAGCTCTAATAATAGTATCTTCTTTATCAATAAGTTTTTCTAATTTTTCTTTAACATTTCTATAATTATCTGATTTTGTACCAAAATTCCATTCATTAGAAGCCAACCTCTCAAACAAAGAATCAATTTCTCTTGCATTGTTAATTAATAATTTTATCATTACTACACTCCATTAATTTGCTAATCACTAATAATTTTATTATATCTACTTTCAATTGTTTTTACAAATAATTTAGATGGTTTTACTCTTTCTAATCTTTTTGTAAGCACAGGATTATTAGTAATATATTCTTCTATTTCTTCATCTACAATATCAAGACCACCTTGTTCTAAATTATCTTCCCTATATTCATTTATCAAAGTCAAATCATCATTATTACAAAGAGGAATTATTGAACCTAATAGAAATAATTTAACAGGAAGAGTTCTTATTTCTTCTTCAATCTCAGCACTATATTCATCTATGTATAAACTAGGCATCACCGCATTAATCATATCTGTCACAAAAGTATCATTTGGGATATTACATCCTCTTAATAAATCACTACGCAAACTAATACTCTTTTCAAAATCTAAATCCCTTTTTAAAGCTTCTGCTTCTATCTCTGGATTTAAAAACAAAAATTTATTACGCCATCTTGTCATATCATATTCTTCTTGAACTTCATTATTAATAAACAGAGTAAATAATTTACATTCAATCATAAGTAAAAACATTCTATTACTATCATATCTTTTACTTTCTTTTTTCATTTCAATAATATTTTCGTTATTTACTGTTCTGATTTTATCGTATAATCTTGCTATAACTCTATAGTAAGGAATATTAATATCTTCTTTTAACAACAAATCAACCATATTATAATGTTCTTGATATTTTCTAATATCATCATATAAAGCAACTACATCTTCACTACTAAGTAACTCTTCATTTTCATATATTTCTTTTTCTTCTAAAACAAGTTTCTTCAATTCCTCAAGTTTTGTTACATACAAGTCAACATATATACTATATTCTTTTCCAATTGCTGCTAGTTCTTCATATAATTCATTTATCCTCCTAGCTTTATCTATGAATGTACTAACACCTAAACTAACTTTCTCTATATTTTTCATATTTTACCTCTTTTCAACATTTGCTAATTTTACTATATTTCTTGAAAAAACACAAGAAAAAAGTGCTTAAAAGCACTAAAAACAAGGTTTATTTATAAATAATTCCCTCTTTATCAAATGTAACCATTAAATTACCATTCACCTCAAAAAAAACAGTTTCCACGTTGAAATTATCCATAATACTATATCCTAACGAATAAACTACTTCTTCCAAAATATAATCATCATCTACTAAAACATGATCAGATAGATTAAGAATCATTTTACTCTCTTCCATCTCATAATTAATAAGCTCTGTTCTAGCATCTAAATAACTCATTAAATTAGGTTCATATATATAACTAGAACTAAGACTTTCAATTATTACTTTTATTTTATCCCTATTATCATTACTGTATTTAGTTACCGGAACATAATACTTATTATTATCTATTTCTTCTACATAATTAATTACAACTTTATCAATATTACTATAAGAAGTAATATCATATTTTTTATTAATGCCAAATTCCTTAGTTAAAACTTCCTCATCAATAATTGATGGGAATATATCTTTTAATAGTACACCATCAACACTAATTCTAACACCATTTACACCAAGTTCTAATATGCTAAATAAAAGTCCTTCTATAGTTTTACCTATATTATCACAATTTTTAAATTCCTCAGATAAATCTAAATCAATAATATTATTATCATTAGTAACATTATTAACCTTAATATCTTCACACAAGTATGAATTAAGTCCCATAGGATTAGTACTATTAGTTCCTAATTTTAATGAATCAATTATTTCTATAACTTGACCATTAATCTCACTTTCATACAATAATACATTAGTTTTTACTAACAAATAATTTTCATTAAGCAAATAAATTGTATGTGTACCAAGTCCAGTTAAATACTCAACCTCTAAATTAGTTGGTAATAAAAGTTCTTCTTCCTTAGCAGGAATCATATAAATAACCATTAATATGAATACTGTCAAAGTTGTAATAAATATTTTTCTTAATGCTTTTCTTTTTATCATTGTCTTCACCTATTAATTAATATGAAAAAAAGTACTAAATTAGTACATTTTTTATAGAGTTATTTCTTTTAATTTCAATAATTCAACTACTGCACTTGCTCTACCCTTCACACCAAGTTTTTGCATAGCATTCGATATATGGTTTCTAACTGTCTTTTCACTAATACTAAGTTTTAACGCAATTTCTTTCGTACTATAATTTAATATCAATAACTCAAACACTTCTTTTTCGCGAAATGTTAATATTCCTTTAGACATCTTTTTACTCCTCCCCTTTTTATACATATAAATACTCATAGTATAGTATGTTGCAATCACTTATATGTTAAGGGATAAAGCCTAAAAAAAAGAAGAGATGTCTTTACTCTTCAAATTTAACAGTTATATACATCCGATCTTCATACTCACTTTGTATAGTTCTCATTATGTTATTAGCAAGTTCTACATTATGTTCACTACTGACAACTACAACTGTAATCTTATTATTATCTACTTCAATAAAACTCTCTAAATTATAAGTTTCTTTAATTAAAGTTTCTAAGTTGCTTTCTTTAGCTTTTACTTGTTCAATTAATTTAATTTGCTCATAAGCATTATTTTTATCATCAATTGAGACTGTCTCATCAGTTAATTTTGATTGCAAACCACTTAGTAATAGATTTCTTTCTTCTTCAAGATCAACTCTCATTGCTACCAATACCTCACTATCACTAATTGTCACCTTAGTCTCATCATCACTACCATCTTCTTCATTAATATAATCACTATTATTAGTCATTAATAAATCATTAGGCATTGTAATGTAATATACACTAAGCACTAATATCAAACTAAACAATGTCAAGAACCACAAATTTTGTTTATTTATCATTATATCCTCCCTATCACTAGTAAAAGATATGTATAAAAAAAAGAAATATTACTTCTTATTAGAAAAATATTTCTCTTCAAATTCTTTTTTATACTCTAATATTCTATCTTCTTTAATTGCTATTCTAATTTCTTCAGTTAACTTAGTTAAAAATCTAATATTATGAATTGATAATAATCTTCCACCTAAAGACTCATCTGATGTTATTAAATGCCTTATATAAGCCTTAGAATAATTACGACAAGTATAGCAATCACAAGACTCTTCTAATGCAGTAAAGTCTTCTTTAAACTTAGCATTATTAAAATTAATTTTGCCTTCTCTAGTAAAAGCTTGACCATGTCTAGCAATTCTAGTAGGTAATACACAATCAAAGATATCAATTCCTCTAATAACAGCTTCTAATATATCAATAGGATCACCTACCCCCATTAAATAACGAGTCTTATCTTCTGGTAGATAAGGAATAGCATAATCAATCATCTTATACATTACGTCTTTTCCTTCTCCAACGCTAGTGCCACCAATACTATATCCATCAAAATCCATCTTAACAGTTTCTTCCGCACTATATTTACGAAGGTCTTCATATTCTCCACCTTGTACTATTCCAAATAAAGACTGATTTGCATTTTTATGAGCAGCTTTCCCTCTTTTAGCCCATCTCAAAGTACGTTCAACTGATTTCTTCATATAATCATAAGTAACTGGATATGGAGGACATTCATCAAAACTCATCGCAATGTCACTATCTAAATCATTTTGTATTTGAATTGACTTCTCAGGTGTTAAAAAAAGTTTAGAACCATCGATATGACTCTTAAAATGAACGCCTTCCTCTACTATGTCTTTTGCTTTATTCTTAGCAAGAGAAAACACTTGAAAACCTCCACTATCAGTAAGCATAGGACCTTTATAATTCATAAACTTATGAAGTCCTCCAGCTTTCTTAACTATATCTTCTCCTGGTCTTAACCATAAATGATAAGTATTAGAAAGAACTATTCCACTATTTACATCATATAACTCTTCAACTGATAAAGTTTTAACAGTTGCTCTAGTACCAACTGGCATAAACATTGGTGTTTCTACCACCCCATGATTAGTCTCAATAGTGCCTAGTCTAGCCTTAGTGTTTTCTTCTGTTTTCAATAGATTATATTTAATTTTCATAATATCACTTCCTTAAAACTAACTAATTATAACATAAAAAAAGAAAAAAAGTAAGATTAATCTTACTTTTACCATGTTGATATTGTAAATCTTGAAGAATGGTGTAAATCTGCCTGTCCCGTAAAAGTAGTATACGAGAACACCCCATTAATAACAGGATTATCAGCCCATAGACTACCTCCACGATAAAACCAATGATTAGCATAATATTCACCTTGAACAAATCTATCACCATAAAAGCCTAAAGATTCAGTCAACGCATCACCAAAATAAGTTTTAGTAGAAAAAACTCCATAATCATCAGCTGGATAAACATTAATGTATCTTCCTTCTGGCAAAGCTGTAAATCCCGATTGATCAGGATCAAAAGTACCATCAGGATTTAGCACAGTTCCCATAACCCTATCAAAAGTACCTCCGACCATATCATATACTCCATATATGTTACCAGTAGTAGAAGCTCCCATTCCATAGTAAGTATCATAAGTATTGGTATAACATGTACTAGTAGTTCTACCAGCAGTTGGTGAACTTCCTCCAATACCAGTTATATACAAAGAACAGTTATTAGGATAAACCTCTTTATTAACACCAGAATATTCAGGACTTCCATATTTACCATAAACAGATTGCGATAAATAAGCAATTGCTCCCCACTCTGTATTCTTAATCAGATGAGCATCTACGTTTCCAACGAACCCATAATTAACATATCCATTATTACCATTCATTAAATTTTGAACTAAAGTAAACTGAGCTAACATCGTATGACTAACAGCACTTTTTTCATTTGGTTTAGAATATAACAAATTACCATTTCTAGATGCTTCAAACTTTGCAATCCAAAAGCCATTTACTTCCCTATTCTCAGGGTTATCTCTCGTTGCTGGATCATCACATGAATTTCCCCAACAAAAAGCCGCCGGTGTTACAAAGTTAGTTGCAACACTACCAGTATAAGAACCTGTACCATAATCAGTTTGAGTATTATCAATAAACCTAATATCAATTGCCCCTGGAGTAGTCACACTCGGAGTTAATGCACCAGGTCCTTGATAACCATAAGTATCTCTAATCGTATAAGAATATCTTGGTATCCAAACTAAGAAAGTCATAATATCTGCCATTGGTATAGCTGTACCATAGTCAGCAGCTATATAATCATCTCTTTTTTCATTAACAACAGTAACTGCATTAGCCCATTGTTGTCTATTATAATTAAACCAATTATAACCATCAGGATCAACTTTAACCCATTCATTTGAATCATCGTCATAAATAACCGGAATTAATCCATCAGCTACCTCAGGAGCTAAATCATTAAGATTAATAATCGTAAAATCAGATTCATCTATTACTTCACTCTCAATTACTTTATAAAAATAAACAACTATATTTTGTCTAGGTTCAATTTCAAATTCCGCTTCATTAACATACCCATCCATACCTGCATTAACAGTTGAAGGAATTATTTCACTAATTCTCAAATGATCCGAATTAAACTTAAGCAAAAAGTTTCCAACTGAATCACTAATATTAGTAATAACAACTTTTTCATAATCAGGATAAGTAGTATGTTCTAATATCCCTTGTTCCCAAATTGTATTATCATAACTTAATTTAAAAGTAGAACTTAATTCCTTAGCATAAGGAGCAGTCGACTCAACTGTTACATTAACTTGTACATCTGCTAATCCATCAATATTATTCAGACCAGTTACTTGGAAATATAAATTATCTGTTGTAGTATCTACAGTCCAATCATAACCTCCACTCTTACATTCCATCTCTTCAAGATGATTAACCACTACACCATCACTACTGTTATTAACACAAATACTAGTAGTAGTAATACTTGAAGAATAATTATTACTAGTTTGCCCATTCATCCAACAACTAAGACCTAAATCAGTTGGTGTAATAATAGAACAAGTCGCAGTATAATTTATTTCTTCTTCAGTTACATTTTCATCAATAAAATTACTAACATCAAAATAAACCTTATCACCATTCCAAGTGTTATCAACTACATCTTTTCCTGTTAATCTAGTACTTGAAAAATAAAACCCATTACTCTCCAAATAATAATTCCAAACATTATTCCCTACATACTTAGCAAATGTATAACCTCCAGATAAGACAACACCAATAGCAATCATAAGCAATATAATTTTAAATATTTTATTTTTAACAGAAACACTCTTCAAATTACATCACTCCTATCATATATATTATAACATATTTTGACATAAACACTACAGAAAAAATGATTTGTTTTATTAAGTGTCAACTATTCATAAATCGGAACTAAATCGCCAACATTGGTTAATGGTAAATCATTAACATTATTCCAATAAACAACTTCTCCAGTTTCTAAAATTACTGGAATGGCATCAAGTACTAATACTCCACTTTCATATATTTGCGCAGAATGAATAGTAGCTTGACCATTAGTATGTCCTCTTACAGTTCTTGCCTCGTTATTCGCAAACATATAAAATTCAAAAATACTAACCCACACTGTATCAGGAGGATTAGAATAAGTTACCCCGTTAAGTACCAGTGCATCTTTACTTATTTCAGCCACATAACGGTTCCCAATTTGATATCCAGTAGATCCCAAATTATAACTAACATTATGGAATTGCAACAAGCTTTCAGTAGTATTCCAAGCTATACCAAACATTTGATTCTTATATGCTCTTCTCGAACTAAATAACCAAACAGATGAACCTCTTGGTCCATTAAAAGTAAAATCAATAATTATCTTTGATTCACTACTAGGAAAAAATCCTGTTTTAATATAAGTTCCAACTTCAGAAGTCGCGCCAACTAACACAGTATCAATTTGAGGAATTTCATTAGGAGAATTATATAAAAATCTAATTCCTAATTTACCAGTTTGGTTATTTATTAAACTACTAAGAGTAATTGTAAATGTAACCTCGCTGCTAGCTGGTATTGTAGTCCCATAAGTAAAATCATTTAAACGAAATGAAATATTCTTATTATAAATAGTTTCTTCAATATCTCTCATTATATAATCATATGGAGAATCATTTTTTATTGTAACTTCATACAAAGCATTAGAAGAAGAATATTGAAACCAGTTATTAGAGGTAATAGTACTCTTATCAAAAACAACTGACTCTACTTCTGTAGCATTATATAAACTAACTAAGTTAACACTACTTATATAAGGATATACATCATCCAAATCCATTAAAGTAAAATCACTTTCACTAAGCACTATACTGGCATCAGTTTTATGAAAATAAAATACTCTACTACTATGAGCATTAACACTAAACTCAATACCACTTATAAAGCCATTAATATCTACTACTTCGCTATCCCAAACCTCTTTTTCAATTCTAACTTTATCAGAATCAAAATCTAAAGAAGCTAATTTATTATTATCTCCTGTATTAGTTACAATAACTTTTTCATATTCTGAAAAACTTTCATATTCTAGAAACAACTCATCTTTAACAGTCGAATCATTATGTAAATAAAAGTTTGATGTTAAAGTTTTAACATAAGGTGAAGTTGACTCTACAGTTACTTTAACCTCTAAATCACTTTGAGAAGCAGTAGTAGACAGTCCTAAAACCTGAAAGTATAAAGTATCAGTTTCTTTTTCTGCAGACCATTTATAACCACTTTCCTTACATTTCATCTCATCATAAAAATCAACATCAACACCATCGCTACTAGTATTAATGCAAACACTACGAGCTTCAATATTACCAACATAAGTACCAGTACTACCATTAACAGAGCAACTAACCCCACTAACAGATGACGAAACAATTTCACATTTAGCTGTATAATCAATTGTATTTTCAGTAACATTATCGCCAACAAAGTTACTAATATCAAAGTAAACCCTACTTTTATTCCAATTATAATTAGTAATAGTATCCCCTGTTAAAGTATCGCTTTCAAAATAAAAACCATTACTTGCTAAATAATAATCCCAAACATTATTTCCCACATATCTAGCAAAAGTGATAGTCAGATAACCTACTAATGTTATCAATAACACTAATATACTAATTGTAATAATTTTATTTTTTATATACATTTTTTTTAGCATAAGCACCTCAATAACTTCACCTATCATAATAAATTATATCACATTAAAAGTATCTATGTACCTAAATTAAGACAAAAAAAAGCAAAGTTTTAAAACTTTACATTTATTTAATAATCATACTATCTCCGAAAGAAAAGAATCGATATTTTTCACTAACAGCTTCTAAATAAGAACTTAAAATAAACTCTTTACTTGCAAAAGCTGAAATAAGCATCATCAAAGTTGATTTTGGCAAATGAAAATTAGTAATTAATGCATCAATTGCTTTAAACTCAAACCCTGGATATATAAATATATCCGTAAATCCACTACATTCTTTAAAAGTTCCATATTCCTTCATTATAGTTTCAAGTGTACGCGTACTAGTAGTACCAACACTAATTATCTTATTACCAAGTTGCCTCGTTTGATTAAGTAATAAAGCCGTACTATTACTCATTTGATAAAATTCACTATGCATCGTATGCTCTAATACATTATCAACAGAAACAGGTCTAAAAGTACCTAACCCAACATGCAATGTAACATAAGCAATATTAACACCCTTATCTCTGATTTTATCAAGCAGTTCTTCAGTAAAATGTAATCCTGCAGTAGGTGCAGCTGCACTTCCAATTTCTTTAGCATAAACAGTTTGATACCTACTTTGATCTTCCAACTTCTCATGAATATAAGGCGGAAGTGGCATCGTACCTAAACTTTCTAAAACTTCATACAAAATCCCATCATAAATAAGTTCTATATGTCTAATACCCTCATCAAACAATGAAATACATTTACCTTTAAGTTTCCCATCTCCAAAAGTAACAATAGTCCCTATCTTTAATCTCCTAGCAGGTTTAACTAAACATTCCCATATATCACCTTCAATATTTTTAAGTAACAAAACTTCTATAACAGCATTAGTCTCTTCCTTAATACCTATAAGTCTAGCCGGTAAAACTTTTGTATCATTTAAAACTAAAGTATCCCCTTTATTTAAATAGTCAATAATATCACCAAATTTTTTATGTTCAATAGACTCAATTTTCCTATCAAGTACCATTAAACGAGACTCATCTCTTTTTTCTAAAGGTGTTTGTGCTATTAACTCTTCAGGTAACTCATAATCAAAATCATCAGTTCTCATAATACCTCCTATAACCCTAATTCCTTTGCAGTATTAAAAAAAGAATCTTCAAACTGCTTTTTCAACTCATTTACATTACAAGCTTGTATAAATTCATTTAAACTACTTCTAGCCGAATTCAACAAAACTTTATCATTATTAAATTTATATAACAAAAAAACTTCACTATAATTATCATAAAGATAATTCAAATAAGCACCCTTATGATAAAAATCACTAAACAAGGACATTCCATTCATCACATTCTTGTCTAAAAACATTTCCATTTGTACATCAATATTTCGTTTATCTTCTCCTAACACACTAGAAATAACAACCAATTCTTTAGGTGAATAACTATAGCTTCTAGGATTACTCATCAATTTAATAGCCATCTGCTTAAGTTCAAAATTATAATCTTTATCATAACTAGGTTTTATAGTAGTATCTAACTCGTTATATACTTTTCTTGCAAACAATTCTCTATCCATTAGAATTACCTCCAAATATACTATCCTGATAATTTATTTTTAAGTGAGAATACGCAAGTGGAGTTGCAACTCTTCCTCGTGTAGTTCTCTTTAAAAAACCATTTTGTAATAAATACGGTTCATAAACATCTTCAATAGTAGTAACTTCTTCTCCAATACTAGAAGCAATAGATTCAACACCAACAGGACCTCCATTAAACTTTTCAATAATTGTTTTAAGTAATTGGTGATCAGTATCATCAAGTCCTAATTTATCTACTTTTAATCTACCAAGTGCTTTCTCTGTAATTTCAACATTAACTGTACTAAGTCCCTCTACTAAAGCAAAATCTCTCACTCTTTTAAATAACCTATTAGCAATTCTCGGTGTCCCTCTACTTCTAGTAGCTAACTCTAAAGACGCCTCATCATCAATTGGCATTCTAAGTACTCTAGCAGTTCTACTAACAATAGTCTTTAACTCTTCAACTGTATAAAACTGTAATTTAGACACAATACCAAAACGATCACGTAAAGGTGCTGTTAAATCTCCTGCTCTAGTAGTTGCCCCTACTAAAGTAAAAGGAGGCAAATCTATTTTAATACTTCGAGAACTACCTTCAGTACCCACCATTATATCCAAAGAAAAATCTTCCATAGCTGGATATAATATCTCTTCTATAATACGTGGCATACGATGAATTTCATCAATAAACAAAACATCACCTGGTTCCAAAGAAGATAAAATAGCAGCAAGATCTCCTTGTTTCTCAATTGATGGTCCACTAGCAGTCTTAATATTAACACCTAGCTCATTAGCAATAATAATAGATAAAGTTGTCTTCCCTAAACCAGGAGGACCATATAACAATACATGGTCAAGTGTCTCATCCCTCATTTTAGCAGCTTCTATAAATACTTTCATATTCTCTTTAACATCACTTTGTCCTATATAATCAGCTAAAGTACTAGGACGAATACTATCTAAATCTTCATCTAATTCTTCATTAGTAATAACTCTTTCATCTTCCATAACACACCTACTTTAACAATAATTTTAACGCTTCTTTAACTTGCTCTTCTATACTAAGATCAATTGATACCTTAGGTAAAACACTTTTATAATCTTTATCTTTATATCCAAGACCACTAAGTACTGAAGCAAGTTCCTCATGAGACTTACTAGTATCAACACTACTGTCAGTTATATTAACTTTACCTTTTAAATCTAAAACCATCTGTTTAGCTAACTTATCACCTATCTTAGGAAATTTCTTTAAATAAAGCAAATTCTCTCTATTAATAGCATCAGCAATCCCACTAATAGAACCAGTCGCAAGTATAGGTAAAGTCATCTTAGGACCTAATCCCTTAACACTAATAAGTTTTAAAAACATTT
>CAYJHB010000029.1:0-12866 GCA_964370105.1 uncultured Muribaculaceae bacterium | reverse complement strand
TGGGTCTAGAGTTCGAATCTCTAACAGTCCACCAAGATGAATTTTAAAGGTTGTCGATGACAATCTTTTTTTTCTTGCATTTATTTTAAAATATGATAGAATTATTATAGTGGAGGATAAAAAAATGAATGAGGAAAATAAAGTGATGCCAAAAGAAGAAAAAACAAATAAAAAGAAATATATATTATTAATTCTGCTAATTGGTTTATTCATGTTGAGTGTTGTAGGAATGTCTTTCGCAGCATTTACATTCGCAGGAACTGGTACACAAGAAAATACCATTAGCACAGGTACTATTACTATGGCTTATACTGAAGAAGATGATGGAATCAGTATTACCAATGCTCTTCCTATGTCTGATGCTGCAGGAATAGCACAAACAGCTGATGAAGCAGTGTTTGACTTTACTGTATCTGCAACTATTTCAGGATCGACAACAATAGGTTATGAAATAAGTGCAACTAAAAAGACAATAGCAAGTAATCCTTTAGAAAATGACGATATTAAATTATATCTAGCAGAAACTACTTCTGGTACACCGGTTCAAGTAATGGGACCAACACATTATGTTCCAGCAACAACTGAAACACCAATTGGTACACCTGTAGGTTCAATGGTTATGTATGCAGGATCATTCTCAACTAACGCAACTCGTACCTATTCTATGAAAATGTGGTTAGCTGATGATTATCTTACAACCCCTGATTCACAAACATTCACTGTAACTGTAAATGTATATGGTAAAGCAAGTTAAAAGACGACAAGTCTTTTTTTTGTATAATTAATAAAAATAAGCACCAACATAGAAAAACAATGTTATAATATAACAAAAGAGGTGATATGAATGAAAGATGTTGTTAGATTAAATCCTAAAGTAGAAGAAGGACTAACTAAAGAACAAGTTATAGACCGAATTAATAATAACTTAAATAACTATGATACTTCAGTAACAACGAAAACAAAAAAACAAATTATTATTGAAAATGTCTTTACTTTGTTCAATATTTTGAATATAGTGTTTGCTATAGCTATTTTTGCTGTAGGATCATATCAAAATGCTACATTTTTAGGTCTTGTAATATGTAATGCTATGATTAGTACATTGCAAGGATTACACTCGAAAAAAATAATAGACCGACTTTCAATCGTATCAGCGACTAAGGCTCATGTTATAAGAGAATCAAAACTAGAAGAAATAGAACTGGATCAAATAGTATTAGATGATATCCTAGAACTTAATATGGGAAATCAAATTATTACAGATTGTATTATTATTAAGGGTGAAGTAGAAGTGAACGAATCCTTTATTACTGGAGAAAGTGATCCGATTTTCAAAAAGAAAGGTGATATGTTACTATCGGGAAGTTTTATTTTAAGTGGACAAGTATATGCAAAGGTAGAGCATATTGGAGAAGATAATTATACTTCGAAAATATCAAGTGGCGCTAAGTATATAAAAGAATTAAACTCCCAAATAATGAAATCACTAAATAAAATAGTTCAAACAGTTGCGTTTGCTATTTTTCCTATTTCAATCCTGCTTTTGTCAAAACAAATGACTTTATCAAACGGAGATATAACAAACTCTATTGTCTATACAGTGGGCGCTTTAATAGGAATGGTACCAGAAGGATTAATATTATTAACAAGTACAGTTTTAGCAGTTAGTGTAATAAGACTTGCTAATAAAAAAGTGTTGGTACAAGAATTATATTGTATTGAAACACTAGCAAGAGTAGATGTAATTTGTTTAGATAAGACAGGTACTATTACTGAAGGTATGATGGAAGTAGTAGATGTTATTCCTTTAGTAAAAGATAAATCGTATAGTGAAGAAATACTAACAGAAATGTTTAATCATCTAAAAGATCAAAATCCAACAGCTAATGCAATAAGAGATAAATATAATGGTAATAGTAAATGGGATGTATTATCTATTGAAAGTTTCTCGTCTCAAAAAAAATACTCGGGTGTTAAATTTACTAAAGAAGGAGAATATATAATTGGTGCTCCAGAATTTATTTTAACTAAAGAACTAGATGCTTATAAAGGAATTTTAAATACACACCAACAAGAATATAGAGTGGTTGCCTTAGTTAGAAAAATAAAAAACAAATTAGAACCAATCTCATTTATTTTAATCCAAGATAAAATTAGAAAGAGTGCTAATGCCACTTTAGAATATTTTAAAGAACAAAATGTTAACATAAAAATAATTTCTGGAGACAACAAAGATACGGTGTTGAATATTGCCAAAAAAGCAGGGATAACTAGTGAGTTAATTGCAGTGGATGCTACTACTTTGGATACTAAAGAAAAGATAATGGAAGCAGTGGATAAATATAATATCTTTGGAAGAGTAACGCCGATGCAAAAACAACTAATTGTCCAAGCGCTTAAATCAAAAGGGCATACAGTTGCCATGACAGGGGATGGAGTAAATGATGTTTTAGCACTAAAAGAATCAGATTGCGCTATTGTAGTAGCTAGTGGTACAGATGCTGCTCGTAATGTTGCCCAGTTAGTGTTATTAAATTCAGATTTTGATGCCATACCTGACATTGTTGCTGAAGGAAGAAGAACAATTAATAATATTGAAAGGTCAGCTGCATTATTTTTAGTAAAAACAGTCTATGCTGCTGTTCTTGCTGTTATTTTCATGTTTGTTGATGTATCATATCCTTTTCAACCAATTCAAATAACTTTAGTTAGTATAACAACAATAGGAATACCATCGTTTATTTTAGCTTTAGAACCAAACTATGAATTGGTTAAAGGTAATTTTATGTACAATGTCTTACGAAAGTCACTACCAGCATCCCTTGCGATTATAACCAATATAATTGTATTGTTGTTAATCAACAACTTTTTACCATTTACTGATTTAGAAAGATCTACAATTGCTGTTTATGTAACATCTTTTGCATCCTTTCATCTTTTATATACCATTAGTAAACCATTAAATAAAATTAGATGGACATTATTGATAAGTATGATTTTAACGACAGTAGCAGGAGCTATTTTCTTTGCTGATTTACTTGCTTTTGTACCATTGACTATTAGTATGATAATAACTACTTTAATATTAATGGCAATATCATATATAGGGTATAAACAATATAGAAAGTTAATTATATATATTTTTGAAAAAAGTAAGTAATAAACTTACTTTTTTTAATAAAAACACTTGCATTTATATTATAAATATAGTAATCTTATATTGTTGATAAAAAAAAGCAATAAATAGTTGCATTTTCCAAATCAATGTTGTATAATGAATAGGTACTTAAGAAATGGGCTTGTAGCTCAGTTGGTTAGAGCACACGCTTGATAAGCGTGGGGTCACAGGTTCAAGTCCTGTCAGGCCCACCATTTGTAGGTGCCTCAATAGCTCAGTTGGTTAGAGCACTTGACTGTTAATCAAGGGGTCCTAGGTTCAAATCCTAGTTGAGGCGCCATTATAATTGGCCTGTTGGTGAAGTGGCTTAACACACCGCCCTTTCACGGCGGCATTCATGGATTCGAATTCCATACAGGTCACCAATTAGAAATTTAGTTCCGTAAGGAACTTTTTTTTGTTTAATGTTAGAGTAGGACTTGACATTTAATCAAATATACGATAACATTGTAAATGCATAACAAATGGAGCAGTACTCAAGAGGCTGAAGAGGCGCCCCTGCTAAGGGTGTAGATCGGGTAACTGGTGCGAGAGTTCAAATCTCTCCTGCTCCGCCATTATGTAATAACTCTACTATGTAGAGTTTTTTTCTTGCTAAAATGACCTAATTATTTTATAATTAATATAGAAGAAAAGGAGTAAATATGAAAAAGAAAATATTATTTAGTTTATTAAGTATTATGTTAATATTTGTAACAGGATGTTCAGAGGAACAATATACAGATGCCGAGGCTTTTAAAGAAGAGTATGAAGCTCTAAATAGTGATGATGATTATCATGATATTGATATAAAAGATAACAATCCAATTGTTTATGCTAATTATCAAGATGTTATGAAAACACTAGATGGTACAGGGGTTATTTTATTTGGTTTTCCTGAATGTCAATGGTGTCGTAATGCAATCCCGGTACTATTAAGTGCTGCTAGTGATTTAGAAGTGGAAGAAATTAAATATTTTAATGCATTAAGTATAAGAGATACTAAATCATTAGATGAAGAAGGTAATATTGTTACTGAAAAAGAAGGAACAGAAGAGTATTATGCCTTGGTAGAAAAATTAGGAGAAGATTTATCTACTTATGCAGGGTTAAATGATGAAACAATTAAAAGAATCTATTTTCCAACAGTAGTTTTTGTAAAAGATGGAGAAATAGTAGATATTCATGTTTCGACAGTTGAATCACATACAAGTAAAGATGAAACTCTAACAGAAGAACAAACAGAAGAATTATATATGATATATCTAGAGGCAATGCAAGAAGTGTATGACATTGCTTGTGCAACTGACGAAGAACAAGGGTGTTAATGATGGAGTTCGTTAAAGAAGTAGAACGTTCTATCTTAACGAAATATAGAAAGACGATTTATGGTCCATTTGTAAAAGCAATCAGTGATTATCAAATGATCAAAGAAAATGATAAAATAGCAGTCTGTATCTCAGGAGGAAAAGACTCTTTTTTATTAGCTAAGACCTTACAAGAAATACAAAGACATGGACACACTAAATTTGAACTTAAATATATCGTTATGAATCCAGGATACAAAGAAGAACACTTAAATAAAATAAAAGAAAATGCCAAGAAATTAGAAATAGATATAATAATATTCGATACTGATGTCTTTGCAGTTAGTGAAAAATTAGACAATGAAAAACCGTGTTACATGTGTGCTAGAATGAGAAGAGGATGTCTTTACAACAAAGCAAAAGAACTAGGTTGTAATAAAATAGCTCTAGGCCATCACTATGATGATGTAGTAGAAACAATTATGCTAAGTGTACTATACGGAGCTGAGTTCAAAACAATGATG
This sequence comes from uncultured Muribaculaceae bacterium, assembly GCA_964370105.1. Taxonomy (GTDB): domain Bacteria; phylum Bacillota_I; class Bacilli_A; order RF39; family UBA660; genus CARZYU01. Next base: position 7,878 of record CAYJHB010000029.1, on the reverse strand, counting down.
CCAAAGCTCAAAAGTACTAATTTTGATAATATGGAATTAATTAGACCACTATATTTAGTTCAAGAAAAAGACATTATTTCATGGAAAAATTATCACGGATTAGAGTTTTTAAATTGCGCTTGTAAATTTACTGAAAAGAGTGAAGCAGAAGATAATAGTAAAAGAAAAGAAGTAAAAGCCCTAATCCAACAATTAAGTGAAAAGAGTAGTTACATTAAAGGTAACATTTTCAGAAGTATGGAAAAAGTAAATCTTAATACAATTATTTCTTATCAAAAAGATAATCAAACTCATCATTTTCTAGATGATTATGATAAATAGGAGTAATATGAAACTGAATAAAAAAGATTTATTATCATTATTACTAATAACAAGTATGATTACTGTACTTGTTTTTGTTGTCTACAGTAATGGCTATTTATTTGGATCAACACTAGATTTTGATAAACAGCATTTTCTCTTCCCGGAGTACCTAAGAGAACAATTTTATGATACTAAAGATTTTTTTCCTGATTTTATGCTTAATTTAGGTGCTGGACAAAATATTTACAATATATCTTACTATGGCTTGTTTAACCCTTTATATTATCTTTCATATTTTTTTCCTAATTTACAAATGCTTGATTTTATTCAAATATTGATGATAGGACTTGTTTATATTAGTACATTATTAATATATTTTTATCTACGAAAGAATAAGTATTCTCCACTCATATCATTTTTATCATCTTTTATCTTTCTAACCGCAGCCCCTGTTATTTTCCATGCTCATCGACACATTATGTTTGTTAATTATCTTCCTTTTCTAATATTGGGTTTTTACGGAGTTGATTCTTATATTGATAAGAAAAAACCACTACTCTTAATGGTCTCTACAGTATTAATGATTTACACTAGTTATTTCTTTAGTATAGGAGGAATAATAGTATTGTTTCTTTACTGCTTATATCGATATTACCAAAAAAAACAGGATCTAACATGGAAGAAACTTATTACTAAAGCCTGCAAAGTAACAATTCCTTTTTTAATAAGTATTCTCATTAGTTCCTTGATTATTATACCAACACTTTATGTTCTACTTAATAATCGAGGTTCAGCTAATGTAGAAGTTGATTTACTTACATTATTAATGCCTGATAATTTTATTTTAGAAGGTACTTATAATATGGGATTAACTATGATAAGTGTAATCTTAGTTATCTATCTACTTATTAAAGGAAAATTAGAAGAAAAAATATTAAGTATAATAATCTTACTAGTAGCTTATATCCCAGTATTTAATTATGTTTTAAATGGCTTCATGTATATAAATGGGAAATCACTTATTCCTTTCATACCTCTAGTAGTGATTATAGTTGCTAGATCTTTAAAATATCTATTTGAAACAAATTACAAAATATTAAAAATAATTGTTGTACCTATAATAATATTATCTTCACTACAAATAGTGATTAATGTAAATTTAAATGATGATTATATAGACAAAAATGAGTATCAAACACAAACTAATACATACAACAAAGTTATTGATTATATTAAAGGAATAGATAATGGTTTTTATAAAATCAATTTTGATAATAGTGATTTGTCAACTACTAATTACCTAGGCAGTATTGATGTTAATCGTAATACATTATATTCATCAACTTATCACGGTGAATATCAAACTTTTTACTATGAAACATTAGGTAACAATCAAGAATATCGTAATCAATTTATTATAAGTTCTACTAGTAATTTACTATCACAAATATATCTGAATGAGAAATATATTATTTCTAGTCATGTGCTAGATGAGAGATATTACAAGCTACTAACTAAGATTGATGATTGTTATATCTATGAAAATTTATATGTCCAATCACTTGGTTACGCTACTAACAGTATCATTAATGAAAATGACTATCAGCTACTAACTGACTTTGATAAAACCATTAATCTTTTAAATAATGTTATTCATAAAGGAGAAACTAATCAAGAAATAATTAAGAGTGATGTAATCACTACGCCATTAGAAATAGTAGAAACACAAAATATTGAAATACAAGAAAGTACTATTATTGCAAATGAAAATGCTTATTTAAAAGTAAAAGTCAATAATCAAAAAGACTTGTTATTTATTAGTTTTGATTTAACGCCTAAAAATTATGACTTACAAATAGAAATAAATGATACAGTCAATAAATTAACTGATAAAAATTGGAAATACTATAACAACAATCAAAACTTCGAGTATATTCTAACTAATACAGAGTACTTAGATATTTACTTAACAAAGGGTGAATATGAAATAAGAGATTTAACTTTAAAAGAAATAAACCTATCACAAATCATCAAACCAACAGAAACACTTATAATTAACAAAGAACAAACTAAAGGTGATGTTATTGAAGGTCATATCAAGGTTGAAGAACCAACAAAATTTGTTTTGAATATCCCATATGACGATAACTTTATAATAAAGGTAAATGATGAAATAGTAGATTACTATAAAGTTAACGAAGTGTTCATAGGGATGGATTTAACAAATGAAGAAAATCATCTTATAATAGAATATAAAGCTCCTCTAAAAGATTTATCATTAGTGCTATCAATACTTGGCTTATTATTAACTGGATATTTCATTTATTTAAATAAAACTAAATAATGTATAAAAAACTCTTTTTAAAGACAATATATCTTTGAAAGGAGTTTTATTATGGCACGTCATAAAGTAGAAATAACTGGCGTGAATACAGCGAATTTAATTACTTTAACTAATGAGGAGATGAATGATTTATTTATTGCTTATCAAAGCGGTGATATATCAGCAAAAGAAAAATTAGTTAATGGTAATTTAAAATTAGTCCTAAGTATCCTAAAACGATTTTCAGCAAGAAACACTAATATGGACGATTTATTCCAAGTAGGATGTATTGGTCTAATAAAAGCTATCGATAATTTTAATTTATCTTATGGGCTAAAACTATCTACATATGCAGTACCATTAATTATGGGAGAAATAAAAAGAAGTTTAAGAGATTCTTCAAGTGTAAGAATAAGTAGATCAATTAAAGATTTAGCTTACAAAACGCTAAAACTAAAAGAAGAACTGGACCAACAAAGTGGTAAAGAAACAACAATTGAAGAATTAGCAAAAGCTTTAGAAGTAGATGAGTATGATATTGTTGAAGCCTTAGAAGCTCTAAAAGATCCTGTTAGTATGTTTGAACCCATTTATAGTGATGGAGGAGATACTATTTATCTATGTGATCAATTAGAAGATAAAAAGCAAAAGACAAATTTAGATACTAATATAGCTTTAGAAGAAGCAATTAAAGATTTAAATGAAAGAGAAAGATTTGTCTTAAACGAAAGATTTATCATTGGAAAAACACAAATGGAAATCGCAGAAGAGTTAACTATTAGTCAAGCTCAAGTCTCAAGAATAGAAAAAGGTGCGATAAATGTATTAAAAAAAGTACTAAGATAATATATTTAAATAGGTGATAAACATGCGCTTATCTGATTTACAAAATAAAGATATTGTTAACTTAGTAGATGGTAAAAATATTGGAAATATTATTGACGTTAATATTGATGAGTTAAGTGGTTCTATTAAATCATTAATAATTGAACCAAATCGTAATTTCTTTGCTAAATTTAATAAGGGAATAGATACTGAAATTAGTTGGCAAAGTATTAATAAAATAGGTGAAGATGTCATCTTAGTAAAGGTGACTTTTTAATATGACTAAAAGAATAAAACTAAGAAAAAAGAGAATAATAAAAAAGAAAGACTTATTACTAATAAGTCTTCTTTTAGTACTCTTCTTGTTATATATAACTCTAAACTTACTAGGCAATATCATCAATCCTATTATCTTAAAATACTCAGAAGCAGAAGTTAAAAGATTTGCAACTCATGTTGTAACTAACGCAATTACAGATGAAATAATAAATGAATTAGATGTAGATGATTTATTTACTATAATTAAGAATAATGATAACGAAATTCAAACGATTGATTTTAATCCATCTACAGTAAATAAAATATTAAAAGAATCAATAAATGCAGTTCAAACAAAAATAAATAGTATTGATGATGGTAAAGTAGAAGAGTTAAACCTACCATCTACCTTTGATAATATATATTTGAATAAAGTAAAAGATTCCATTATCTTAGAAATACCCTTAGGTATAATAACCAATAATGCTATTCTAACCAATTTAGGACCTAAAATACCAATAAAATTAGGGTTCATTGGAAATGTAGTAGGTCATGTCAAAACAAACATAACAGAATACGGAATTAATAATGCTCTACTAGAAATAATTGTACAAATAGAAGTGACAGAACAAATTATAATGCCTCTTATTACTGAAGAAATACCAGTCATTATAGATATTACTTTAGCTACTAAAATAATTCAAGGAAATGTTCCTCTGTACTATCAAGATGGCATGCAAGAAAATTCAAGCTTATACTCAGTACCACTAATGTAATTAATTGCATAACCTTAAAAGAATGTGTTATACTATCCTTAGAGTGGTGGTAGTATGAAAAGAGTCAAAAGTAAAAGTCATAATCAAAGAAAAATAATGCCTATTATAGGAGCAATTATAGTTTTGTTGTTAGTAGTAAGTGGTGGATTTTATTATTTTTCTGAGAATCCTATTAAATTTACTAAAGATAAGATGTTTTTAGCAAGCACTACTAATTATGTTGAATTATATAATGAAAAAGGCGAAGTAGTTGAAGAAGTAATAAGAGGTAGTGAAGTAAACTATATTAAAGATTATAATATAGAAGGTTTATATTATGTTGAATATCAAAATAAAGATTATTATATAAAAGATGAAACTATTTTAAAAGAGTTAGAAGAAGAAGTAGTCTTAGAAAAAAACACTTATGTAAGAACACCACAAAACTTATATGAAAATGAAACATCACCAGAGTTATCAACTCTAGTAAATAAAGGAGAACAACTAACTATCTTAGGTTATGATTACTTGTTAGAAGATGGTTCAGTTAATATGTATAAAGTAAAGTATGGTGAAGTAGAAGGTTATATCTATGAAAAATACACTGAACAAACATTAGAAGCTGCCCAAGATGTTTATCAAAGAGATACTTATTATACAGTTCACGAAGCAAGAGGAAATAGCTTTGGTGGAGGAAATGCTGCTAATTTAGATTATTTTCCAGTAGAAAAAGGGAACTTTGCAAACAATGTAATGCCTGAAGAAGTAAGAGCCCTATATCTAAATTCTAGTTCAACAGTTTTAGGTAATGTTGATGAGTATATAGCCTTAGCTAAGGAAAGTAACATCAATGCCTTTGTTGTAGATATAAAAGATAATAAAGTACCAGGGTATCAATCAGAAGTGATGAAAACATACTCACCAACTAATTACAATAATGCCTACAACACAGTTGAAAATTATCAAACAGCAATCACTAAATTAAAAGAAGCAGGGTTTTATGTTATTGGAAGAATAACAGTTTTTAAAGATGAATATTATACAATTGATCATCCAGAACATGCTATTACCGATACGAGAACTAATCAACAATTCATGCATAATGGTACCTACTGGCCATCCCCTTATCAAAGAGATGTATGGGAGTTTAATGTTAAATTAGCATTAGAAGCAGTTGAGTTATTTGGCTTTAATGAAATTCAGTTTGATTATGTTAGGTTTCCTGACCGTACTGGAAGTGCAGAAAGCTATGGAATAGTTGATTTTAAAAATATTTATCAAGAAGAAAAAGCTCAAGCTATTCAAAGGTTTTTGCAGTATGCAACAGATGAATTACATAAAAAGGAAACATATATATCCGTTGATGTATTTGGAGAAAGTGCTTATACCTATGTAACAGCTTACGGACAATACTTGCCAGCTATTAGTAATGTTGTCGATGTAGTCAGTCCAATGCCATATCCTGATCATTTTAATAAATATGATTTTGGTTTCACAGTACCAGTATGGACAGTTCCTTATGACTTAATGTATTATTGGGGATCTAATTATGTTGCTAAAAGGCAAACAGAAATACCTTCACCTGCTGCTGTAAGAAGTTGGATTCAAACATATGATGCAATTAAAGAACCATATATAACTTATGGAGCACAACAAGTAACAGATCAAATACAAGGTTTATATGATGCTGGTTTATCAGGTGGTTATTTAACTTGGAACTCAGGCTCAAATATTAATAAATATAGATCACAACTAGATGCCTATAAGAAGGAGTATTAAATGAAGAAAGTAGATTTAAATAGATTTGAATATGAACTAGTAACAAATGAAAGAGAATGTTTTGATAAAGAAAAAACAGAGTCTCTATTAACGGAATACTTTGAAGAATATGATTATATTTTAGGAGATTATGCTTATGACAAGTTAAGATTAAAAGGATTTCAAGAAAAAACCAATCCTAAAGTAAATAAAATTAATAATATTGAAAATTTAGATAAATATTTAAAAGAACATTGTGCCTACGGTGCTAGACATTTCTTATTAAAAAAGATCAAAGGTTAACTATATGAAAGATGAAATTGTTGAAAAAAGAGTGAAATACATAACAACAAGAGTAAACAAAACAAACACGGATGATATCAATGATTATTATCCGTTTTTTAGAGCCCTAGCAAGAATAACAAGTAATTACTATGTCCCAGTTCAAACAATAAGTAAATACTACTTCATATATCTAGAAGAAACAAAAGAAAATGACATGACTGCGATTTTGAATAGTAATTTGTATACATGTAATATAAATAGAGCGTATAAAACAGAATTCATGGCTATTCAAAATAAAATAGTAATACTTGAAAACAAATATAAAATAGAAACAAATATAATAAAAAAACTACACTTGAGTGATCAACTAAAGAGAGAAGATTACGAATTATTACATATACCACTACAATTATTAGAAGATAATAGAGATATTAATGTAAAGTATATATTAAATAAAGGATTTAGCTATATAAAACATTAAATAAATATTGTCAGAAGTTAAATAATATGCTATCATCATAATATATGGAATAGAAGGAGATAATTATGAAAGAACAAAAAGTAATGTCAATAACATCACCAGATGGAACAATAGAAGAAGTAGAAATTGTAGTATCATTTGAATTTACAGATACTAAAAAAGAATACATAGTATATACAAAAAATGAAAAAGATGAAAATGGAAATGTAACATTATATGTTTCCCATGTAAATAAAACTATAAATCCAGAAGGTCCAGTTCTAGAAACAGTTGAAACAGAAGAAGAATGGTCTAGAATTAAAGACTTGCTACGTGAATTAGCAAAATCAGAAAACTAAAAGAAGGGAGGTTTTTTAAATGCAACAAAATGTAATTGAAGAAGTAAGTAAAAAATTAGAAGAGTCAAAAATCCGTGTAACTGATATTAATCAATATGAAGGTGTAGTAGCGGCATATCAAACAGTTTTTACTAACTTAGGAGAGTTATCTGAAAGTTATAAAAAAGTTAAAACCAAGGAAAAATCCCTTGAACAAATAAAAAATACTGAAGATGGACTTATAAGACTACTTTATGACACTATTCGCTCTGATATGGAATTGTCAAATGAACTTAAACAAAAAGAAATTAATCAACAAAAAAATCTAAAAGCAAATGAGAAGGAAATAGCAGGGGAAACTAAACTCCAAAAAGAATTAAAGGAATTAGCAGACATTCAAAGTGAAATCGATACCGCAGAAATAAGAAGTGAAAACGGTTTGAAAGGAACAATAATAAACAAACAAACTAGCGAGTCTGCAGATAAAAAGAAAAAAGAGTTGTTAGAAAAACAAATTAAAATTGTACAAATCACAATGCCAGCCGAAACCAATCTTCAAGCAATTGGAAAGAT
>CAYJHB010000028.1:0-13656 GCA_964370105.1 uncultured Muribaculaceae bacterium | reverse complement strand
TATAATACCATATTTAGACATTAATTGACATAGTAATAAACAAATAGTATAATTTCAATATAGGAGGAGTAAAAAATGAAATATTGTCCTAAATGTGGAAAAGAAAATCAAGAAGATTCAACTTTTTGTTTAAGTTGTGGAAATCAATTAACTCAAAATAATAATAACGTTGTTAATACCAATAATAACCAAGTAGCTAAACAAAGTAATGTCTTAGCTATTATTGGTTTCATATCAGCATTAGTAGGTTTATTTGTAGCTGCAGTGTTCTTCGGTACTGCTGGTATAGTTTGTTCATCTATTGGATTATCAAAAGTTAAAGAAACAAATTCAGGAAAAGGTTTAGCAATTGCTGGATTAGTAATTGGTATTATTGATGTAATTGCTTGGATATTTTTAATTATTGTAGCTGCAATTGGAATAAGTTTATACTACTAAAAAAACATCTTACGATGTTTTTTTTTGGCTTATTGAAATACCATCTCCAAATGTTAAAAATTCAGTTTTATAATCTTCATTGTTTTTAAGAAATTCTACATACTTTCTAATTTTACGAACCAAAGCTCTAAGATTAGAACTAGTAAATTCACTATCGTCTTTATCAACTAAACCATGAAAATTAAGATTATCTGTAATAATAAAACCAGCTTTATTTAGATTATTTTCAAACTGTAAAAAGAAATGTTCATTTTGAGCCTTCGCAGCATCTAAAAAAATCATATCATATTTTTCACTAAGCTTAACTTCTTTTGCATCTCTATATATTAAAGTAATACGATCATCTAACTTGAATTTATTAACATTCTTAACAGCTTCTAAATAGCGAACTTCATCTCTCTCAATTGAAGTAATATGTAAGTCCTTCTTAGCAAGAGCCATAAGTATAGCTGAATATCCAATTGCTGTCCCTACTTCTAAAACTGATTTAATATCATGTTTAATCAAAAAATTAGTTAAAAAATCAATTCCTTCATCTTGCATAATAGGAACATTATTTTCACTAGCATAACTCTTCATTTCTTTTACCAAACTAACTACCATGGCCAATCACCACGATCTTTAATTTCTTTAATCATCGCTTGATGTTCAATTTCATTTCTAGTAAAAAACACATTCTTATATTTATCTGCGACAAAATAATAATTATCACTCTCATCTGGAAATAAACTAGCAGTAATACTTTCTAAACCTGGTGAACAAATTGGTCCAATTGGTAATTTACCGGCCATTTCTATACTACGAGTATTATATGGTGTATAAGCATTGTAATCAATGTTATCATTACAATCACTTAATGATGCACCAACACCATAACAAGTAGTAACATCACTACCCAATGACCATCCATCTTCAAGCCTATTATAAAATACACCTGATATCTTATTACGAGTTTCCTCATCGACACCTTCTAATTCAATCATCGATGCTAAAGACAATATTTCATGCACTGTAAATTTACTTTCACTAATAGAACCTCTAACTTCACTAAGTACCAAATTCATTTGATCAAGCATAATCTTAATTACATCCTCTTCCTCTACCATATCGCTTATTGCATATGTCTCAGGAAATAAATAGCCCTCAAGAGGATAATAAATATCAGAATCCATTATCACTTCATCTAAAAACCAATATTCATCAATTAAAGATAAAATATAATCATCATCACTCATCTTATCTAAAAAAGACTCAGTAGTAATCAATGTACTTTTTTCAAGTTCTTGACCTATTCTCTCTAAAGTCCACCCTTCTTTAAAAGTAATTAAAGTACTATCACCATACACAACTCCCTTACTCAAATAATCAAGTATTTCAGAAAGAGACATTGCTTCTGACAATTGATAAGTACCTGCTTGTAAACCATCAATATTATTTAATTTAATATAAACACTAAATACAAATTTATCTCTTATCAAGTTGTTTTCTATTAAAATATCCCCTATCATTGAAGTACTAGTACCAGTACCTATCTCTATTTCTACAGTTGCATCATCATTACTAACTGGACTAATCTGAATATTATAATATATTAAACAAGATAAGAAAAAAACAAGCAAAAACACTAACAGAAACATCAGTATCTTTACTGGTCTTTTTAACTTCTTCATTTTACTCTCCTGTTGCTTACTCTACATTAATAGTAGCTTCACTAGTTTGATTTTTAACTTCTTCTTGAATAACACTAAGAATATTTTCGATAACTTTCCATTCTTTATCACTCTCAATATCACCTAATTGAACATTTTCATTAGCCATATCTTCTTGATTATAAGTTCCAGCATAAACTTGTGTATTACCACTAGCATCTTTAGTATTATCAGTATATACTACATAACTCTTATTTGTTTCTTCACTATCAAATGTAAATAAAATAGTACAAACTATTGTATTTCCATTCTTATCAACCATTGTAAACGTATTTTTATCTTCCATTTTATCTTCCTTCCTTATCTAAAAAACTTTGTAATATTATAGTTGCAGCCATAGCATCTATAACTTTTTTTCTTTTCTTTCTAGAGGTATCATTACTAATAAGAATTTGCTCTGCTTGTCTTGTTGTTAATCTTTCATCTTGTAAATAAACAGGTATACTTAGGACGTTTTCTAATGACTGTTTAAAAGACATAGATAATTCACCTTTAGGTCCCAAAGTATTATTCATATTCTTAGGTAACCCTAAAACAATTCCATCAACCATATATTCACTTACTTTATCAGAAACAATAGTAACTAATTTATTATACTCTTCGCTATGTCTAACAACTTCTAAACTAGAAGCAATCATTCCTAATTTATCACTAAGAGCAAGACCCATAGTTCTACTACCTAAATCAATTCCCAGATATCTCATTAAATTCCTTAAGTAGTACTTCTAATACTTTACTTCTATCTAACTTAGAAAGCTTCTTTCTAGCATCTTTATAACTAGAAATATAACCAGGGTCACCACTCATTAAATAACCAACTAATTGATTAGTAGAGTTATAACCTCTCTCTTCCAAGGCTAAACATACATCCTTTAAAGTATCTTTAACTAGTGCAACATCAAATTCTTCTACAGTATATAAATGTGTTGTATCATTCATAATATCACCTCACCATAATACCTAAATAAAGTTTATCATTAATACAAATAAAAAGCAACCACATAACTCATAACAAAAGACAGAAAACAAAAAAAGAGAATAAAATTATTCCCTTTAATTTCTACGGATTCCATATAACCATACCAACACTTCCTTGCCAACTAGATCCTAAAGAAGTAAAATCACTAGTACTATTTTTACCATCTACTGTGATTTCTAAACGATGAGCAGTTGCTATATTGAAAGCATTAACATCAATATTCATAACACTACTAGGCAAAGTTACTTCTGTAAATATATTAGCATAAAATGCTTCTTTTCCAATTGTCACTAACGTACTAGGTAAAGTAATGTTATAAATACCACCGTAGGCAAAAGCTCGATAATTTAGTGTTGTTACCCCTTCTGGTATAACAACATTATCTTGTCTTGCTCCACCATAACTAACAATAGTAGTGTAATCAATTGTTCCATCACTATTTCTAGCATATATAATTGCATCTTCATCAATAAGTTGGTTATTTGAAAATGCTGCATATCCAATTTCAGTAACACTGCTTGGAATATCGATAGTTGTTAAGTTATTATTATTAAATGATTGACTGCCAATATAAACTAAATTTTCTGATAAAGTGATTGAATTAATCATAGATAAGTTTAGTGCTTGATTTTCAACTCTAGTAAATTGATTTGGCATAACGACATTATCTCTTTTTGCCCCTCCATAACTTAACAAAGTAGAAGGATCACTTGAATTATATATAAATGCTTGATTATCTGGTAATTGGTTATTATTAAATACTCCTGCATTTTTACTGATATCATTAAAATCATTGACGCTAGTTAATGTTGATATATTATTACTTGAAAAGGCATGAGAGTGTAATATTGTAATACTACTAGGTAAATGAATTGACGTTAATTCATTTCTTCTAAAAGCTCCATATTGAATTCTTTCTATACCCTCTTGTAAAGTTACACTTGTTATAGAACAATCTTGAAATGCTGAAATATCAATTAAATCTATTGTACCTGGTACAATTACATTACTTCTTTTCGCACCACCATAGCTTTTTAATATTGTCTTATCTTCTGTACCATCTGAGTTTCTAGCATAAATGAATGCTTGAGAATCAGGTAATTGGTTGTCATTGAATACTGCATAACCCATAAATGTTACAAACTGACCACCTGTGTAACTACTAATTTGATTTTGAAAAAAGGCTTCTGTTTCTATTCTTGTAACTGAACTTGGAATATTTAATGTTGTTAGTTTATTTCCTTGAAAAGATGAATCCTTTATCGTTATTACTCCACTAGGTATTGTTACACTTGTTATCTCTAATGCCATAAATGAATTTGTTCCAATAATCGTTGTTCCACTTGGTATAGAAATTGTACTTCTTCTTGCCCCTGCATAACTTACTATTTCTGTTGTTGGATTTCCACTACTATCTCTTCCATATACAAATGCCTGATTATCTGGTAATTGGTTATTATTAAAAGCTGTCGCTCCCATACTTGTTATACTACTAGGTAAATTCACTGTCGTAATTTGGTTATCTTTAAAAGCTGACGTTCCTATTGTTTTTATTGTAGTTGGAAGCACCACACTTGTTAAATTGTTACCACTAAATGACGTTGAACCTATTGTCTGTAATCCTGCTGGAAATACTACACTTGTTATCCCTTCATCCATAAAAGCACTATTACCTACTGCTAGGACATCTTCATTATTTATAGTCGCAGGTATCACTACTTCTTTTGGACAACTACTATGATAATCTGTTACTGTATTTTGTATGAATCTAAAACATGATCCATAATCTAATGTTAACTCTTTCTTATCACTTGGGAAAATTAATTCCTTATTATGAAATCCAACATCTGAGCCAAATGTTAAAGTTTGTTCTACTCCTGTGTTATTATCTATTCTTACTTTTATCGTGATACTATCATCATTTCCATACTGATCTAATACCATTCCACTTCTCTCTGGTATTACATAGTTAATATCATAATATGCTATTACTTGCTCGCTTGTCGCACTATAATATAAATTAAACTTCGCATCTCTTGAATTAACATTAGTTAGTTTTAAATCTAAATATGTTGAACCAGGTTGTACTTTTATAACATTATCATTTATACCTGTTCCTTCTATTAAACTATATAAATTACCTGTTGTTATATTTAACGCACTCTCTTTTTCTATATTTGCTGTAAACAAAGCTAATGAAAAAGATATCATCACAGATAGTATAATAAGTATCGATATTGAATATAAATAAAATCTCGGATTTTTAAGCCATCTTTTTAAAGTATATTTGATTCTCATAATATCTTCTCCTATCTTATATTCTTATTATACCATTTATTAATTAATATACAACAAAAAACTAGTACTTTACTAGTTTAAAGTTACTTTCTTTTTTTGATTTATTTTTCTATATTTCACACCACATACATCCATTATTTTTTTAGAGACTTGTACTTCGTCTGTATGAGCATATTTATCAGATGTATAAACCACCTCTTTTATACCCACTTGAATAATCTCTTTTGCACATTCGTTACAAGGAAATAAATCAACATATATTCTTGCACCTTCTAAGTCTTTTCTATGACCTCTATAATTTAAAATGGCATTTCTTTCAGCATGAACAACATATAAATATTTTGTGTCTTTTGCATCGCCTTCTCTATCCCAAGGAAAAATATCATCATCATAACCATTAGGTGTCCCGTTATATCCAATCGATAAAATACGATTATCTTGTGAAGCTATACAAGCCCCCACTTGTGTAGAAGGATCTTTACTTCTCATAGCTGATAGATTGGCTATTCCCATGAAATATTCATCCCAACTCAAATAATCTTTTCTTTGTTTTCCCATACGACCTCCTTTATCTAAAATAAATATAACATATAATAAAAAAATAGCAACACTTTACTATCACTATTTTTTTGTTTTAGTTATAAATTCAAAACTTCCTTGCTCTTGTTTTTCTAGTAAAGTTTGTTTTTCTTTTTCTAAACTGAATTTTTTTAGTTTTTTTGTATCACCTTGACTTGGATTCCAGGTATATACTTGATACTTTTTGCTAGCTAATTTAGTAGGTTGTGTTTTATCATACGCATGCACTTGAACTTTATCATCTTGATTTATCATTAAATAATTTATTTTGTACTGTTCATTAGGTATTCCTAAAATAGCACAGTTTATTCCGTTATAACGCCCAAGACGGCAAGAACTCCCTATTAACTTCTCCATCTTCAAAATATCTTCATAAGAATACTCACCTGGAACCTTTGATTTTAAATATAAAATCCCTTGTGGTAAATTGGCGTTGATATCATTAGTTTTATTTATTAATTTAGAATATGCTTGTTGCAATGAGATATCATCGTTTAAATCCTTATCGTATGGCATAACTACAATTTCTTTATTCCCAATAATATTTCCATCAATTTCATTTGATTTAAATATTCTATTTTCAACGTCCCAAGCAATTTTTATATTTTCTAATTCGTTAATTAGTTTGTTATCACTAACAATTCCCAATATAGTTTCTTCTATTTCAATGAGTCTTATTTCTTTTGAGCTTTCCTTTGCTAATAAATTCAATTCATCAATTGTTAATTTATTTGGTAATGATTGATATGATAGAGTTAATGCATTTTGTTCTAATCGCTTAATTTTCCCTACCATTTCAGCTATGATCATTTCATTCATTAATGTTGATATATATTGTAGTTTTTCTTTTCGATTTTTAATACCTGCCATATATTCTTTTTCTTCTTGATTTAATGGTATTAGAAGACCTTCATTTTGTAATTTACTAATTATTTTCTTATTGATTTTTCTTTCATTTATCTCTGTATATACTATATTAACAAGTGGTAAAAGTTTTAAAACAGAAGCTATGATTTCATTATCCTCTATTTTTTTGCTTTTGCTTTTTTCTTCTTCTACTTCATCTCTTTTATTTGAAATATCTATATCACGTACTTTATGATTGGTTGAAAATATTTCTTCAACTAATTGAAGTTTTTGATCTTTTTTTATTAGCAAACAACAAAAATTACTGGTTATTGCTACTATAATATATGTTATTAAATTCATTTTTTTTACCTCTTTTCATGGTTCCTAGTGTACTACCATTTATTAAATATGTAAAGAAAAAGAACTATTTAACTAATTCTTCATGTAATAATTCTTCTTTATTTCCTAAATCAATATCAACAATTCTATCTACACGACAATTTTCCGCTTGTAGAATCGCTTCAACTTTACCTACAGCTTTTTCCACTTCATCGTTAACAACAACATAGTTATACTTAGAAACTTCATTAATTTCTTTATAAGCTGTTGTAAATCTTCTAAGTATTTTTGCTTCATCTTCAGTACCACGAGCAGTTAATCTTCTCTTTAACTCTTTCATACTAGGCGGCATTATAAAAATAAAAATTGCTTCTTCTACTTTATTATTTATTTGTAACGCTCCTTGAACTTCAATAACTAAAATGACATCAATTCCAGCAGCTAGTTTTTCTTCAATAACACTTTTAGGCGTTCCATAGTAATTACCACTGAATTCTGCATACTCTAAAAACTCATCATTACTAATCTTTTTTTCAAACTCTTCTTTAGTCAAAAAGAAATAATCAACACCCTCTTTTTCTTTTCCTCTGGGTTCTCTTGAAGTACACGAGATTGATACCCATGTGTTTTTTTTGTTAGAAATATAGTTATTAACTACTGTATCTTTACCTGCGCCTGATGGTCCTGAAATAACAATTAGATTACCTTCTTTTCTTGTATTAATCATAAAGTCCTCCTTGATATTGACTAATTATAACATAGTCTTTTTTTGTTATCAATAGAAAAAAGAAGTATAATTACTTCTTTTTATAGTTACTTATTTTTTTGTAAAGATGATTGTGATTGTGTATATAAATTGATTATTAATCCTTCATCATTTTCTTCTTGCTCAACATTATTTGTAATCCCGATACTTTCATATATAAATCTACTTATTAGTATTTAACTTAACACTTACTAATTTAGATACTCCGCTTTCTTGCATTGTTATACCATATAATGTTTCAGCATATTCCATTGTTTTCTTCTTGTGGGTAATAATTAAAAATTGTGTCTTATTTTTATAATGATCTAAATATTTACCAAACTGATCAACATTTGCTTCATCAAGTGCTGCTTCTACTTCATCAAATAAACAGAAAGGTACAGTTCTAATATTAAGAATAGCAAATAATAAACTAATGGCGGTTAGGGTTTTTTCTCCACCTGACAAAAGAGAAATTGTCGTTAGTTTTTTACCTGGAGGAGAAGCAGATATTTCAATACCTGTTTCTAATAAGTTGTCTGGATTTGTTAGTTTTAAGTCAGCATGTCCCCCGTTAAACAATTGTTGGAAGACAACTTTGAATTCTTCTTTTATTAATTCAAAAGTTTTGGCAAACTCTTCTTTCATTACTTGATCCATCTCACTAATAATATCTGGTAATGTATCTTTAGCTTTTAATAAATCATCTTTTTGAGTTGTTAAAAATTCATATCTTGTATTTACTCTTTCAAATTCTTCAATAGCTAATAAATTTACCATACCAATTTTTCTTAGTTGTTCTTTCGATGATTGCACTAATCTTCTAGCATCCACTACTTCAATATCTAAACTTGTTGTTTCTTTAGCCTTTTCAAAAGTAAGAGAATAGTCTTCTGATAAAGTAGTTAACATATTATCTAGTTTAACATCATACTTACTAATTAAAATCTCTAAATCTCGTAATTCTTTTTCCTTTTGTTTAAGCGTGCTGTTGGTAACTTTATCATTTGCGGTGATTCTTTCTAAGTCATCTCTTAAGGTAGTTATCTCTTTAGTTAGAGCTTCTACTAATAAAACTAGTTTTTCTTCTTCTAATAATTTTTCATAATATAGTTTTATTAATCTTTCTTCTTCTTGGTCTGATTGATTTGATAGAACTTTATTTAAACTAGCTACATCTTTCTCTTTTTGTTCTAATAAATTAACTAATTCTTCTAATTGGTCTTTTTTTGTTAAACATTTCAAATCTTCTTGATTAACTGTTTCATAATATGATCTTATTTTTTCTTCTAACTCAGTAATATCTAGTTGATTAGTTGCTTGATCTTTTTCTATTGTTTTTATTTGTTCTTCTAGCAACTCTCTGTCTTTTTCTAAGTTTTGATATTCTTGTCTTAGGGTAATAATGCTTTTACCATAATTAGAACTACCACCGCTCATTGAGCCTCCAACGTTAACTACATCACCTGCTAGAGTTACAATCTTATAACGATTATTTATTCTTTTAGATATTTTAGTTGCGTTATCAATGTTATCTACCACTAAAACATTTCCTAGTTGATTTAAAATAATATTTTTATAAATAGGTTTATATGTTAATAATTGATCTGCTGTTGAAATGTAACCTTCTAACGAAGATAATATATTTGACGTTTCTAAATCTATACCACGAGGTTTGATAACACTAATTGGAAAGAAAGTTGCTCTTCCTAATCTAGTGTCTTTTAAATAATTAATTGCTTGTTTAGCACTAGACTCATCATCTACGATAATAAAATTTTTACTAGAACTAATTGCAATATCAATTGCTTTACTATATTCTTCTTTAGTATTTAACAAATTACCTAAGGCATTATGAATACCGTTTAACTCACGAGATGAAATTACTGATTTAACGCTATTTGGAAGTGATCCTCCATCTTCTATTTCTCTTGTTAGAATTGTCAGTTTATGAGTTATTGTTACAAGATCTTTATTTTTTTGGTTGAAGTTTTGAATAAAGATATCATTTTTTGTTTTTAAACTAATTCTTTTATCAACTAAGGTTTTTAATAATCCTTTACTTTCAAGTAGTTTATTTTCAATAAATGACAACTCAGAATTTAACAGAGAAACATCTTTTTGTAATTTTGCTACTTCTTCTTTTGTTTGTAAAACATTATCGGTAAGAGCTGTCGTATTACTATCATACTTTCTTCTCTCTTCTAGAACTAATTTTTCACTATTGATTTTTTCTTTTTCACGAGTTACTTCTAATAAACTATTATTAGCATGTGTTAACTCTTTTTCTTTTTTGTCTAGGATATTTCTTTTTTCTAAACTTTCAGCATCTAGCCCACTAACATTACTAGAGATATTTAAAACTTCTTCTTCTAAGATAGATATTTTTTCTTTACCTCTCTTATACTCATCATTTATTGTTACAATATCATGTGCTAGCAATGCTACTTCATATCTGTCTAAGGTATCTTTTACACTTAAATATTCTTTTGCTTTTACACTTTGTTCTTTTAGAGGTTCTACTTGAAGAGATAATTCATCAATAATATCTCCTAGTCTTTCTAAGTTATTATGTGTTCTTTCTAATTTTCTGATAGCTTCTTCTCTTCTTTTTTTATACTTGATAACTCCAGCTGCTTCTTCAAAAATTACTCTTCTATCATTAGATGAGTTAGACAATATTCTTTGTACTTCTCCTTGAGAGATAATATTAAATGATTCTTTACCAATACCACTATCTAAAAATAGTTCTGTTATATCTTTAAGACGACACTTTTCGCCATTTAAATAATATTCGTTTTCGCCTGATCGGTATACTTTTCTTCTAACTGCAACTTCTTCATAAGGGATATTTAAATAATGGTCACTATTGTCAAAAGTTAGAGTTACGCTAGCAACATTTAAGGCATTACGACTTTTTGAGCCAGAGAAAATAACATCACTCATTGCACCGTCTCCACGAAGTGATTTCACTGATTGTTCTCCTAATACCCATCTAACAGCATCGACAATATTACTTTTACCTGATCCATTTGGTCCGACAATACATGTGACATTACCATCTAATGATATTTCTATTTTCTCAGCAAATGATTTGAACCCATTAGCAGCTATTTCCTTTAAATACATATATTGTCCCCCTTGTTAGTTTAATACTACCTAATTTTAGCAAAATCACAAAAAAAAAGCAATTACTTGCTTGATTTTCGTATTACTTCAATAGGTGTTTTTATTTTTTCTGATGCTTCTTGTTGAAATTGTTTGAAATTTTCTATTTGGTCTTCATCGATATCTAAATATAAACTGCTTCCTTTAACAACGAAACGATATTTATTATCTTCAAAGCATTCATTTATTGGTTTAATTTGTTTGATAAAATAAATATCAACTTCTTTATTTGTTTCGGGATCTATTATTACATCAACTTCTCTATTTGTTTCAGGCTCTATTTTTTTATATTCTGCTTTTATTAATGGTCCCGTCTTATACAGTATTTGTCTTTGTGTTTTATCATATATCTCATAATACCCCATAAAAAGATTTTTAGGATCCATATTATTATATTTATTTCTCAATTCTCTTCTAAGCTTATCATTCATAATAATCACCTGCTTAATTATACTATTTTTTTCACTATTCTACAATTACTTTTCCATACTTTCATTTAAAAGTGTATCAATTGTTTCTAAATCATAGCCTTTTTGTTTAATATAATTAATAGTCGATAGCAGTTCTTGTTCTACTACATTGTTTATTGGTAAACTAATTACACTACCACTATCTAGTTTTTCTTTTACTGTTAGAAGTGGAGTTGTATCCACTTGGATAGATGGTACAATAGTGTGCATTTGTTTAGTTGAACATAATTCTAATACTTCTTTACTATCATATTTTGCATAACAATACTTTGCTTTGATATTGGTTATATCTTCTAATATAATTAGTGCTTCTTGGAATTTATTTTCAGTATATCTTCCGTCATAATTTAAAACTTGTACTTCATGTCCTTCACTTACTAAATCCTTTATCATAGTTTGATTGTTTTTAATATAAATACCATCTATAAAGAAAGTTGCTTTAATACTTTGTTCTTTTAATATATTTCTTATATTTTTGATGTCATCATTATTATTTACTTCAAAAACTAGGGAAACCATATTTTTCACGCTATTACCTCTTTCAATAAAATAATCATAATATTCATTCATTGTTTTTTCTGGTTCTTCTTCTTTATAAACAATTAATGTTTCATTAAATTCTCCATATTGTTTCATTTTTTCAAATGTTGTTTCTTCATTTATTACTTTTCCATTAATACCTGGTATTAACTTGTTATCTACTATTTTAGCATTTATAGATTGTTCTTCATAAATAGTTTTCAAACTCTTTATTTCTTCCATTAGCGGGTCTTTACTCCTAACAAAATCTACGGCTTTATCAGTGTAATAAAAACTGAAGAATACAAGGATTAATGCAATGGTTGCTTCAGTTATTTTTTTCATATATATATCACCACTTAAATATATGATTATATTTTGTATTTAAGACTTACATATTGTCTTTTTTATTTCCATATGTTTTAATAGAAATATATAGAGGTGTTTTATGATATTTACTTTAAAAAATCAATTGGTGGATCATTTAGATAACTTATACAATACTTTCGAGAAAACTTTATCTAAAGATCAAAAATATATTAGTTCTATGATATATGATTATTTTAAAAAGCCACAAGATAACTATCAACAATATAATCATTTATTATTAGACAATCCTAAGGGTAATTTTTTTGATTATCAAACAATCACTACAGGTAAGAATCATTTAGTTAAACAAAAGAAGATGAGTCGTTTTACTAGTGATTGGATTAAGAAATTAGAGATTGCTATTATATTAGAAGATTTTGTTAATGATAAGATTCTATTAGATGAATATGTGGTTACTTTTTATAATAATGAGTTATTTGCTAGAGTGATGATTGTTAATTACTTTAATAATAAAAAAGATAAAAGTATGGAACCTTTACCTAAATTATATATTAAAAGTTTTATAGAGAAATAATTCTCTATTTTTTATATCTTTTATTATTAGTATAAATTGTTGTGAATTCTTCTTCTTTGTTATATTTCACTTTAACATCTTCACTTGTGATATGCATAGTTGTATTTACAGATAATAATCTATTTATATGATGTCGTTTTAAACTTTCTGTTAAGAAAACAGGTGGATACTCTTCTTTAGTTTTTAATTCACATACTTCTTTTGTAGCTAGTTCCTTACGAACAAAAGTAGCTATATCTATAGCGAATCTTGTTTCTTGTTCTGTATCAGGCAGTGGTAGTTTTCGATGTCTTTCTTCTAAGAATATATTGTTCAATCTAGGATTTTTCAAATCTTCTATCCAATAGTTTATTACTGTTTCTATTATTTTACTATCTATATGTGACTCTTGATTATTTACTTCTAAATTATTCATGATGTATCCCCTTTGATGGACATATTATAACATTTTTCATTAATTATGTCAAAAAAAGAGGATTATCTCCTCTTAATAATTACTTTATTTTTACTACTTCTATAAGATAGTAATTCATATTCTCTTCATCATAATTATAGTGATGTTCAAATTTAGTTAACTGTTCACTGTCTAATTCATCATATATATTACCTTCTGCATCTTCATATACATTTTCGTTATTTTCATTAGGATACATTTTTCC
>CAYJHB010000027.1:13693-13974 GCA_964370105.1 uncultured Muribaculaceae bacterium | reverse complement strand
GAAGAGGGTTCTGCTAGTAGTGAAGAATTAAGAATATATAAAATTGCTACATATGCTTTAGGTGGTTTAGTAGTATTATCTTTTATAGGAATATTTATTGCTGGATCAAAAAAGAAGATTAAAGATATTAAAGCTTTAGATGATAATATTTTTACAGAAGATTTTAAAGAAAAAGCAACTAAGAAAAAAGAAGAAGTTGATGATGAAGAAATTTTTGATATAACTGAAAGTAAAAAGAAGAAAAAGAAATAGAAGGAGTGGATAGTAATGCTTAAAGATAA
>CAYJHB010000027.1:336-13683 GCA_964370105.1 uncultured Muribaculaceae bacterium | reverse complement strand
CATTTAGGAACTTTATTGGCTCCTGTATTTGCTGCTAATATAATTTATTATTTAACTGAAGGAGATACTGCAGCAACTATGTATAATGTTATATACTTGGGAATTGCTTTCTTAGTAACTAATATTGGTTGGATAATGAATTTTGTAGGATATAGTTATAATTATAAGTTTACTTATAAGAATTTAATTGAAAGAATAACTAATAAAATATTATCTTTTGATACTGATTTCTCTACTAAGATATCTAAGTCGAAAATTATTAATACTGTAAGTATTGATGCAACAAGACTTGCTGAAATGGTAGATAGTATTTGTGAGATAATAATTGTTGCAATCAAACTTATTGTAGTAATAATAATTTTCATGATGACTAATATATATATTGGTTTGTTTGTATTAATTTTAGAAATATTTTATGTATATGCTTTTGATTATTGTAATTCAAGAAGTAGTAAACATTTGAGAAGTCATAAAAAGTATAATGATATGATTGTTGATAAGATATCTCAGATGTTAAATGGTCTTGGTGAAATAAAGGTATTTAATTTATTTTCTTCAATGAAGAAGAATATGAATGTTGTTACTAATAAATGGTCAGATGAATTTATGAAAGAAAGAAAATATATTGATAGAGGATATAGTGTTCTACCAATCATCGCAGATGTTGGTAGAATACTTCTATATGTTATTTTAATATTTTTAGTAGCTGATGATTTTTTTGAAATAAATGTGTTGGTAATGTTAATTGCTTATTATGAAAATGTATTTGTTAATACTAATGCTTTAATGAATTATTCTAGGATTGTTAGAGAATGGGATGTTTCAATAAATAGAATTAAGGATGTTTTAAATTATAAAGGTGATAAAGAAGTCTTATTTGGAGAAGTTGATATTCATAATGTAAGTGGAGTACTTAAATTTAAGAATGTTAGTTTTAAATATAAGGGAAGAAGTACTGGAGCTTTAAAGAATGTTAGTTTAGTTATTAATCCTAATGAGATTACAACGTTTGTAGGACATAGTGGTAGTGGTAAAACTACTATGACTAATTTATTACTGCGAAAGTATAAGTTGTCAACAGGTTCTATTACATTAGATGGTGATGATATTTATGGTTTTACTAAAAATTCTTATTCTAATAATGTAGTAGGTGTTAATCAAAAACCATTTATATTTAATATGAGTATTAAGAAAAACTTATCAATGATTGATTCTAATGTAAATAATCAAATAGCTGCTTGTAAGAGAGTAGGAATTCATAATTATATTATGAAGTTACCTAATGGATATAATACAATATTAAAAGAAGATAATAATGCTCTATCAAATAGTCAGAGACAATTATTATCTATTGTTAGAGCATTATTATCTAAATCTGAAGTATTAATCTTTGATGAAGTAACTAGTAGTTTAGATTCAATGTTAGAATATAAAGTAATTAAGTTATTTGAAGATTTAAAACAGGATCATACAATTATATTAGTTACTCATGATAAGAAAATCATGGAATTATCAGATAATATAATTGTTTTAAATGAAGGTAAGATAGTAGGTAAAGGTAAACATAGGGATTTAGTTAAATCTAATAAAGAATATATTAAATTAAGAAATAGTAATACTTCTAGTTTAATAAGTAAAGAGAAGATAGTTGAATTAAATGACAAGTAAGAGAAAATCTATTTTAGATTTTCTTTTTTTGTTTTATAATATATTTAGGAGTGATATTATGAAAAATATTTTTGTGACGGGTTGTACTGGTTATATTGGTAGTCATACTTTAGTAGAACTACTTAATGATGGTTATAACGTAGTAGGATTAGATAATTTTAGTAATAGTAAAAAAGATGTTATTGAAAAGATTAAAACTATTACTAATAAAGATTTTAAATTTTATGAAGGGGATATGTTAGATAAGGATTTACTTAGAAAGATATTTACTGAGAATAAAATAGATTTAGTTATTGATTTTGCTGCTTATAAGTCAGTAGGAGATAGTGTATCTTTACCGATTGAATATTATATTAATAATGTAAGTAGTGTTCTTAATTTAATTACTGTTATGAAAGAGTTTGATATTAAGTCTTTAGTATTTAGTAGCAGTGCTACTGTATATGGTGATGCTAAAGTAGTACCTGTAACTGAGGAAAGTGAAATAGGAGGTACTACTAATCCTTATGGAACTAGCAAGTTATATGTAGAACAAATATTAAATGATTTATATCATGCTGATAATTCATTTAATATTTGTATATTTAGATACTTTAATCCAGTTGGTGCTCATAAGAGTGGTTTAATTGGTGAAGATAATAAAGGTAAACCTGCTAATTTAATGCCTTTTGTAGTTAAAGTAGCTAAAGGTGAATTAGAGTGTTTAAGTGTATTTGGTGATGATTATGACACTATAGATGGAACTGGTGTTAGAGACTATATACATATTGTAGATTTAGCTAAAGCTCATGTTAAAGGGGTAGAAAAGTTATTTAATGAAGGTCAAGGATTATATGTTTATAATTTAGGTACTGGATCTGGAAAAAGTGTCTTAGAAGTTATTAACACTTTTGAAAGCGTTAATAATACTAAAGTTAATTATAAGATAGTAGAAAGAAGAGCTGGTGATGTTGCTACTTCTTATGCTGATAGTTCTAAAGCTAAGAGAGAATTAGGTTGGGAACCTATATACTCTTTAGAAGATATGTGTAAGGATGCATATAATTTTAATAAATAATGTTTACAATACCAATTAATAATTGGTATTTTCTTTGTCTTTTTATTTAAAATGGGGTATAATAAAATTAGGTGATGTAATATGGATTTTACTGTTAATGGAATTAATGTATTTTTAATAATAGTTGTAACTTTTGCTATTAGTGTAATTATTATACCGATAGTTAAGAGATTAGCTCTTCATGTAGGAGCAATGGATATACCGAATGCTAGAAAGGTTCATTCTAAACCAATACCTAGAATGGGAGGGCTTGGAATATTTGTTGCTTTCTTATTTGGATACATGTTTTTTGGACAATTAAATATTCAAATGATTTCCATATTAATTGGAGGATTTTTATTGGTAATGACTGGTGTCTTAGATGATATAAAACCCATTAGAGCTAGATTTAGATTCATTGTGCATATTATTGCCGCTCTGATTGTTGTATTTTATGGTGGTGTATATTTTGATGAGTTGACTATCTTAGGTTTACATATTCAGTTTGCTTCAATAATAATGCAATTAATGTCGGCGTTCTTTATAGTTGCTATAGTAAATGCATTAAACCTTATTGATGGATTAGATGGATTGTCTTCAGGTATTTCTGTCATATACTTTGTTACAATTGCAGTTATAGCATTTATTTTGAGTAATTTAGGTGGGTTAGATGTTATCTTATCTTTATTAATGATTGGATCTATATTAGGATATTTAGTATATAATTTTCATCCAGCTTCTATATTTATGGGAGATGGAGGAAGTTGTTTTATTGGATTCATGATTGCTACTACAGCATTACTTGGATTTAAAGCTACAACATTAACTTCGTTTATAATTCCTTTATTAATTCTATCTATTCCTATAGTAGACACTTTACTTGCTATGGGTAGAAGATTATTAAAAGGGAAGAATATTATGGATGCTGATAAAGAACATTTTCATCATCAACTTTTAAATATGAAGTTTGGAACGAGAACTACTGTATTAATTATATATGTTATTAATATATTATTCTCTCTAGTATCAATATTTTATGTATTAGGTGATTCGCAAATAGCTATTGCAATTTATATTTTATTAATGATTGGATTATTATATATGGTATTAAATACAAATATATTATTTGAGAGAAAAAAAGTTGTAGAAGAAATAGTAATTGAAAAGAAAAAGAAGGTTGTGAAAAAAGTGGAACCTATTAAATATAAGAGAAGGAAAAAATAGTTAATACATTGATTTATTAATGTTTTGTAATAAGGAGGTTTTTTTGAAAAATGTTTTAAAAGATAGTAAGTGTTCAAACTGTAGAGCTTGTTATTTTAAGTGTCCTAAATCGGCTATCACTATGGATTTGAATATTGAGGGTTTTTATTCTGCAGTCATTGATGAAAATAAATGTATAGGTTGCAATTTATGTATTAACGTTTGTCCTGTAGAAAATAAAAGAGAAATCTGTGATTTTTATGATGCAGAATGTTATGCTCTTATAAACAAAAATAAAGATGATTTGCAAAAATCTTCTTCTGGAGGTATTTTTAAATTATTGTGTGAGTTTGTGCTATCCAAAGATGGAGTAGTTTGTGCTCCAGCTTTTAATGATAAATTTAATTTGTCCCATGTATTTGTGTTTGACGTTGACTTTTTGGATACAATAATTTGTTCTAAGTATGTTGAATCTAATCTAAATGATTGTTTTAAAGATATTTTGAAATATTTAAAGAAGGGAACTTTAGTACTCTTTAGTGGAACTCCTTGTCAAGTAGCTGGATTAAAATGTTTTTTAGGAAAAGATTATATTAATCTATTAACGCAGGATATTGTTTGTCATGGAGTACCTAGTCCGAAATTATGGTTGAAATATATTAGTGAATTTGATAATGTTTCTAGTGTTCAATTTAGAAATAAAGATTATGGATGGGAAAATTTTGCTATGACAGTAAATTGTGGTAAGAGTAAATACTCTAAACCACATTATGATGACAACTATATGAAGCTATTTTTAAATGATGTTTGTTTAAAAGAATCTTGTTATGAATGTGTATTTAAAAATGGTAATTCCTATGCTGATATTACTTTAGGTGATTTTTGGGGTATTAGTAAGATCTTTCCTGCTATTAATTTTAAAAATGGAGTTACTATGTTGATGATTAATTCTATTAAAGGTATGACTTTATATGATAATGTGTTGAATAATGCTATTGTGTTAGGAAAATGTAAAGTATCCGATGTAAGTCAACATAATCCTGCTTTATGTAAGAGTGCTAAATATAGAGAAACTAGAAGTGATTTTTTTAGGGATTTGAATAATTGTAAAATTAGGAAATTAGCTAGAAAGTATGGGAAACATCTATCAAAAAAAGATAGATTAAAAAAATTAATAAAGAAAGTAATTAGAGGATGATTAATATGAAAAAAAAGAGAGCTTGTATTATTACTTTATATGGTAATTTTAATTATGGTAATAAATTACAAAATTATGCGTTACAAACCGCTTTAGAAAAGTGTGGTTTTGAAGTTACGAGTTTAAAAAATGTTGTTAGTACTAGTTTTGTTAAAAAGGTTTATAATAAATTGAAATACTTTATGACTGGTAAGCAACCGGTTGGAAGTAAGGGTCGTATTGAAGCTTTTTTGAATTTTAATGAAAAGTATATGCATTATACTGATTACATGATATATGATTATAAGAATATTAATATTATTGAAAACTTTGATAAATTCGTTATAGGAAGTGATCAAGTTTGGAACCATTGGAATAAACAAGTCCCAAAAGTTATGTTTGGTTTATTTGCTCCAAGAGAAAAGGTAATAGCATATAGTGCTAGTTTTGCAGTTCCATATATTGAAGATACATATTTTGATCAGTATAAAGTTGGACTTGCTAACGTTCAACATATCTCTGTAAGAGAAGATGCTGGTGTGAAAATTGTTGAAGATATTGATGGTAGAAAAGTTAAGGTTACTGTTGATCCCACATTATTACTTCTTAGATCTGATTGGGAAAAAGTGGAAATTAAGCCTAATTTTGACGTTCCAAAGAATTATGTTTTGTCTTGTTTTATTGGTGGACAATCTCAAACTTTAAAAGAAAAAACAATTAAATATGCTAAAGATAATAATTGTGATATTGTAAATTTATATGATGAAAATGACATGAAATATTTTGATATTGGTCCTAGTGAATTTTTGTATTTATTTCATAATGCAAAAATCGTTTTAACTGATTCATTTCATGCATCTGTTTTTTCTTATATATATAAGGTTCCGCTTTTAACATTTGGTAGATTGGGGTCAAAAACTAATATGAATTCTAGAATTCATTCATTACTTAATATTTTCGATTTAAAAGAAAGATTTATTGAAAATATTGAAGATTTGAATATTTCTGAATATTCTAATTGTTCTTATGACAAGGCTGATATAAATATTTCTAAGCTTCGTGAAAAAAGTTATGATTATTTGAAAAATGCTTTAAAATAGTTGAAGGGAGTATTTTTATGAAAACTAGAGTTTCTATACTAACACCTTCTTATAATGGTGTTGAATATTTGCCAATGTTATTTGATTCGATTCTATGTCAAAATTACGAAAATTTAGAATTTATTCTTGTTGATGATGGTTCTACTGATAATACTAAAAAACTTTGTGATAAATATTTGAAGAAGTTTAAGAAAAATAATATTGATTTTATTTATCTGTTTCAAGAAAATGCTGGTCAAGCTGCTGCAATTAGAACGGGATTAGATTATGTTACAGGAAAATATCTTTATTGGCCAGATGCTGACGATTGGTTAGAGAGTGATACTATTTCTTTGTTGGCTGGTTTTTTAGATAAAAATAAGAATTATAAGTCGGTAAGAGGTTATGCAAAAAGATATGATGAAGATACAATGAATTTTATTGGTGATATAAAACCTGTTAATGTAAATAAAGAGGACTTATTTTTAGATTATTTGTTAGCGTCTAAAAACGTTCATTGTTATACTGGTGTAATAATGATAGACTTTGATTATTTCAAGTATATGAATAAAGGGATAGATATTTATGTTGGTAGAGGTGGGCAAAATTGGCAAATGACTTTACCTGTTTTGTATAACTCTAAGTGTGCGTATGTAGATAAACCTGTTTATAATAACTTAATAAGGAAAAATAGTCATTCTAACGGATTAGTAACTTTAGAGGATGACTTGGAAAGAATTAAAGAACATAAGATGTTATTGTCTTCTGTTCTCAAATCTTTAATTGTTTCTGATGTTGAGAGAAATAAGTATATTAAACTACTTGATAAAAAGTATTTTACTTTTATTATCAAGTTATATATAAAGCATATTTTAAATAAGTTTGTAAAAAGATAAATGAAAGGAAAGTTATGAGAAAGTTAATTAATAAGTATAATTCATTATCTTTGATATTAAAAGCTTCTTTATGGTTTACAATATGCTCTTTGATTCAAAAAGGGATATCTGTTATTACAATTCCTATCTTTACTAGAATAATGAGTGCTGAACAATTTGGTCAATATAGTGTTTATGTGTCCTGGATGGAAATAGTAACCGTATTTGTTACCTTGAGACTTACAGCTGGGGTTTATATGCAAGGAATGGTTAAGTTTGAAGATGATATTCAAAAGTTTTCTTCTTCTATCCGTTCATTATTTACGACTTTGGTTGTATGTTTTCTTATTATTTATTTGTTTTTTCAAAGCTTTTTTAATAGCATTACTAATTTGACTACATTGCAAATGATATTGATGTTTGTAACTATTTGGAGTGTTGGTATTTATGGTTTTTGGGCTAATAAAAATCGACTAGAAAATAAATATAAAGAGTTGGTTATCTTAACTTTGGTGGTTGCTTTTTTAACTCCTGTTGTTTCTATTTTTGGTGTAATATTTTCACAAAACAAAGTTATAGCTAGAATCTTATGTGTAACCTTAGTTAGTTTTATTTTCTATGGTTCAATTTTCATTATTGATTTATTTAAAAGTAAGAAATTTTTATGCGTGAAATATTGGAAGTATGCAATTTTGTTTAATTTGCCTTTAATACCACATTACTTATCTAGTACGGTGTTAAATAGTTCTGATCGAATTATGATTGATAGACTTGTTGGGAGCGAGTATGCTGGAATTTATAGTTTAGCGTATTCTTTGTCAACTCTTATGTTTGTTGTTAATTCTGCTTTAATGCAAACATTAGAACCATGGCTTTATAAAAGTATTAAAAGTAAGAATTATGATAAAATTGAGAAGTTGACTTATCCTGCTATTTCTTTGGTTGCAATTATAAATTTATTTCTAATTGCATTTGCTCCAGAAGTTATTCGAATTTTTGCTCCTAGTCAATATTATGCTGCAATTTGGATTATTCCTCCTGTTGCTATGAGTGTTTATTTTATGTTTACTTATCCTTTTTTCGCAACTTTTGAATTCTATTATGAGAAGAGAATTTATATATTATTTTCTACTTTAATTGCTGCCGTTCTAAATATTGGTCTTAATTTTATTTTTATACCAATGTTTGGTTATTTAGCAGCTGGATATACAACTTTACTTTCTTATATGATATATGCGTTAATGCATTATTTATATATGAAAAAAATTTGTAAAGAGAAGTTAGGTGCGATAAAAGTTTATAATATTAAGATACTATTGCTTATTTCTTTTGTTTTTTTAATACTAGGGTTTGTTTTATTGACAACATATTCTAATGTGTGTTTAAGATATGGTATAATATTATTAATGTTTTTAATAATTATTATAAAAAGAAAGTTTTTAATTAAAATTTTGAAAAATAATTTATTTGTAGGAAAGAAGGTATAATACGTGGAAAAGTTTTATTCTAATGAAAAAAATGTTTTAATGTTGGTAAGATTATTGAAAGAACATGGGGTTAGAAAAGTTGTTGCGAGTCCTGGTACTACTAATATGGCTTTAGTTGGAAGTTTACAACATGATCCTTATTTTGAGATTTATTCTTCAGTAGATGAGAGATCTGCTGCATATATAGCTTGTGGATTGGCTGAAGAGAGTGGAGAACCTGTTGTTTTAACGTGCACTGGCGCTACTGCATCTAGAAATTATATGTCTGGGTTGACTGAAGCATATTATAGAAAGTTACCAATTTTAGCTGTTACATCTACTCAGCATGTGGGGAGGATTGGACATAATGTTCCTCAGGTTATTGACAGAGGAACACAATTGAATGATACTGTTAAATATAGTGTTTTACTGCCGACTATTAATTCTGCAGAAGATGATTGGGCGTGTAATTTTTATATAAATAAAGCTCTCTTAGAATTGAATCATAGAGGCAAAGGTCCTGTTCATATTAACTTAGTTACATCTTATAGTAAATTGTTTGATGTGAAGGAATTGCCAGAAACTCGAGTTATTAAGAGATATACACATTTAACTGAGTTTCCTAAGATAAAAAATAAGACTGCCATTTTAGTTAATTCTCATAGTGTTTGGAGTGAGGAATTAACTAGGACAGTTGATAATTTTTGTGAGAAATATAATTCTTTAGTTATTTGTGATCATACAAGTAATTATAAGGGTAGTTATGGGATAATGGGATCTCAGTTACTAAATAATAAAATTAAATTTGATTTGATTATAGATATAGGCAATATTTCTGGAGCATATTTTTCTTTAAATGCTTCTGAATATTGGAGAGTAAACATTGATGGTGAAATTAGAGATACTTATAAAAAACTAACTTCTGTTTTTGAATTTGAAGAAGAAGAATTTTTCGGTGTTTATAATTCTAAATTAAATAAAAATTCTCCTATGACTTTATATAATGAAGTAAATGAGATTTGTGAAATAAACAGTTCTAAGTTTCCTGAACTTTGTTTTTCTAATTTGTGGGTGGCTAGCAAATTATCTAGTAAATTACCAGTTAATTCGGTATTGCATTTAGGAATTTTAAATTCACTTAGATCTTGGAATTTCTATGATTTACACAAATCAATTAATGTTTATTGTAATACTGGAGGTTTTGGTATTGATGGGTGTTTATCTGCTTTGATGGGTGCATCGCTTGCTTTTCCTGAAAAATTATATTTTGGTGTTATAGGTGATCTTGCTTTGTTTTATGATTTAAATGTTTTGGGAAATAAACATTTTGGAAATAATGTTAGATTATTAGTTATTAATAATGGATGTGGGACTGAATTCAAAAACTACAATCATCCTGTTTCTGCATTTGCTGATGAAGCTGATAAATATATGGCTGCTGCTGGGCATTTTGGATCTAAATCTCCTAATTTAATTAAAAATTTTGTGGAAGAATTAAATTTTAAATATATGACAGCATCCAGCAAAGAAGAATTTTTTGATCAGTTAGATGAGTTTACTTCTTCTAGTATTAAGCATCAATCTATTATTTTTGAAGTTTTTACAGATAGTCAAAATGAAAGTGATGCATTAAAGACGCTTAATAGTTTAAATATATCTAGTAAAGATAAAATTAAGGGATTTACTAAAAATATGTTGGGTGATAAAAATATTAACAAAGTTAAGAAAATATTTAAAAAATAACGAGGTGATAATATGAAAATATTAATGTTAGGTGGTACTGGTGCGATAGGTAGAGGTATAGTAGAAAAACTATCAAATAAAAAACATAATATTTTTATTACTTCTAGAACTGCTAGAACTAATTATGGAAATGTTATTTATTTAAAAGGTAATGCAAGAGACGAAGATTTTCTAAATAGTATTTTGATTGATAAATATGATGTCATATTGGATTTTATGGTTTATAAAACTGATGATTTTTCTTCTGTCTATGAAAGTTTGTTGAATGCTACTAAGAATTATGTATTTTTTAGTTCTTCTAGAGTTTTTGCTGATTTCGATGAAAAAATCACTGAAAATTCTCCAAAACTCTTAGATGTTGTTAATGATGAAGAATATTTAGCTACTGATGAATATGCTTTGACTAAAGCTAGACAAGAAAGAATTTTGGAATCATCGAAATATGATAATTATCTTATTGTTAGACCTTATATTACATTTGATCCTTATAGACTTCAATTGGGTACTTTTGAAAAAGAAATTTGGTTACGACGAATATTACAAGGGAAAACATTAGTTTTTTCGAAAAAAATGTATGATACGTTTACCACTTTAACTTATGCAAGTGATTTTGCTGATAAATTATCATATTTAATTGAAAATGAGATATTTAATTCTAAATCTCTAAATATAACTACTGATGAATTTATAAAGTGGAGCGAAGTTGCTGATATTTATTTCGATGAAATTACTAAGAATAAGGGTCTTGATGTTAAATTAAAACTTATTGACAGTATTGAGTGTTTGTCTTCTAGAAAGGGTAAATACCAAGTTATTTATGATAGACTTTATGATAGATTATTTGATAATTCTAAAGTTAAAAGTTTAACAAATAATGAATTCAGTGATGTGAAGGAAAGTTTAATTTTTTGTGTAAATAAATTTTTACAAGAACCATTATTTTTGAATGTCAATTGGTTGTTAGAAGCTAAAATGGATAGAATTACTAAAGATTGTTCTAAATTTTCTGATATACCGGGCTTAAAACAAAAAGTAAAATATTATCTTTTCAGATATTCTCCAATGTTCTTTGTCAATTTTTTAGAAAAAGTTTACTTTAAATAAAGTTTCTTTTTTTTTGAAAAGATGTTATTATATTTTGGTAGGAGTGATTATTTTATGTATAATGTTCAATTAAATAATTTAATCTTTAAAAAAAATATAAATAGCTCTTTTTATTTTTATTTATTATTTAGAAATATTAAATTTATTAAATATATTTTTATAAGTTGGTTGTTATTAGTAAAAGGTTTACTGATTAACGATTATAGAGAGTTCAATGAGAAAAAGTTCTTATATTTAAAAGATGTTAAGGATGTTAAAAAAATTTTCAAAAAATTTATTGGTAGTAGAAAAAAACTTTATTCTAATTGGTATGAAAAAAATGTTAATTCTGTTAATCTCATTTTCGAAAAAGTTCCTAAGCTTTTTTTGAGGGAATTAAAATTAAAAAAAGATATAATAGGGTATGATATAGATGACAATTGTATTATTACTAATTTAAACGAAGTTAATGATCAAATTAATAGTCTCAAAAATTTAGTGGTTGTTAATTCTAAATATTTATATAGTGAGAAAGTTTTTGAAAACATTTATTTTAAAAATAATTTTTTTGTTATATATAAGAGTAAATACATAAAAAGAAGTTATATAGATATTAAAAATCTATTTGTTTTAGCTTCATTGAGTGTGTTTATAGGTATTATTTCTTTATTATTTGCAAGTGCTAATTACGATATGACATTGTTTTTAAGTTACTTTAATTCTGAATTTTTATTGTTCTTGAATATTTTACCAATTACTTTATTAATGTATTTATTGTACTTTTTATCAAAGAGAGTTTGGCTTGCATATCTTTTGTCTTCTGTTCTCGTTTTATCTTTATCACTGATTAATAAAATAAAGTTGTATACTAGGGATGACACTTTTATTTTTACTGATTTATTGCTTTTTGAAGAAGCTACAATAATGGCTCAAAATTATGATACTGGTATTGGACCATTAACAATTATTATTCTTATTAGTGCATTATTTATAACTTTTTTGCTTTTTAGATTATGTAGAAAATCAAAAATAAATATTTTTCTGAGTTTGATTTTTGCATTGGTGATTGTTTTCTTTTCAAGTGTTATTTATAATAAAGTATATTTGGATGACGAAACTTATGGATATATGGGGGATACATCAATAATTAATGTATGGATATCTACTAGGCAATTTCAAATAAGGGGTTTTATTTATCCTTTTATTCATAGTAGTACCGATTTACTTCCGATTGAACCTGAAGGATATGATGTTAATGAAATAAAAGATCTTCTTTCTAAATTTGAATATGATAGTATTGATACCAATAATGATATAAATGTAATTGCTATTATGTTAGAAGCATATTCTGATCTTTCAATTTTTGACTCAATTGAGTTTACTGAGGACATTTATAAGCCGTTTCATGATATTCAAAAGGAAAGTTATTCTGGAAATTTGGTTACAACTATTTTTGGTGGAGGTACTGTTACAACTGAACGAAATTTTATTACTGGAAACTATAAACTTTCGAATTACAGAACAAAAACAGATTCTTTTGTAAGATATTTTAATGATAATGATTATTATCATTATGACAATGTTTTTAGGGATGTTCATGACGACTTTTTAAATGATTTTGATTTCTTTGATCAAATATATGATAACTTTTTATCTCACCAGGATAATCCTTATTTTAATTTTTCTGTTACTTATCAAAATCATGGACCATATAATTCTTGGTTTATAGAAGAAGATACTTATATAAAAGATAAAGGTTATTCTGAAGAAACTTATAATACGGTAAATGATTATTTATTAGGAATAAAAAATACTAATTTAGCAATTGAAGAATTAGTTCATAAATTAGGAGATATTGATGAACCTGTTGTTTTATTATTATTTGGAGATCATAAATCTTATTTAGGAGATGGTAATACTGCTTATTCTGAGCTGGGTATTAACATGGATTTAAATACTATTGATGGATATTTGAATTATTATACAACGCCTTTTGTTATTTGGACTAACGAAGCTG
>CAYJHB010000027.1:0-326 GCA_964370105.1 uncultured Muribaculaceae bacterium | reverse complement strand
CTGCTCAAAAGTATGTTGTTAATGATTATGAGAAGAAGGAATTTATTAGTCCTATGTTCTTAATGTCTGAGTTGTTTAATTATATTGGTTTTGAGGGTGATGAACATATTAAGTATTTAAATAGTATAAGTGAGATTACTCCAGTATTAAATGAAACATATTATTATATAAATGATGAGTTTGTGCAAACTGATATTTATGATAATTCTAAACTTTTAAAACAATTTGAACATGTTAGTTATTATTTTAATTATGATTCGTTAATAAAATAAAAACATTCAGACTAAATGTCTGAATGTTTTTTGTTACAATTTGTTTCTTTGTAT
>CAYJHB010000026.1:0-14070 GCA_964370105.1 uncultured Muribaculaceae bacterium | reverse complement strand
ACAATTGGTAGTTTATCACTTTCTATAATATCTTTTAAAACTTGTCCAGGTCCTACTGAAGGTAATTGTTCATAATCTCCTACTAAAATTATTTTACATTTATAACTAAGTCCTTTTAAAAGATTATCAAGTAAATAAACATCAACCATACTTGATTCATCAATGATAATACATTTTGCTTCACTTTTATTATTCTCATTAACGGAAAATTTATTAGTTTCTTTATTCCATTTTAAAAACCTGTGAATGGTAGACGCTGGATATAAAGTAGACTCATTCATTCTTTTACTAGCTCTACCAGTAGGTGCAAGTAAAATCAAGTCATTAATTGATTGTTGATATGATAATCCATTAACTGAGCGATACATTTCTACTATTGCTTTTAAGATAGTTGTTTTCCCAGTTCCTGGTCCACCAGTTATTACTAATATATCGTTATTAAAAGCCTCTTTGATAGCTTTTGTTTGGTCTTGATTATAATTAATATTTAGACTAGTTTCTAGTAGTTTTAAGTGATTATTTACTTTTGTTTGATGAGATGCAAATCCTTTTTCTTTTTGTCTTTCTTGTGTAGCTTTATATAACAAATTAAATCTTGCGACTATATTTGTTTCTGCTTCATGTATTTCTTTTAAATATATTCTTTCTTCTTCTTGAAGTAGCTTTAAATCTTTTAATAAATTACCTACTGCTATTTTTGTTTCTTCTAGTGTTATGTTGATTAACAAAGCTCTTTGTAAAAAATTATGAATCTCATTTAATTTGAAATAACAGTTCCCTGTTGTGTTAATCAATTCTTCTAAAACATAGATAATACCAGCTTCTATTCTCCTCTCATCCTTTTTATCAATCCCCATTTCTAATGCAATGTGATCTATTTTTTTAAAGGGCATATTTAACACTTCTTTAATCAATGTATAAATATTTTTATCAATAATTTCAAAAACATTACTTTGATACTTAGTATAAATAGCAAGTGCATCTTTAGTATTAAAACCTAATCTATTTAAATCAATTAATATTTGATAACTTGATTCATAATTTATCATAGCAACATGTAGATTATCAACATTTTTCTTAGTAACAGTTGGAATAAGCAATAAATTATCCGGATTGTGAAGAATTGTATTAATAGTTTCTTTTCCTAAAACTTCAACTATTTTTTTAGCTTTCTTCTCTCCTATTCCCTTAAATAAACCACTAGTTAAAAATTCAACTAAGGCATCTTTAGTTTCGGGTTGGCATCTTTCGTATGCTGTAACTACAAATTGTTCTCCATATTTAGTATGTTCTTCTAAATTTCCATAAAAGATATATGTATCGTTTTCATTTAATTCGTGAAAATGTCCTGTAAATGTTATCGTACGATCGATAAAATCATCTAAGTCGTTATTATTTGTTTCTAGTATTTTAAATATTCCTACTAAATAGCCTGTTTCAGAAGAGTAAATACTTCTTCTATAATGTCCTTTAATATACTTGTCCATATTTACCTCCTGTAATTAAAAAGCAAACAATTAGTTTGCTTAGTTTTCTACCTTGTTTTATTTTCGTTTGCCAAATCAGCCCACGCTTGGTTTTGATAGTATTCTTGTTCTTCTAATACTGCTTTTGCTTCTTCTAACTGTTCTTTATATTCAACAGGATACATACCATTTTCC
Source organism: uncultured Muribaculaceae bacterium (assembly GCA_964370105.1). Classification (GTDB taxonomy): domain Bacteria; phylum Bacillota_I; class Bacilli_A; order RF39; family UBA660; genus CARZYU01. Next base: position 12,409 of record CAYJHB010000026.1, on the reverse strand, counting down.
ATCATTTCATAACTTTGTTGTGGTGAAATAGTAGCATCTGTACTTACTTGATAAATTGAATTAGAATTAATTTCATTAGGATTTTGAGTTGTAGTAGATATTTTTCCTGTTTTATATCCACCAATTATAACGGCGGCTGCAGTTGCCATTATAATAATTAAATTTCTAACTTCCTTGTGTTTTTTTTGCACTTCTAATTTTGCTTGACACCCAGTAAGTTTATTTATATTTTCTATATAATTTTTATCTGTTGATTCTAAAGTAAACCTGATAGTTGAGCCATTTTTTTCACCCTTTTTAGTATGATGAACAGTCACATTTGTTGTATCTATTTCTTTATCAATTGATGGATAAGTTTGGCATTTTACTCCAGAAACGGTATGTTTATTCACACCTGTTTCAATATCTTTAATTATATTGCCAATGTCCTCAACCTCTATTTCTTTAGTTCTACCTGAATTTGTTGTTACTTTCATCTTTGTTATACTCATACATACACCTCTTCCTATGTTAATAATATTATAGTAAAATTTTTAAATATTTTCAACACTTACGATGCAATAAGGTTCTTTTATGTCAATTACTTTACCTTTTATTATAGTGTTATTATCATATTCACCTATTATTTTACAAGATAAGTAATTAGTAGTATGGCCATAACTATATCCTTCTTTGTTCTTTTCAATTAGTATTTCCACTTCGTTATTTTTAAAACTTTCATAATAACTTGCTTCCAGTTTTCTTGATAAGTCTAATAGTTTTCTAGACCTTTCCTTCTTTTCTTCTTCTGTCACAACATTAGTAAACTCTTCAGCTTTTGTTCCACTTCTTAACGAGAAAGGAAAAACATGTAGTTTAGAAAAGTTTATTTCTTTTATATTATTAACCATCTCTTCGAAATTTTCTCTTGTTTCAGTAGGAAAACCAACTATGACATCTGTTGTTAAAGAAAGATTTGGCCTAATACTTCTTAGTTGACTTACTTTATCCTTAAAATACTTAATATCGTATTTTCGGTTCATGTCCTTTAAAATTTTATTGCTACCTGACTGTAGTGGTATATGAAAGTGATCAACTATGATATTATGTTTTTTTATAAGTTCTAGTACTTCATCTGTTATTTCTGTTATTTCTATTGAAGATATTCTTAATCTTTTAAGCCCTTCTATTTTGACAATATCTTCTAGAAGATTAGCAAAAGTTATCCCTAAATCAACCCCATAATTACCTGTGTGAATTCCAGTTAAGACAATTTCTTGATATTCATTGTTGATTAATGCAGCGATTTCATCTAGAACTATATCTTTTTTCTTAGAACGACATTTTCCTCTTACGAAAGGAATTATACAATAACTACAGAAATTTTCACATCCATCTTGAATTTTCACAAAAGCTCTGGTTCTTCCTTCAAAATTAGTAATATACATATCCTCAAACTCATGATCTAATTCTTTATAAGTTATTCTAGTTTCTTTTTTTGTTTTTAAATAGTCTTCAACTATTTCGACAACTTTTGATTTATCTTTTGTCCCTATTACAACATCTAGACCTTGTTCTTTGTAATCTTGATTCGCTTGTATATAACAACCTAGTGCTACAATAGTGGCATCTTTATTTTTATTAATTGCTTGTCTAATGATTTTTCTACTTTTAATATCACTTGTGTTAGTTACTGTACATGTATTGATTAAATAGATATCTGCAACATCATTGAAATCTACTATTTCGTAGTTTTTCTTTCTAAATTCGTTAATAATATATTCACTTTCATACATATTAACTTTGCATCCTAAGGTATGGATTGCTACTTTCATTTTATCACCCCAAATGTCTATTTAGTATAACAAAAAAAGCTAGATTAGTCTAACTTTTTCTGTAATTCTTTTAGTGTATTTAAAAACTCATTAGTCTTTCTTATTTCTTCATCTAGTTTTTCATAATTTGCTGTATTTTCAAGATGGATACTATTATCACTAACTGCCCCTTCTTCTCTTCCGTATACAGGTGAGATGAATGGTGTGTTTCTAAATGTATTTGTTTTTTCTATTGTTTCAATTGTAGATGGTTGAATTGTTACAAAATCATCTAGTTTAAATGTTTCTTGTTTTGGTTCTTCTATTACTTCAACTACAGGTTGTTCTTCATATGCTAATTGTAGTGTTTGATTCATTTTTTCTTCTAATTCTTGAATAGTAATAGGAATATCCTCTTCTTCTTCATATTCATGAAATTCATTACTTTGATGTAATTTTTCACCTAATTGTAAATATTCATCTAAATCTATAATTGCATTAGCTTCTTGCTCTAATTCAAACTTTGAAAGTTCTGGTTTATCCAATACTTCACTAGTTATTTCTTCTGTTTGTTGTTCTATAACAACTTGTGGTTCTATGATTGTTGGTAGCTCAACTATAATTTGTGGTTGAGGCATTGATTCCTGAACTAATTGTGTTTCTTCTACTGGAAGAACTTTTGGTGTTTCTACGATTTCTTGTTCAATCGTTTGTATTTCTTGTTGTTCTGGAATCAGTTTCTTTATTTCTTCTATTTCTTGTTGTTCTCTTTTCTTAAGTTCTTCTGTTATTTTTTCTAATTCATATAAAGCTTGTGTTTTTTCTAAACCTTCTTCAACATATTTTATTTCACTAATGGGTTCAATACGTGACATAGTATTTTCTAATTCATCTATTTTTTCTTCTACTATTTCCGGCTGATTCTCGATAGTAACCGGTTCAATTGGCAATTGCTTTTCTTGTGGTATTTCTACTAAAGAATCAATAACGCTCACCTTGGGCGTTTCATCAAAAGTTTCAGTTGCCGGAATGACATATTTTTCTTCTTTTGTAAATATTAGTACTAGTGCTATTACAATTAAAAAGATAGCTACAACTATTAACACTACTAGGAACTCATTGTTGGATAGGAAGCTTAATATTTCATTCATTTTTACACCTCTGTTTTTTTGATATATTTATTTTATCACACTATTGTTTTATTAATAAAGTATTTAGTTAAACTTTACATTTTATTTTACTTTTGATTTACAAAATTACTGTAAAGTTCCCAGATAGTCTATAGCTTCATCTAAAGTCTCGACAGGCACCACTTTTATAGTATAATCTTCATCTTTTAAGTACTCTTTACATTCTTCATAATTATCACCACTAGGAACAAAAAAGATATCAGCTTGAGAAGAAATAGCCCCCGCTAGTTTGTACTTAACACCACCAATCGACCCTACATTACCATATTCATCAATCGTACCTGTCCCAACTATTTTCAAGTCATTAACTAAAGGTTCATCTAATAAACGGTTATATACAAATAAAGCTAACATAAACCCACCAGAAGGACCTGACTCATTAGTATTATAATTAATTTCTACTGGAGGATTTGTTTCATAATCATATATTTCAACTAGTGAAATACCTGTCTTTTTTTCTCCATCTATCTCAATTACTTCTATTTCTTTCTGGTAGTTTTTATCATCTCTTAAAACTTCTAACGTTAATACTTCCCCTACTTCTTTACTTTGTACTATCTCTCTGTAGTGATTTATATCTTTTAACTCATGATTATTTACCGTTAGTATTTGATCACCTACTTTTAAGTTTGTATTACTCTCATCAGATATATATTGTAAGTGAAAGTTAGTTTCTATTATTTTGAATTCTTTATCAGCTTTCTCGTAAGCTAGTTTTAGTGCTGTTTGAGTTGAAGAATTAATCGCTATTATATTTCGATTTTGTATATCCTCTGCTGTTTCTTCTTCATTTGCTTTACTAGTAGCTATTTCTTCTAAATCCCATCCTGGCATAATAAAACTAAGAAGAAAGTGAACTGGTGTCGCTTGCATTGAACTAACGTATGCAAAGTTATAACTACTATCATTTTGTTTTTCTTCACTTAAAGTCACTTTATCCTCTATATCTAATATTCCTCCTCCAGTATATATATAATAAGGAAGTGGAATAATACTTAAAATATAAAAAACTACTATTATAATAATTGGTTGTAAGTTTTCAATAATAAAGTGCTTGATATAATCATATATTTTTTTAAACATAGTACCGTCCTTCAATTTATTATATCAAAGATGGAGAGCTTTATGAAAAAAAAAATACTTGTTTTTAGTATTATTATGTTATTTTCTTATGTTATTTACTATTTTTTAACGCATTCTGCTTTAGTATTAGAAAATGTTTTAACTAGTATTGATTTGTGGAAAAGAATTATTTTCCCCTCTTTATTTCCATTTTTTTTATTGACAGAGCTTCTAATATATTTTGGATTTGTCGATATTATTAGTCTTTTTTCCAGGCATTTTATTAAGCTTTTTAAAGTGAGCAGTAAAGCTTCCTTTGTGTTAATTATGAGTATGTTTTCTGGTTTTCCTAGTAGTGCTAGAATAATAAAAAAATTATATGATTGTGGTGATATTGATTTAAACACAACGAAGAAAGTTTTGGTTTTTACACATTTTGCCAATCCTTTATTTATACTGGGTGGTATAAGTTACGGAATACTTGGTGATATTAAAATAGGAATTATTATACTAGTTAGTCACTATCTAAGTAATTTTGTAATGGGGATTATTTTTCGTAATAATTTGCCTTATACTGAGAATAAGACCACTAATTCAACCATCAAGAAAAAAGATAATTTTATAGAAACTCTTAGTACTGCCATAATATCTTCTATCAATACTTTGTTTTTATTATTAGGAATTATTATTTTCTTTAGTTTGATTTTACTTATGATTAGAACTACCTTTGTTTTACCAGATAACATTAATTTAATATTAAGTGGTCTATTAGAGATAACTAATGGAATTAACTATGTTAGTATGCTTAATTTATCTAATATTATAAAAGGTTTTATTATTTGTTGTTTCTTATCATTTGGTGGTTTATCTGTGCATATGCAAGTTTTCTCTATTTTAAGTGGTATTGATATTAAATATACTTATTATTTAAAAATGAGAACTATTCAAGTTCTCATTGCTGGTTTATTATATTTTATTATGATAATGGTGCGATAATTTCTACTGTTACTTTTTCTTCTAAATCAGGATGTATAATTGGTACTTTTAAAATTAAATATCCGTTATCCCATTCATAATATATATTTTCTAAATCGTATACCAATAATGTATCGTCTTCATTTAATATCGGCAAGCAACTTCTTTCATTTAAATAAGTGATACATTGTTTTTCAATAGTAATACTTCTGTTTTTGTCATCTGTTCTAAAGTACAGTGTATTAGTATTTGTATCATATGATACAGTGTTAATTTTTCTCTTTGTTAAATCATCTTGAATATGTTTTGTTATAGAATTTTTGGCACTCATTACCGTCCCATAGACTGATTCGCTATATTGTGCTTCTCTAATTGACAAAACCGTCATAAGCATTGTAATAACAATAGCAGCTACTATTACAAAACTAATCATCAATTCAACTGTTGTGAATCCATTCTTTTTGAGTATCATTTTATCACCTACTTAAATTTTTTAGTTAATAATTCTTCTTTATTAAGACCATTTAAATAATCTTTTACTAATACTTCTTTTTTTCCTTCTGGTTGAATTTTAGTAATAATAATTTCTCCATCACTAGTAGAAATACCTATTCCATCTTTATAAATATTAGTTATTTCTCCAGGTTGTTTTGGTTTGTTTATTCCAATTGTCGAAGCGTATATTTTGATGATTTTGTCTTCTAAATATAAATAGGTACCTGGTTTTGGACTTAGACCTCTTATTTGATTATATATCTCTTTTGTTGATTTAGTTAAGTCAATTTTTTCTTCTTCTCTTTTTATATTCCATCCGTAAGTTACCAATTCTTCATCTTGTTTAGTTCTAGTTGCTGTTTTATCAATAATACTAGGTAATGTTTCTAATAACAATTCAGTTCCTATCTGACTAAGTCTATCATGAAGAGATTGATAATTATCAGTGTCTAAAATAGTTGTTTCTCTTTGGGAAATGATATCACCAGCATCCATTTTAAAAATCATATCCATGATAGTTATTCCTGTCTTAGAATATCCTTCAATAATTGATTTTTGGATAGGAGCTCCTCCTCTTAACTTAGGTAATAGTGAAGCATGTACATTAATACAACCTAGACTTGGGATATCAAGAACTTCTTGAGGAATGATCTGACCATATGCACAAGTAATGATAATATCTGGATTCCATTCTTTTATTTTATTATAGTCTTCTTTTATTTTAATTGGTTGAAATACTGGTATATTGTTTTTTAAAGCTGTTTCTTTTACTGGTGTTGGAGTTAGTATTTTTTTTCTTCCAACTAGTTTATCAGGTTGGCTTACTACCCCAATCACATCATAGTTTTTTATTAATCCTTCTAAAATTGAAACACTAAATATTGGTGTTCCCATAAATACAACTTTTGTCATTTTATCCCCCTATAAATGTATAAATTAGCAATAGTGTCAATCCTACAACAAATATAATCATTCCTGCTAATGCTAGAATATTAACCATTCCTTTTGTCATAGTATAATGTCTGATTGATGTGACTTTGGTTTTTTTAATAATTGGAGTTGTTTTCGTTTGATGAAACGGAACACTAACTATTCTATAATAACTTGGTAGTGAAAGCAACTGAATATTACTTGATAGTACTTTAGCAAACTTTTTTTCGGATGTATGTCTTCCGTCGATAATTCTTGAAAAACTATATACTAAATCTCGATTATTAATTTCACCCATAATTTCATCGTAATCTGGCAATTGATTTTTACCTAGACTTGCTCGATTGATCATCGCGACTGGAATGTCCTTACTATTTATATTCAAGTTTTTAAATGATTCTTTGATAAAGCTGATTATTTTAGATTTTTCTGAATCATTAAACCCTTGTTTAACCATAAACAATTCTATATTATTAGTACAGGCATTTAAATCTTTACGAAGATAGGCATCTTGATCATATTCCTTAGTACTCATTTCACTATATGTTGAAGTTAGTGTTGATAAATACTGGGGCATTTCTAATCCTTGAAAATAAGCTATTGCAATACTATCAGTTAATTCAATATACTCTTTTTTTAAGGATTCTACTTTTACACCAAACGGTAAAGGTAATCTTCTTCTTACGTAAATTTCTTCAATTTCTTCCATTTGTTTTAACATTGGAAAATAGTCATTTGTAGCAAGCCCAGTCTTTTCCACTTTATCACTATCTTTATTTAAAAAAGTAGAAAAATAGCATCCTTCTTTGATATATGTATCATAGGTATATTCAATAATTTTTTTCTTATTAGCAGTTAGTGTTGGATCTTCTATTTCTAGTTTTGTTGTAACATAATTCAATAGTAGTTGATTAGCTTGTTTTAAATAATCAATATATTCTATTTCTTTATTTAGTAAGTAATCTAATTCATTTATAAACTGTTCTATAAAAACTTTATCTATTTTTAACAAATGATATTTCATAATCAGTTCAACGGTAGTAGATAAAAAATAATGTTTAGTTTGTCTAAATTCTGAAATCGGTTGATTTGTTTGATTTGTTTTAGAAATTATTTTGTGTAATAATTTGTTTAAATCTTGCCTATTGTAAATGTTGTCAATCATTAGGTCTCCTTTTTATTCTTTGTTATTCTTTTTAAGTATTAGGTGAAATTGTTATTCTAAACCCGACTGTAGATGTTGAACCTCCATTATAAATTCCGTGGTAAAATATTCCGGCTCTAGTATTTTCAGATACACTTCCGCCTCTTAAGAACCAAGGAAGTATGGATCCATTATATTCTCTAGGGAAACCTCTGTAATCTCCATAAAAACTAGAAACTGATGTTGATGTTGAGGTAACCAACTGTGAAGTGGCATCTCCTAGTATTGCCCTATTTATATCTACTGAACCTGTTCCGTATTCGTAAATGTTATAGTGTTTCTGGTTAGGTGAAGTCGTCATTCCTGACGAGGCTGATGTAAATTTATTTTGACTGTTTAACATATTTGCCATCATAAATTCTGAAGCACCACCACTCATGTCATATATTCCATAAATGTTACCCGTGGTAGATGCTGCTTGCCCTAATTGTGTTTGATATGTATTAGAACAATCAGTACTGCTCGCGGCACTTACTGTATTTCCTCCTATTCCTGTTACATAGTAAACACAATTGTTAATGGCAACTTCTTTATTTGCTCCTATATAATTATCATTACCAAATTTACCATATTTAGATTGAGATAGAAAAGCTACTACTCCCCACTCAGTGTTTTTCATCACATGACTATCATAATTACCAGATAGACCATAACGATTATTTCCGTTGCTTCCGTTCATATATGTCAAAACACTTTCATAAGCATTATTGATATTTATATTACGCCAACTATTTAAGTTTGGTTTTATTACTGGTTGCTTAACCTGATTAGATGAAACATTATCTACAGCACTAGTTTCGAATTTACCTACCCAAATACCTGGTAATTCAACATTGTCTCCTGATGTTACTCTAAGTGATGAATCATCACAACTAGGTCCCCAACAAAAAGCTGATGGTGTGAACCAATTATTTGGTGTGAAACCTGTATAACTGGCACTTCCAACCGATAGGGATTGCTCAGTAGTATCATCGAAACGAATATCAATCATACCTGGTGTATTTACATTGGCATTTACTACACCAAAAGCATCTACCCCATATGTATCTTGTATTGTATACGAATACCGTGGTATCCATACAAACATTGTATTTATATCATTCATTGAAATAACTGTTCCTGGTTCGGCATTCATATAATACTCTCGAGTTGCACTACTTACTGTTGCGACATTAGCCCACTTTCCTATATCATAATTATACCAATCATATAAATTAGATTTTACCCAGTTAGTACCATTGTAAACAATTGGTATCATATCTCCTACTAACTCTGGTGCATTAGCGCCACTAGTATCAAGTTGTGGGTAAACTATTTCTTTTATTATTTCTGTATTAGCGTAATATTTATCAGTTTGATTATTATTTTTAGTTCTTTCAACGATAACACGGTAATCTTCAGAGTATATCAGTGTTTGATGTTCATTTGTAAAACTTGGCATATATTTAATATATTCTTGGAAATCTCTACTTGTAGAAAGGCTAGAAATGGCATTTTCATTTTCTATTGAGAATGGAATTAAGTACATTTTTGTTATATCATAAGCTTCGACTAAATCACTACATTCTTCTCTTGCTTCTGTACTTAGAAAACTTGCACTACAATTAACATCTACAACATCAGTAGTATTAGATGCTTGATTAATAACTGGATATTCACTATCTGGCCAGTACTCTAAAATAAAATCTCTAGCATAATTTGCGGCATAAAGGGTATCAATATCGTCATAGTTTTTTCTTCTCTCATACTCTCCGCTTAAAGGAAAAATACTAACAAAGAAGAAAGTGAATAAAGTCATGACAAAAACGGCGGTAATAATAGTTTCAGCTAATATAAATCCTCTTTTACACATTTGTCACTTCACTCCTTGCATCTATCATAAAATTATTATATAATAAGATAGAATAAAAGTCTATAAAAAGAATAAGGGATGGGACAATGATAAAATACGATTTAAAAAAACTACCTGTAGTTGATTTAGTTGATGAAATTATTTTATTTGCAGTTAAGAGTCGCGCTAGTGATATACATTTTGATCCTAAGGAAGATGGTTTATTAGTTCGTATTCGTATTGATGGTGATTTGAGGGATCATACTATTGTCCCTAAAACACATGAGAGAAATTTAGTAACGCGAATAAAACTTTTAGCTAATATGAATATTACTGAATCTAGATTACCACAAGATGGTGCGATAAAAGGAAAAATTAGAGATTCTGACGTTGATATGCGTGTATCATGTTTACCTACTAACGAAGGTGAAAAAGTGGTTGTTCGTATACTTGATTATTCTAAAAGTTTAGAAGGAATTGAAAGTTTAGGTTTCTCAAAAAACAACTTACCTAAGGTTCAAAGAATGCTAGAAGTTCCTAATGGAATTATCTTAGTTACTGGTGCGACTGGTTCTGGTAAAAGTACTACTTGTTATTCGATGTTACAAAGAATTAACACTGAATCAAGAAATATAATCACAGTTGAAGATCCAATTGAAATGAATATTGAAGGTATTAACCAAGTTCAGGTTAATAGTGAAATTGGACTTGATTTTGCAAGAGTACTTCGCTCTATATTACGACAAGATCCAAATGTTATATTAATTGGAGAAATACGTGATAGTGAAACGGCTAAAATAGCTGTTCGTGCTTCAATTACTGGACATTTGGTTTTATCTACAATTCATACTAATAATTCACTTAGTACAATTGAAAGACTTATGGATATGGATGTTGAAAGGTATTTATTATCGACGGCTCTTACGGGAATAATATCTCAAAAATTAGCTCGTACTTTATGTCCAAATTGTCGTAAGGTTCGAGAAACAACACTTTATGAGAAAAAAGTATTTAGATTAATGACAAGAAAAGATGTACCCCAAATATATGATGCTGTTGGTTGTGACAAGTGTCACGAAGGTTACTTTGGTAGAACAGCTATTCAAGAAGTTTTACTTATAAATGATGAGATTAGAAGTATTTTAAATAAAGAAGAAGTTAATAAAGATGAGTTACGTGATTTAGTATATTCTGAAGATGGTGTCTCTATTTTACAAGATGGTCTTGCTAAGGTATTGGAAGGTAAAACTTCATTTAGCGAAATATATAAATTGGTAGAGATTGATGATCAAATAGCTGATGAAGAGAAAAAATTAGCTAAAAATAAAGTTACTCTTACTGCTACTCCACAAAAAAAAGATGTTGTATTTGAAGATGAACTTCTATAACATCTTTTTATTTGACTATTTCCATTATTTCTAAATGAATATCTTCAATTGATCTTAGGCTGTTAGATTGATAACAGTCTATTTTTTTCCAGTTATACAACTCTGATAATTCAATATAACACTCTTCTGACTTTCTCAAATAAACCTCATTGTTTTCTACTTCGTCAATAATAATTCTTTCTTGTCTAAGTATTTTAGAGTTTTCAAAGGGTACATGTAAGAAAATAGTAATATTTGGTTTAGGTAATCCTAGTAACCAGTACTCTAAACGGTCAATCCATTGATACATATAAAAACGTTCTTCTTTATCGTCAATTTTACTACCTTGATGAGCCATATTACTAGTTGTATAACGGTCTAGTATTATTGTATAATCTTCCTCTAAATATCGTTTAATCATTGGTAAACTATACTTGCGGTCCGCTGCATAATATAGACATGTTATCTGTGGATCAACATTATATAAATCTTCTTTAAAATAACTAGGGCAAATATCACTTCTTCCCAAATATGGTCCCCCTACTATTTTACCAGTAGGATTATCATACATTGGAAATGATAACATAATGACTTTTTCACCTTTTTCTTTTAAGGCTTTTTCCAGTAGTGTACTTTGTGTTTTTTTACCAGAACCATCTGTACCTTCAATAACTATTATTCTTCCCATGTTTTTCTCCTATATAAAGTATATATACAAACAAATGTTTTGTCAAGAAATTATATTATTGTCTTGATCAAATTCCACTAAGAAGCATTTTTTACTTGATAAATAATCGCACATATGAACAAAGTTTTCATATTTAGTTTTAGGAACTGGTAGAACTTCATTACCATTAAAATCTTTATTCCATGGGCCCATATGAGTCTTAACTACTGCACATAATAAAGTTAGTAGTTCTTCTTTCATTTTTAAACTTGTTTTATTCTCCATTATATATTCAGCTATAGCAAGCGGATGATCAACTATTGTATACTTTGCTTTGTTTTTACCTAATTTTAACCCATCATGAACAATAATTCCTAATATCATTATATCTTGTTCTTCTTTGGTATATTTATTTCCTATCGAAGGATTAGATAGTAATTCATAAGCAAATCTTACTGCTGATTTTGTATGTCTCACTAGTCCGCCATCCCCTAGTGAATATTTCGGGTGATATTTTCCTGTTGATGATGCTGCGATTTCAAAAAAATAATCTGGTAAAATACTTACTAAATATTCAGCATCTTTTTTTATCACTTCATCTTTTATATAGTTTATTTCTTGTTCGAAAACTTTAATTTTATCCATTTTTACTCCTTAATAAACATAAGTAAAACTTCATTCGAGAGACTTAGTTTATCTTTTCTTATCTTAATATATGTACCATCTTCTTCAATTAATGACTCTACTTTATTATATGTGAAAACTTCTTTAATTGTTTTATTATACTTCGTTTGAAAAGTTTCTTTATTAACACCACTTAGTTTTCTAAGTCCTAAAATCATTTCATAACTCATTTTATCTTCAAGTGTTAATTCATCTATAACATAGCGATACT
>CAYJHB010000025.1:7608-14206 GCA_964370105.1 uncultured Muribaculaceae bacterium | reverse complement strand
GTGCAAAATCTTCATCATCTAAGATTGGAAATTTAAAATCACTATCATCTCTTAATAAATCTCTATCAGATACAATTGATTCTGTTGAAATAATATCTTCTTCAATCTCATCAGTCAATTCTTCATTGTCATAAATAAGTTTAGGCTCTGGTAAATCAATTTTCTTTACTACTGGTTCCTTAGAAATAGGTTTTTCTTTTTCCCTTTTCGTTTCTACAACTTCAACGTATTCTTCCTCAAAAAATGCATTTTTAATTTTATCAAACAATTTCATGATTTTCACCTTTTTCTCTTAGTTATTTTCATCTATTTTAATTTCATTTTCGTTAGGCAACAAATTACCATCATCGTAATATGTACCATACTCATTTACATATTCAATAAAATCAACCGCTTCCGTCTTAGGACTAAGTATATCAAATGGAATTTCTTCATAATTCAATACATTCTCACCTATCAACGTATCAAGTATCTCATATTGATATTTAACTGATTTCAATATATTACTGATTTCTATCATTACAACCGAAAAATCATCTATATCTACATATGTTTCAATTTTTGCATAATTATACATCATTTGTATAAAATACTTCGAATCTACTTCTTTAACATCTAAATATCCAATACTATCCCCATAATTAATTTGATTAGAATAAAAACTATCCTCACTAGAAGTAAATTCTACATTCTCCTCATAATAATAAGAAACAGCATCAACATATAAATAGTAAATACCACTATTAGACGTTAATACTAAATTATAATCACTCTTTTCACTTAAAGAAATTCCTCTTGGAATATACATTTCATAACCTTGAAAAGAATTATTAACCAAATCATTAGAATCAGATAAAGTCAAATTTAAAATATTATCAACCGAATCAACATTATAATTTTTAACTTCACACCCTGATACTACGATAAGTAAGATTAATAAAAAAAACGTTTTTTTCATATGCCACCCACTCTACATAATTATAACAAATAAACACCTTATAACGAAAGAGTTTATTACTTATTTACACTTACCATGTAAATATTTTGCCCTTTACTAGTAAATTTCTCTTCATATTCTGTCATTATATTATTTACACTATAATCACTAGAATGAAGGTCAAACGTTAATTTATCAAAGTAATAACCATTATTATTAAAGCTAATTAATGAAAATTCAAATAAATCTTTATTATCAGTTTTCATAATAATATTTTTCTTATCTTTAAATATACTTTCATATCTTGACAAAAACTTTTCACTTGTTAGACGTCTACTCACATGTCTACTCTTAGGCCAAGGATCGGAAAAATTCAAATAAATACAATCAATTTCTTTTTCGAAAACAGTATCAATTTCCTCAGCATTCATTCTGATGATAAACAGATTAGAAAGACCATCTTCAATTTTCGGAAGTGCTTTCGCTACAATGTTATCAAATTTTTCAATACCAATAAAATTAATGTTAGGATACTTCTTAGCATTAGAAATAATAAAATTACCTTTTCCCATACCAATTTCTATATGAATAGGGTTATCATTAGAAAACAATTTATTAAATGCTCCCCTATATGATTTATAATCAGTTAATAAATAACTAGAACTACTTAGTATTTTATCTTTATTTTTAACATTACGAATTCTCATATTACCTCCACGTCATTATATAATAACATAAATCTCTCTGCTTGCATACAATATTACGAAGTAAAGGAGGACTACTTATGAATCAAATGCCTTATATGCCCTACCCACCAATGCCACCTGTAAACCCTAACATCAACCCTCAAAACAATGAATTACAACAACAAGTAAACAGATTGGAAAGACATGTCAAAAAATTAGATTATCGCGTTAGAGAATTAGAGAAAAAAACACAAATACCTGCAACTACAGATTACTATACCGATGATATATATATGATGTAAAAAGAAACTATTACTAGCTTCTTTTTTTACGTCTTAATATTTTACTGAATATAAGTTCTCTTAGTGACATTTCAAATATTTTCTCAAATAATTTAAATCTCGAAGTAACAAAGAAATAAGTAAAAATACCAACAATCGCATATATAATAATTTTTATAATTGCCATCATTACATCATATTCTTTTATTGGTAATAAATAGTTAAGACCAAGAATAACTAAAGCCATTACTAAAACACCTAATAAAGAAATAAACAATGTTTTAATTGTATCAGAATATTTAATTTCAATATGCTTTTTCAAATAAAGTAAACATACAACTATAAAAGATCCATATCCAATAATAGTAGCTAAAATAGATCCTAAATAAATAGGTAATCCTAACATACCACATAAAGCAATTAAAGGTCCATTAAGAATAAGTTTTAACAATACACCACTTATAATTGCTATATTAGATATTTTAATTTTACCAACAGCCTGCATAACAGCATTAATATTTAAAAATAAAGAATAAAATAATGCAGTCATAACTGAAAGCGAAAACACCTCAGCACCCAAAGGATTAGTATCGTAAAAAACGGTCCATATTGGAGTTGCTAACAAACTCATTCCCACAATCATAGGTAAAACAATATAGAAAATAATTTGTAATATTACATTAACTTTACTTTTCAAAGAAACCATTCTCTTAGCAACAAAATCACTTGTAATATTAGGTAAAACACTAACTACTAAACCTGCTGCTAAAGAAGTTACAATGACATTTAATTTAGCCCCCCATGTCGTAATGATTGATAAAATTGTCTCCGCATCAATTGTCGATAATCCTCCGTGTTCAATATATAGAGGAATAACCGTTAACATATCAATTGTATTAAATAAAGAAGATGCCATACCAACAACAATAAAAGGAATAGCATAAGATAATATTTTCTTTATTAAAAACCAATTAGAGACATTTTTTTCTTTCTCTAATAAAACATGATTATTATCTTTCTTTAAAAGTTTCATCTTAGGAAATAAGTATATACAACCAACAACAGCTCCAATTGTCGCCCCAAAAACTGCAATACCTACTGCAATTGTCATACCAAATAAACTAACAGTAATATAGCTACCTAAAATAATTACAACTACTCTAGCAAATTGTTCTAGTACCTCAGATATTGACGAAGGAGATATATATTTATGACCTTGTAAATACCCTCTCATACTACTTAAAATAGTTACAAAAGTAATAGCAAGTGTTGATATTCTAATAACAAAAACTATGTCTTCTTTTGTATTACCACCAACTAAGTTTCCAATAATAGTATCAGCAATCATAGGTGCAATAAATAAGATTACTACAGTCACAATCACAGACATTATAACCATTAATTTAAAAGCTAAACTATAACTTCTCTTCTTCAAATCATGAAAACCTAAGGTATTATACTCACTAACTACCTTACTGATTGCAATTGGTAACCCTATTGTTGAAATAGTTAAAAACAACTGATAAAAGTTATATGCATAACCATATAAAACCCTTCCATTCTCATCTATAATTGCATGAAAAGGAATCACATAAACAATACCCAATATTTTACTAATAACAATACATAAAGTCGCAATCGCAGCGCCTCTAATAAAACTATCCTTTTTCATTTTTCCCCCTTAAAAATACTTATAACTAACTCTATATACCATATAAGATAAAATAATCAATATTATTAATGAAAGTAATGCTGTAAATGAATCTACAACAAAAGAATTAAAAATAAGACTGTTTAAAACAACTATAATAAAAGCAAGAGCGATAAACAACAAACACATATTAAAAATAAATGACAGCACTTCTTGCGTATTTTTCCTAACATCTCTTTGATTATTTAAAATCATTGCTAAAAAACCGACAATATATGCAATGAAGCTAGTAATAGACGCACCAACTATTTGACTAAATCCACTATACTCAAACATAGCAATTAAAGGAGCATTAAATAATACTTTAATCACAACAACTATTAAAAGACCTAATATCAAACGCTTGTAATTAGCAGCTTTATAAAGTGATAGAGCCATCAGTAAAAAACAAACAATACTAAAACTAACCAAAAAATCCATTCCTAAAATAGAACTTATCTGATCAATTTCACTAAATAAAAGCACTACTAATTGGTAAGACGAAAATATAAAAATCACAAACAAAGGAATAATTTTTTTAATTTTGTTAAAAATAGGCTTTGTTACATAATTATTAAAATAATTAAAACAAGAAATTATTATTACAAGTTGTAATATAAATGAATATAGAAAAAACATAGACATATCTGTATCCAACATTCCACTAATCATAAAATAATCTAAAGTACGATAAATAAGTAATAGGACAAAACTAAGAATAAATATCTTAAAACTATTAGTAGAAATACATAATTTAGCAATTTTAATGTCCTCTAAATTTATATATGACTTCAAAGATTTTAATTTATACTTCTGCTTCATTAAAAAAATATACACAAATAAACAAGTGAACCCCATTAAAACAGAACTAACATTAAAAAGAACATATAGATAGTTATTATTATTAACAAAGCCTACTGAATAAATATATGTAATTATCATAAATAAAAACAAATAAAAGGAACAAAGACTAATATTAATATTTTTCCTAACACGCTCTTTAATACATACATTAAGTATAATTTGTAAAAGACTTAAAATAAATATAACAATTAATATACCAATGAAGTAGTATTTATTAAGTAAAATACTACCGGCAACTAACAGAATAATTGATAAAAGTTCATATAACACAATTCGTTTAAATAATTTACTATCAGTAAAAAACAATGTTAATTTAGAACCCAATCCATTTTTAATATACAAAGGAATAAATAATACATAAGTGAAAAAGACAGGTGTTAAAAACAACAAATCAATTCCCAACTCTAAACTCTCACTATACTCCATAAAAGAATACATCAAAGCAAGTGATATCATAACTAAAACAGCTATATATAAATAAAACCAAACAATTTTCTTCATTATATCACTCCTTAATCTACTTAAATTATACCATTAATATAAATAAGTAATCAAGTTAATAACTAATGATAAATAATCATCGCAGAAAAACAATAGATCTGTTCTTCTCCAAAATAAGAAGTGCTAACTTGATATTTAATATCCACAACATCAATATCACTATCCAAAAAAGAATTAACTGCAGTTTCTAAATCACCTTCATGCATCTCATCAAATATTTTAACCTTCATATAATCACCATTATAAATATAAAAGAAAAACAAGTCGAAAAGACTCGTTATTTCACTTTAATATTTATCAATTATCATTTAACAACTATATTAACAATTTTACCTTTAACAACAATAAGCTTAATAATATCTTTACCCTCTATATGAGTTTTAACATTTTCCATACCAAGTGCTTTTGCCTTAATAGAATCTTCATCTTCATCGATATTAACAGATATTGTTGCTCGAACTTTACCATTTACTTGTACAGCAATTTCCACTTCATTATCTATTGTTTTAGATTCATCATAACTAGGCCAAGACTGATAAGAAATAGTTCCCTCATTTCCTAACATACTATAAAATTCCTCAGTTATAAAAGGACAAATTGGATTTAATAACTTCGCAAATTCTAATGCATAACATTTAGGAAAGTACTCTTCCTTATAAACTGCATTAATAAAAATCATCATTTGTGAAATTGCAGTATTAAAACTAAGCTTTTCATAATCATCAGTAACTTTTTTGACAGTTTTATGAAAAAGATTATCTAAAGATGAAAGCTCTCTATCTTCAATCTTCTCATCATATAAACGATATACTCTATCTAAGAAACGACGAGCTCCTTCTAGTGCTTGATCATTCCAAGGTTTATCAGCTTCAATTGGTCCCATAAACATTTCATATAAACGAAGAGTATCAGCTCCGTATTTTTCCACAATATCTGTGGGATTAACTACATGATCAGGATATCTTTTCCCCATTTTAATACCATTAGATCCAAGAATCATTCCTTGATGAACTAATTTCTTAAACGGCTCAGCACAAGACACTAATCCTTTATCATACAAATAATTATTCCACATTCTTGAATATAATAAATGACCTACTGCATGTTCAGGTCCACCCATATAAAGATCAACTGGCATCCAGTGTTTAATAAGCTTTGGATCAGCAAAAACTTTATCATTTCTCGGATCTAAATAACGTAAAAAGTACCAACTAGATCCAGCAGAACCAGGCATTGTAGAACACTCTCTTTTACCACCATTAACATTAACCCATTCACTAGCACTCTCTAAAGGACTTTTACCACCTTTAGGCGCATAATCAGTTAATTCAGGTAAAACTAGTGGTAACTCAGCATCTTCAAGCACTCCAGTAGTCCCATCTTCATAATGAATAACAGGTATTGGTTCACCCCAATATCTTTGACGTGCAAAAATCCACTCACGAAGGCGATAATTAACTTTCTTTTTACCAATTTTCTTTTCTTCAAGCCACTCAACAATCTTATTAATAGCTTCTTCTTTATTAAGATCATTAATAAAATCAGAATTAATATGAATCCCGTCTCCAATATAAGCTTCAATTTCAATATTTCCACCTTCAATAACAGGAATAATATTTAAATCAAATTTTTTAGCAAA
>CAYJHB010000025.1:0-7598 GCA_964370105.1 uncultured Muribaculaceae bacterium | reverse complement strand
ATAATCTCTCTCATCATGAGCTGGAACAGCCATAATAGCACCTGTACCATAACTAGCAAGAACATAATCCGCTATCCAAATAGGAATACGTTCATTATTAACAGGATTAATAGCATAAGCTCCCGTAAAAACACCACTCTTATTCTTATTTAAATCAGTTCTTTCCAAATCAGATTTAGAAGCACACTCTTTTTTATAAGCATTTACTACTTCTTTATACTCAACAGTAGTAATTAAATCCACCAAATCATGTTCCGGTGATAACACACAATAAGTCGCACCAAATAAAGTATCAGCACGCGTTGTAAAAACAGTAAAGTCATGATTAGTATTATCTATTTTAAAAGTAACATGAGCTCCTACACTCTTACCAATCCAATTTCTTTGAATTTCTTTTGTTGATTCTGGCCAATCTATATTATCAAGACCACTAAGTAATTTCTCTGCATATTTAGGTATATCAATAACCCATTGTTTCATGTTCTTTCTAACAACAGGAAACCCTCCACGCTCACTCTTACCATCAATGATTTCATCATTTGCTAAGACAGTTCCTAGTCCTTCACACCAGTTAACAGGCATATCAACTAATTTAGCATATCCATCTAAAAAAAGTTGTTTAAATATCCACTGCGTCCATTTATAAAACTCAGGATCAGTAGTTGAAGTTTCTAAATCCCAATCAAAACTTAATCCTAAATCGATTAACTGTTGCTTAAAAGTTTTAATGTTTTCTACATTAAAAGTATCAGGATGATTACCAGTATTAATAGCAAATTGTTCTGCAGGCAAACCAAAAGCATCCCATCCCATTGGATGTAATACATTAAATCCTTGCATTCTCTTCATCCTACTAACTATATCAGTAGCTGTATACCCCTCAGCATGGCCTGCATGTAAACCTACCCCTGATGGATAGGGAAACATATCAAGTGCATAAAATTTAGGCTTACTAAAATCATATAAATCCGTATTAAAAGTTTTATTACTAGCCCAATATTCTTTCCATTTTTTTTCAATTATAATATGTTCAAACATTTTATTTATCTCCTTTTTTATATCTAATACCAATTAAATGATATACAAATAATATCAATACCATAAATAATACAAAACCTATAGTAAACTGAAGCACTAAATTATCAATCATTAATACCAAACTAATAACAATTGATAAAAACAAAGCATTAATCACACCAATTATATTTAAAAACCTAGCATAATTAATTTTATCCACATCTATCTTATATCGATTAACAATATACATAATATCAGACGGCATTTTCTGCTTTCTTAATTTAATAATTAATTTCTCATACTTAACTCGCTTCTTATCACTTAAGTTTTTATCATCTAATTGCTTTTTATATTCTCTAATACCAAATACCCTATTATATTCTTTCCTAATCGCAAATACATAATACAACATAAATGCAAACACAGCCGTAATTATAAATAATATTATTTCCATTCTACCTCCAAAAAAAAGTTCCTTAGAATTTAAGGACGAAATAATTCCGCGGTACCACCTTAATTCATAAGAAACTTATGCTCTTCATTTTATATCGCTCATAAAGCGTGCCACTTTTAACATGTCAAGTTCGTAACATATTAGCTTTGTTTTCACCAACCACAAAGTCTCTATACTAAATCAAGTTACTACTACTACATAAGTATCAATAAATATAACAATTATAATACTACAATTGATCAATATATTCAAGTAATTTTAAGAACAATTTCATATAATCTTTAATTAAACCTTTACGTTTAAGTTTTCTAATTTCAATTCTCTTCTTATTCGTAGGTAAATCACCAAAGATAATATTAGCAATACTTTCTTTTAAAATAGTATCAATTTGTAGATCCATTAAAATACTATCGATATCCTCTCTAATAACACGAACTGCATCTATTTCAATATCCTTACCTTTACAATTAATCGTAAGTTGACCAATCGTCTGTACATCTTTAATAACAACAACAAAGTCATTATCTTCAATATAAGATTCAGTATTTAAAACAGATTGATTAAAGTAACAAATAACTTCATCAGCTTTCTTCGTATTTCTAAATCTTAACTTATAAGTTCTATTTTGTGGAACAATACCACTTTTACCTTCAATAGAACGAATAATAACGGTATAATTATTCTTTAAATAGTTATAATCAATATCTGTCTTTAAGAAATACCCTTCCTTATATAAACCTGTTTTACCATCATCTTCATAAAGAGTATAAGTATTACTAACTCCCGGAAATATATGTATTTCCATTTCTTTAGGAGAATCAGTTTGATTATCATCAGTTAAATCAGCAAGAGGTACAATTGCTCCACTTTTTGCAAAAACAGGATAATCCTCATCCTTAAAGAAAGACACATACTTATTATTCCCAGGAAATTTCTTACCTGTTTTAAAATCATACCAAGTACCATCAGGAATATAAAACTTATGTATATTACGTTTCATAATACTATCATTCTTATTTAAAATAGGAGCAACTAATAATTGAGAACCAAAATAATATTGATTCTTATAATTATTATCATCATAAACCCAAGGTAATTGATAATAAAAAGGTTCAATTAAAGGCTTACCATCAACGTGATATTTATAACCTTCAGTATATAAGTACGGTATCAACCTATGTCTAAGTTGAAGATAGTACTTCGCTATATTAAAAGTTCTAATATCCCATTTCCAAGGTTCCCTCTTATAATACTTACCACGAGCTGCGTGAAATCTAAAAATAGGAGAAAATACACCAAGTTCTATATAGCGAACATATAATTCATCTTCCTCAATACCACCATGATTACCACCAACATCAAAACTCCACCATGAAAGACCACTATTAGCCATATTCAAATATCTAAAAGGAAGTTCTCTTAAAGTATTCCAGCTAACTAAAGTTTTACCTGAGTAAGATATCGGATAACGGTGATCAACTAAAGTAGTAGGTCTCCCTAAAAACATATTTCTCTTAGCTGGCAATCTCCCAGAATCTAAATGCATATAATGATTTAAAATCCACTGATTTCTACTCTCATTGTGTTCATCATAATCATTCCAAAAAAAGTCGATACCTAAATTTTCTAAAGGATGTAATAAAACTTTCATAAAAACATCTAAAAATTTAGGATTTAACGGATCAAAAATAATAATTTTATTATGTGTAAGACCAAGATTTTGAGCTACCAAAGAGTAATATACTTCATAAGGATAAACACCTTCTTTAGGATTAATCTTAAGTGCAATTTTCATATTTTTACTATGTGCATGGTCAATAACAGATTTAGGATTAGCAATCAAACTTTGATTAAATGTATAACCAGTTTTAGCATGTAAACCCAATTCACTATCTCTAATATGCCAATCACTATCCAAAAGCATCACTGCCATTGGTATATCATTTTGTAAAAAATCATCTACCAAAGCAATTAACTCTTCTTCGTGATATTTCTCATTTCTACTCCACCAATTACCAAGTGCATATCTTGGAATCATAGGTGGAAAACCAGTAAGATGGTAATAGTCATTTAAAGCAAGTTTAAAATCAGTATTATAAAGAAAAACATATATATCTAAACCACCAGTTTCTCTTTGTTTTAAACTACCATCAGATTCAATTAACATTGAATTACTATCATCATAACTGACAAAACCATCTA
Source organism: uncultured Muribaculaceae bacterium (assembly GCA_964370105.1). Taxonomy (GTDB): domain Bacteria; phylum Bacillota_I; class Bacilli_A; order RF39; family UBA660; genus CARZYU01. The sequence continues at coordinate 3,925 of CAYJHB010000025.1, read as the reverse complement.
ATGAATATAAACCTTTTTTATTCATTAGATTATTTCTAACATCATAACTTCCTAAATTACCACCGAAATTACGTACTTCAGGATGATTTATATACCATGATTTTTCAGTAGGAACATTTAATAACTCAATTCTCAAATTTTTCATTGGATCAATTTTAGTACCAAGTGGATTTACTTCCTTAGTATAAGAAAGTTTAAAGTATTTAGTTGTTATTTCTAAAAAAGTATCATCTTCTCTAGTATTATATACACACTCAGAAAAATTCCGATTAATGGCAAACTGACTAATTTCATCAACAAATTTACCAGTTGGATTATATTCTATTCTAATTAATCTATCCGATAAAACAGAAAAACGATACGTTTGTCCTTTTTTAATCGCTTTTTCTTTAGCCAACGAATTAGTATAATCATATTCAAATTGTTTACCAATAGGATACATTAAACCACCACTTTCTATTCTATTCATATTTTAGCATATTAAACCATAAAAAAAAAGAGAAAATTAGTATCTAATCTCTCATTACAGTAATTTCTACATTAGCATTTTCATCGTTATTATTAATAAGTGCCATACAATGATGTGTCAATCCTACTGACAATGTACAACTATCCGCTGTAAAAACATCATTTGCACCAGTCACTTCATTCTTAACTATACATTTTCCATTGTCAATATAACTATCAAACGAATACTGATCAACATAATCAGTTAAATGATATACTTGGGAACCTGTTATCGTAACGGTGTAGTGCTTAGTTGGTTCTTCTTTATGCATTTATATCCTCCCTAGCAAGAATAAAATAATAACATATAAACAACAACAAAGTCAATTTATCTTTACATATTTTCTGTAAACTTTAGTCAACATACAACATATAATAAACATCAAAAACAAGATTATTCTCTTTAATAAAAGTTGCTGTTTCTATACCAACATAACGAAAATGTCTTGTTTCGTTATTATACCCCGTCATATCCTCTCCACTTTCTGGATAACGATAAATAAAACCATATAAATGAGCATTATCAATTAACCATTCCAACTCATCTGTACCAGCAAAAGCTACACCACTACGAGTCATTATATCAACTGCTAGACCAGTTTGATGTTCTGAATGACCAGCTCTAACAGCATATTTATCGACATTTTCTTCTCCATATTTTAATAAAGTATCATCATATATTTGTTGTTGTTCTTCATAACTGCGATATCCAAGACCCACTAATAAAGAAAGACCCTCTTCACTTGCAGCATCAGACATACTCATAAATCCATTAAGCGCACCTTTACTTAAATAATACTCATATCTATCATCATAACCATATTCAGCAGGAACCATTTCTAATTTAACAGGTTCATACTCACTAGAAACACCATTATATTTATTAACAAGCATTGTCTCAGAAAAACTGTCATTGATAACAGAATTTTCATAATGAGGCTTATCTAAACCTAAATTAACTTGTAACACAACTTCATAATCACTATTTCTAGTCTTAATCTTATAATCAACATATCTTTCATAATTAGCCACAAGAGAATACTCAAACTTTAGAAAATCATCTACATCTCTTTGATTACCCAATTTAATAAATTCTTTAATCTCTTCATTTGTACCACTTGCTAGTATATAAGATATTTCTACACTCTTATAATCTAATTCATTTAATAAGTTTATATTATTTGCTAAATCATCGACATTACTATATTCTAAATCTAAATATAACGTGTAATTTTCAGCATCATATTCATCATCAGCAATAACATCATTTAAAACTTCATTAAAACCAAGGGATAACACATCATCCATCATACCTTTACTGATAATAGCTTTACTAGCTTCCCTACTATAATTTATATCTGTTAACTGCGTAATATTAGCTTCGTTTAAGTGAATAGGAACAAAAATAATTATCCCCACTATAATTACCAAGAAAAGCAAACGTTTAAAACTTTTCTTCATTTTAAGTTTTTTCTTCTTCATATTATCACCTACTATAAACCAAATTATAGCACACAATTCATTGTTATGATATACTAAAAGCGGTGATTAAAATGAAAAGAGCAATTGTTTTAGGTGGCGGAGGAAGTAAAGGGGCATATCAATTAGGTGTCTGGAAAGCCTTACAAAAATTACAAATAAATTATGATATTATTACAGGTACATCTATTGGATCAATCAATGGAGCATTTATGGTAACAGATCAAATTAAAGCCTGTGAGTATCTATGGATCAGTATTTCTAATAAAGATTTATATAACGAAAAATCATTAACCGAACTAGATACAATTAAAAACCTAACTAAAGCAGTTATAAAAAACAAAGGTATTGATACTCTGGGTATGGAAGAAATAATCAAAAAATATTTAAACATAAATAGATTTTTTTCCTCACCTAAAGAATATGGTCTAATAACATACAATAAAACTACCAACAAAGCTCATTCAATCAATAAAAATAACTTAACCAAAAATAATCTAATTGACTATTTAATGGCATCCTCTTCACTTTATCCAATATACAAACCTAAAGTAATTAACAATCATCACTTTATTGATGGTGGTTACCATGATACACTACCTATTAACTTAGCTATAGAATTGGGGGCAACTGAGATAATTGCTGTTGATTTAAATTCAATTGGATTAAAACAAAAAGTTACAAATCAAGAAGTACCAATTACCTATATAAAACCAAAACAAAAATTAAGTAACATTGCACATTTCAATACTAAAAGTGCTAGAAAAATTATAAAATATGGATATAACGACACTTTAAAAGTATATAAATACTGTGAAGGAAACCTATATACATTTAAGAAAAAACACTTAGAAAATATTAAAAACAAGTATAATCAAACATACACTGAGTTAACAACTAAATATAATATAAACCCCAATATTAATAGTACAGTAGAATTATTAGCTAACTATTTTGAATTGGATGATTCTACTATATATAGTCATTTTAACTATGTATTTAATATTAAAAAACAAATAAAAAAGACTACTCAATCAAACACAGAGTATTCAAAACAAAATATAAAAATTAAAAATTTAAAAGACATCACCAACAATAAGTGGCTCATCTACTATTTATATCAATCAATAAAAAAGAAAGATAACACTATTAATATATATTCAAATATATTAAAAAAACAGTTTCAAGCAGCATGTCTTTTATATAGCATAATGGAGAATTAATTAATGAATAATTTTAAATACAGTGACAATAACAAAAGATATCATACACTAGACTATTTTTATAAAAATAAATTCAATTCAAAAGTATTTAAAGTAAGTTTAAATGCAAATTTCACATGTCCAAACATAGATGGTACAGTAGGTACAAAAGGATGCATATACTGTTCTAAAATAGGTAGTGGCGATTATGCTGGAGAAAAAGAAAAAGATCTTAAAACTCAGTTTAAAGAAGTCAAAAACATTATTTTAAAAAAATGGCCTAACTCAAAATACATCGCTTACTTTCAAGCCCATACTAATACATACGCTCCACTTGAAACATTAAAAAAACACTATGAAGAAGCATTAAAAATAGATAATGTAATAGGATTAAGTATCGCAACTAGACCAGACAGTATAACAGAAGAATGTCTAAACTACTTAGAAACTTTAAATAAAAGAACATACTTAACAGTTGAACTTGGATTACAAACTATTCATAAAGAAACAACAAAATTAATCAATAGATGTCATACTCTAGATTGTTTTAAAGAAATGGTAAAAAAATTAAGAGAAAAAAAGATAAATGTTGTTGTACATATTATTAACGGACTACCATATGAAACAAAAGAAATGATGATAGAAACAGTTAAATACTTAAATCAATTAGATATTCAAGGAATAAAAATTCACATGCTCCATATTTTAAAAGATACTGAGTTAGAAAACTTATATAA
>CAYJHB010000024.1:10983-15405 GCA_964370105.1 uncultured Muribaculaceae bacterium | reverse complement strand
ATTATAAACTCTAGCAGGAATATAAACAGTGCCTGTTAAATAATTATTAGCAAAAGCACTATTCTGTAAAGTTATCAAAGTACTAGGTAAAGTAAGAGAAGTCAGTCTATTACCAGCAAAAGAAGAATAAGATATAGACTCCACAGTCGTTCCAAGATCTAGCGAAGTAATATTATTAAAGTTAAAAGCATTAGCACCAATTGTTTTAACTCCGTTAGGAATAACAATCTCTGCAAGAGCATTAGTTTGAAATGCTGTCGTTGGAATTGTTATTAAACTAGACGATAACTGAACAGACTCCATCCAATTATGAGAAAAAGAGCCAGTACCAATTGATGTAATTGTATTTGGCAATACCAAGTGCCTAATTGAATTAGCTCTAAAAGCTTCTGCTTCGATAGTTGTAACACTAGCAGGAAATTCAATAGAAGATAATTTGTTATTTTTAAATGCCTTTGCTGAAACAGTAGTCAGTGTATTTGAAAGTTGTACAGATGTTAATAAATTATTTTCAAAAGCACTTTCTCCTAAATGAATAACTGAATCAGGTAAAACTAACGTTGTTAATTTATTATTAAAAAATACAGCATCATTAATTGTTGTCACTGTTGAAGGTATTACAATAGAAGTTAAATTAGAACCCACAAAAGCATAATCATCTATCACAACAATATTGGAAGGTAAGACAGTTATATCTTTTAATTCACCACCATAACTGACCAAAATAGAGTTATCACTTGTTCCATCGCTATTTCGTCTATAAATATATGCTTGATCTTCTGATAAAAGATTGCCATTAAAAGCTCCCATACCAATAGAAGTAACAGTATTCGGTATAACAACGTTTCTAATATTATTTCCTACAAAAGACAGTTGCCCCAGTTTGGTAATAGTATCGGGAAAATATACACTTTCAATACCTTTATTATAAAAAGCATAATCACCTACAGCATTAACACTCACTCCATTAACTTCTGTTGGAATAATAACATCTTTAGAACAAGAATCACTATAAGCAACTATAGCACCATCTGTAACTGTAAAACACTCATCTGAAACAGTTAAAACACCACTATTTTGAGCTTCAACCAATATTTTACCATGATAATGTTTATTTAATATTTCATTTCCCGCTTCTTCTGAAATCCACATTCTAATAGTATGTGTTCTAGTTCTACCAGGAAGAATTTCACCACTAGCAATTACCCATTCATTAGCTTCTAACTCACTTAGCAAAATTGGTAATTCACCATCAATACTAACTTTAATTTTATCTTTTGGAATCAAATCATCAGCACAACCATCCGCAGTAATCATTCCTGTATCATCTAAAACTTTAACTGTATAATCAGTTAATAATGTCCCAAGATTCTCTATTGTAAATGAATACGCTTCTTGCATCATTCCTTCCCCATCACTCATAGGAAAAGCTCCGTTAAGATTCAAAATATTACCAATACCTGCATCATTATCATCAAATACTATTTCTAAATTACCTGCTTGTATAACATTATAATTATCACTTGTCTTAGTATCACTAAAAATTGCATAAGAAGAGCCTAAAGTAAAAGCAGTAATACTAAGAACCGTTAAAACAGTTAATATAAACTCCCTTCTAGTTAATTTACTTCTTTTTAAAGTACTAACTTCTATATAATCTTGATCTTTACTAAACCTATTTCTAATTCTCTTGTTCCAAAATTTCATATTTACTCTCCTGTCTACCCAACAATTTGATTACATATATATCCATCAGTTTCTAATGTGTTTCTTTGATCACTAGGAAGTTTTGCAAGATTAGACAAATACTGATTATTTAAAGTATCAATCACTTCATTAGATATTTTATAACTCTTTAATATATCATTTTCTACAATATCAACACCATCATATATAAAAGGAATCACTTCACCCTCAGGTAAAACAGTACTACTAGTTTCTACTCCACCTTCTTCACTACTAACATTATAAACAATTGTCAAAGTTAAGAATTCATCATTATAATATAGTGTATTAACATTAATACTACTATATATACCACCTTCAATAGTTTTCACGCAATTTAAAGATAAATATACATCATCAAAAACTTCAACACTCTCTTTAGGCATAACTCTTCTAAATATTTCCGGTAAAATCATCAATCCAACTAGTAAGAATATAGTTATTACTACTACTGCTGGTTTAACTTTATATTCTTTAACATTCTTATCTTTCATCTAATCACCTATTTTATAATAATAGTATACCATCAAATTAACTTTCTAACAACAAAAAAAACTTCTAAATTAATAGAAGTTTACTATGCCCTTGATACATACTTACCATCAGAAGTAGAAACTAATACAACTTCACCTTGTTCAATAAACAAAGGAACTCTTATTAAATGCCCAGTTTCTAATGTAGCATCCTTCATTGCTGTACTAGAAGTATTACCTCTAACACCAGGTTCAGTTTCTGTAATTGTTAAAGAAACTTTATCAGGTAGATTAACACCTAACATTTCCCCTTCATAAAAAGTAATTTCTACTTCTAAATTCTCTTTTAAAAATTTAGATTCTTCTTTTAATGAAGAAGCTGGTAATTCTACTTGCTCATAATCATTCATATTCATAAAACAATAGTTATCACCAGTTGAATATAAAAATTGCATAGGTTTTTTCTCTAACCTAGCTGTTTCTACTTTAATACCTGCATTAAATGTTTTTTCAATAGTTGAACCAGTTCTTAAGTTTTTAAGTTTAGCTTTTACAATTGCTGCACCCTTACCAGGTTTAACATGTAAACTATCTACTATTGTAAAAATATCATTATCAATTTTAATACTGATCCCGTTTTTAAAATCATTTGAATTTAACATATATCCTCCCTAAAAATCAAAAAATAAGTCCTAGCTTATTTCTTTTCTACATGCTCAGTATGTTGTCTACATCTAGAACAATACTTATTTAATTTAAGACGATCTGTTGTATTTTTTACATTACGTTCATCACGGTAATTTTCTTCTTTACAAACGCTACAAACTAGTGTTTTATTTTGTCTATTTCCTACTTTTGCCATACTATCCCTCCTTGGTCTATCAGTATTATAACAAATTTATCCTAATTTTACAAACAAAATTTGCTATTTTATCAATATTTATTAAAATATAAGTCTGTTACTTTCTTTGTTATTCGTATATTCACTTTAGAGTTATATAAAGAAAAAGTTTCAGGCATAGAACTGTCAGGTGTTGTAACAACTATACTAACTTCAGGATTATCACTAGGTGCATAACCAACAAAAGCTGTACTTATCGTTTCTTTATCAATAACCCCATCACCATTTGTGTCAATAAAACTTTGTGAAGTGCCAGTTTTACCAGCAAAATCATAATTAACATTAGCATGCCATTTACCAAGTCCAATATCACTAGTCATAACAGCACTTAAGCCTTCTTTTACACGATTCAAATTATCACTAGTAGTCGTCACTTGGTTTAACAAAACACTATCTTGCTTGTATATAACAATATCACTTACTTCCTCTTCAACAGTACTCTTTCTTACTTCTTTTAATAAAAGCGGTTGCAATCTATTTCCATCACTCGCAATTGTATTAATGTATTGACTAAGTTGAATTGGCGTATAAGTTTCATATTGTCCCATTACATAATCAAGCAATAACCCAGCACTGTCATCAGTACCACTATATCCAAGACTCTCAACTGGTAATTCAATTTCTGTTTTAACACCTAGTCCAAATTCATGAAACGTATTACGATAGATACTAAATGCATCATTAGAAATACTAAAAGGCATATTATAACTATAATTAGCTCCTGCAATTTCCATTGCCGCTTTAAACTGATAAACATTTGATGATAAAGCTAGGGCTTCTATATCATTTATATAACCAAGATTTTTCCAAGAACACTTGGACTTAACACCCGCTAGCTTAACACAATCATCGTACATAACTTCGCCAAAATCAACTACACCCTCGTTATACGCAACTAACATCGAAGCCCCCTTTACAACACTACCAACTGTCATTGGAGAGGTTAAAGCACCAGGAATATAATCAATATATGTATAATTATTACCATCATAAATGATTTGTTTACCAACCATCGCAAGTATTTCCCCACTATTAGGATCACTAACTATCACAAAAGCTCTATTAAAATAATCCGTATAAGGTTCGTTCTTAGTAATTAATAACTCCTCCTCCACTATTTTTTCTATTTCTCTTTGTAAATTAATATCAATCGATAAAACAATGTCATTACCACGCAACTCATCACTAACTAAAACTAACTCATCTTGACTTGTTTGTTGATACACAGCTTTTGTACCCTTTAAATATTCCTCGTACTGATATTCTAAATAACTAGTACCTACCATATCATTTAAACTATAACCTTCTTTTAAATACAATTCT
>CAYJHB010000024.1:10493-10973 GCA_964370105.1 uncultured Muribaculaceae bacterium | reverse complement strand
ATAAGGAATACTATTTACATTACCTAAAATACTTCTAAAAGTATCTCCATATAGATAAACTCTTTCCCAAGATAAATCTATGTTAAAACCCTCAAACTTATCTAAATTTTCCCCTATAAAGGCATATTCTAACTCACTTACATCACTATCTTTAATATTTTTAATTTCATAAGAATAACCACTATTCATTAAGTAATAAAGGTACGCTGCTTTCCTATCTTCTAAAGTGTATGATTTAAGGTCCACTTCTTTAATTCTCTCTATTTTTAACTCATAAATATTGCTATCTGTTAATTTTCTCATGTTATATAAAGACCATTCATCATCAGTAATCAAACTATCCCCGTAATCTTCAAGCAAATAAAGATGAAACTCTCTCAGATTTCTATCACTAAGTTTCTCATATTCAAGTTCTAAGATATCACTAATTTCATAAGCCATTTCAATTTCCTCTTCAATAGAAATATCGTCACTCTTTTT
>CAYJHB010000024.1:5435-10483 GCA_964370105.1 uncultured Muribaculaceae bacterium | reverse complement strand
TTATATGTAATAACTTTAACACTTTGATTATCAACTAACAAGTTATAGTTACGATCATATATCCTACCTCTAGGTGCACTATCTAATGTAATTAAATCATAACTTAACATAGCCAATTTTTCTTTATATTCATCTCCATTAATAATCATCATATCAAAAAGTCTATATCCCGCTATAAAAAAAAGACTACTTACTAAAATCAAAAAAAAGATATATCGCTCTTTCATAAAATCACCATTATTAGTTTGAATCATTTTCCTAATCTTATAAGCATAATTTTAAAAGGAGGAAACTATGTATAAAATGATAATTAATAATTATATTAAACAACTATCTCTAACCGATATTAATAAACTTAATAATACTTATGCAATAAATTTATCTGAAGAAGAGAAACTAATTATTTACAACACTTTAAAAAATAATTGGGAAGATATATATAATGGCGATGAGCAAATATGGAATCATCTCAAAACCCAAATAAATAATTATTCATATTCCATTCTAAGAGATTATTATCAAAAATATAAAAAACAATATAATTTATAATGACAAAAATAAAATTATTTGCTATTATCAAGTAAAGAGGTGTGAAATGAAACAAGATGAACAAAATATTTTAGACAGCTTAAAAGCTACAACTACTTTTACTTATGAAACACTATTTTTAGAAGGAGTAAAAACAAATATAATTAAACATCAAGTAAGTCTTTTTGATTTACAAACTTGTCTACATAAAAACAGTAAACTTAATTTTGATTTTGACAATGATATTATTACAATAGAAAATAAAGGCGCTATTTTAGCAGCTAGACACATTTCTAAAGAAGATGCTGAATCTTGGTTAGAACTAGAACAAGGAAAACTCCCTGATTATGAATTAGAATTAACAAAATGTAAAATACCTACTTTCGTTCCTAATAGTTACTATGGAGAGTTAGGACAAGTAATAGGAAAACCCGTTATGTCTAATTATGCCATTTGCATATCAAACTATGAAAAATTTCTACCTGCTTATCAAAAAAAGAAAGTATAGCAAACGCTATACTTTTAATATGTCTATAAATCTTTTATTTCTAATCATTTCTATTTCTTCCTTATACGGTGCTCTAACGCCGTCTATATATGGAGTTTCTAATATTTTAGGAATTAATTCCAATCTTTTATTATAAACAATAGAAAGTATTGTATCGAACCCTATATTACCATGTCCGATATTTTCATGACGATCTTTTGATGCGCCAATAATGTTCTTACTATCATTTATATGAAGACATTTTAAATAATCAAGCCCAATAACATTATCAAACATATCCAACACTTGATCAAAATCACTAAGATCATATCCAGCGTCATGAATATGACAAGTATCTAAACAAACACCTATTTTAGTTTTATCTAAAACTCCATCTATAATCATTTTAACTTCTTCAAAAGATTTACCAATTTCACTACCCTTACCAGCCATAGTCTCAATTAACACAGTAACTGAAGTTGTAGGAAGAATTTTATTTAATGCTTTAATCGTATTATTAATTCCAATCTCGCTTCCAAGTCCAACATGACTACCAGGATGAAGAACCATTTTAGTAACTCCTAATTGCTCACATCGCTCTAATTCTTGAATTAAAAAATTCATTGAAAATTCATACTTACTCATATCATTATTATTTGATAAATTAACTATATATGGAGCATGAACAATAACATTTTCAAGTTTTATATCATTCTCTTTCATTAATTCATAAGCTTCTATTGTCAATCCATCAGCTATTGCATAACGAGCAGTATTTTGTGGTGCTCCTGTATAAAACATAAAAGCATTCGCACCATAAGAAATACTTTCTTTAACACAACCTAATAATTGTGTATCTTTCTTAAAAGATACATGACTTCCTATATATAACATAATAACTCCTAACAATAATATTATACCTTAAGACAAAGAAAAAAGCATCACTAAGATGCAAAAGTTATAATTATGGAGTTACAGGTGTACAATCACCTTCATTAATGAATTTATCACGAGATAAACTAGTTTCCGCAACCGCTCCATCAGTACCATTATCGTCTTCGTCAACTAAGCAAATAGAATACTTATAATTACCACTATTATCAACAGTAATATAAACATAACTATCAGTTGAATAAAGTGCCCCATATGGACTTTCAACCCCACCTTGTTCTAAACTAACAACAGCAACACCAGCACTAGCAAATAAAGGTACTGTTGAACTAGTAGTACCTGTAGTTGGAATTGAAGGTAAACTCACCCCATTTACAGAAGAATTAATCAACATTTCTCTTCTAACAGCAGATATAAAAGCTCTAGCATTTGACTCATAAGTATCTCTTCTTGCATTTTCAGTAATAGAACCAATTGCAGGTAAAGCAACCATCATTAAAATTCCTAAAATAACAATAACTGCAAGTAATTCAATCAACGTAAACCCTTTTCTATTTTTCAAAACTCTCTTCATAACTATCTCCTTATCTTTAATAAAAGTATATCAATCATACTTTATAGTGTCAACTACATTTCATATTTTTTTTGTTATTTACAACTTTCTTTTAATTAACCATTCATCATAATATCATATACAGCTACTCTATCGTTATCAGTAATAATACCATCATTATTCATATCACAAACACGCCTAACTTGTTCTACAATAAGTGAATTAGTCTCATTACCTACTGAGACATTATTTACAAGTGTAACATCAAGAGCATTAATAGTGCCATCCATATTGCAATCACCTTTTAGATAGTTAAATCCAGCAACCTCTATCCTTACTAATTCACCATCAGTTTTTAATCCATTCACAGAACTAGAAACTGATATATCCTGATAATTAATATCTAAATTCATTTCTACATAAGTAATTGCATCTCCTGCATATAAAACATCTCTATGCACAAGGGGCAAACCAGAATGTATCTCTCCATCTGTTTCAAATAAAGAAACAAAATATTGATACTCAACTACTCCTCCTGGTTCATCATAAAGAATTACATACGAATTATTAACATCATATGGATTTCCTTTCGGACCATCTATAACATCAACAGAATCTAAATCACTAAGCCTAAGTAATATAACATTACCACTTAAACTAGTATTACTACGATACTCTGATTCAGCTACAGCTATCATCTTTTTAGCGTCTTCAATATAAGTCGTTCGCTCATTACGATCTAAAAAACCCAATATATTAGGAATTGTAACCGCCATAATAATACCAAGTATCGCAACTACTGCTAATAATTCAACCAGTGTAAAACCCTTATTGTTTTTCATCATATCACTACCTTTTTTCTAGTATAACACATAACCATTATTTTTCATCAAAAACTGCTAATAAATTGTCTAATTCTTGTCTATAAGTTTCTTCTTCCTTATAGACAAACTCATATCTAAATAAAACAAAACCTAAATAATTACTCAGTCCCTTTGATGCCACAACTTGTCTTTTGATAATATCATCCTCATTAACCCACTCATCAACTCCACTAAATGCATATTTATCACTATTACCTACTTTATAAAAAGCCAGTGCTGGAATTAAACTAACTTTATCACAAGTAACCATCTCATTCCACATAGTAACCGTTTCCAAAAAAGGCCTACTTTCATTCTCAAAACCATAGTATATTTGTGGCATTAAATAATCAACATAACCACACACCGAAGCCCATTTCCTAGTGTCAGCATAATTACTACTATAATTATTATCAATATTCCCTTCAGGCGCTATCCCAAAGATAATAGAACTATCATATTCTTTAATAGTATCATATACACGCTTAACCATTTTATTAATTGTATATAACCTAAAATCATCAATAGATAAAACTCCTCCATTTTCAATATAATTATTATAACTATCTAAGTCAATTGTATAATCAGGATAAAAATAATCATCAAAATGAATGCCATCAACATCATAATTCTCAATTATTTCTAATACTCCTGAAACTATTAAATCCTCAACTTCAATAGAAGCAGGATTATAATACACCCCATTATCAAGAACTTTAACATTGTTAGTATTTAACCACTCATAAGCAGGATTATCTTCACTAATAGAACTAATATCACTACTATTTCTAACTCTATAAGGATTTATCCAAGCATGTAAAAACAATTCTAAAGAGTGAGCCTTAGAAATAAAGTATTCTAATACATCAAAACCTGGTTTAATACCTTCTTGCCCAGTTAACGTCATACTATAAGGAAAATAACTAGAATCATATATCGCATCAGAAAAACTTCTAACTTGTAAAATAACTAAGTTAAACCCATCATTCTTAATTTTTTCTAACATAGTATCTATTTCTAATTTCATCTCATCATCACTTTTACCAAGTAAAAATTCACCATATTCTAAATAAGAAATATACATACCACGGTACTCTAAATTTTCTTTTTCTACTAGTACTTTAACAGGATCATTACTACTAGGTAAATCAATAAAGAAATAACAAATCATTATTACAATTACAATTATATACCACAAAATATTTTTTTTCATAAGCACTCCTAAAAAAAGTATATAAAAAAAACAACTCAACTTATGTCGAATTATTCTTAATCAATTCACTTCTTTTAATAATATATAATTGTTCGCCTCTATAAAAACCATAAAATATATCTTCTAAGTATACGCCTTCTTTAACCAACATTTCCTTCAACCAAATTCTAGTCTTTTTTATTTGTTGCAAGGCATCATCTTGAATATTACCATCTAAAATAATAGCAAGTGGATAATCACCTGTTTTACCATTATCTTTTTTGAAAACTGATAACTTTCCGCTAGTTTCTAATATTGCATAATCAACTTCCTCTATACTCTTAATTCCTTTTTCTCTTAATTGACTAAGTAAATCATCTAAATTATAACGCTGTTTTACCATTTCTTGAAAGTTTACTGTGCCTCTATCAATAATAATTGAAGGAATACCCTCAAAAACACTTCTAATCTTCCCATTTTTAAGTGATAATTTAGCTACTAACAACTGAATAAAAGCAAGTAGAAACATTGGAA
>CAYJHB010000024.1:0-5425 GCA_964370105.1 uncultured Muribaculaceae bacterium | reverse complement strand
TATCGTTGACATTATCAATTGATATAACTGCAAATTCAGCAATTAAAATAGAAACAATAAAGTCAACTATACTTAGTTCCCCTATTTCACGTTTTCCCATCATTCTATATAAAAAAGTAATAAGTCCATAAAAAACTAAAGTTTTAGTAAAAACTAATATATATTCCATCTAATCACCTATTTTATTATGGTAACTAGGTATTATTCTTATACAATTACATATTCTTAATTGAGGTGTCTATGAAAAAACTAACTAATTATTTAAAAGCATTTATCATTTCCCTAATATTAATTATTATTATGTCAATTATCTTAACTTTACTATATAACTTTGACTTAGTAAGCGATAATACTTATAACACACTAAAAATGATTATACCAATCATATCTTTAATCTTTAGTGGAACTTATGTAGGAAGAAGAAGTAGTGAAAAAGGCTACCAAGAAGGAATAAAATCCTCCCTCTTTTACATAGTATTTTCAGTATTATTCTCTCTTATATTTAATAATAATATTAATCTAACCATTATCTTGTATTACTTAATTCTAATATTATCTTCAAGCTTCGGTAGTATGTTAGGTATCTTAAAACAAAAAAAAGCAACTTAGTTGCTTAAATAATTTGAAATAAACTTAATCTCTTTTTTTAAACTTCTTCTCTTACTAATATAATTACTAGGTAAAAGAGCAAATATTTGTTCTTTTTTTACTAATTCTTTTTTTAAAAATTCTACAAAAGAAGCTGATTTTTCAGTAAGTAAAATAGGTCCAAAAAATAACTCTTTAGTAGAATATTTCTTTTTACCTTTTTTAAACTTAAGTATTTGATAAAAAAAGTTACTATCCTTTACCATTAATTCTTCTACTAAATAAAATCCATTCTTACAAAGAAATGTTCTAATAACATCACAATCATTATTAGGAGAAATAATAATAGTTTCAAATTGCTTAAGTATCTTCATCTGATACTTAACAATACCTAACATATTTTTACCACCCATACCAGACATAACTAATGTATCAACATAATCAGGAACACTTTCAATTCCATCAGCAAGTAATACTTCTATTTTAGATTCTAATTTAGCTACTTTAATATTTTTCTTTGCTTGTTCTAATGGCCCCTTATTTATATCTGCTGCAATTGCTCTAATAGTAGGATTACTCTTAACAACATATATATCTAAAAGAGCATGGTCACATCCTACATCTATTAAAAAACTATTGTCATCTACTAAGTTGCCAATAGTTTTAAGTCTTTTACTAATATTCATTAATCAGTTAAGAAATCCTTTAATTTACGACTACGAGAAGGATGTCTAAGTTTACGAAGTGCCTTCGCTTCTATTTGACGAATTCTCTCTCTTGTCACTCCAAAGATTTGACCAACCTCTTCTAAAGTACGACATTGTCCATCATCAAGACCAAATCGAAGTCTTAATACCTTTTCTTCACGATCTGTTAAAGTGAGTAATACCCCTGACAATTCTTCCTTAAGCATTTCAACAGTAGCATACTCTTCAGGAGACATAGTTCTCTCATCTTTAATAAAATCCCCTAAATGACTATCTTCTTCTTCACCAATAGGAGTTTCAAGTGATACTGGATCTTGTGATATCTTATATACTTCACGAACCTTCTCTACTGTAATTCCCATTTTCTTAGCAAGTTCATCATCAGTAGGTTCTCTATTTAAATCTTGTGTTAATTGTCTTTGGATACGAGCAAGCTTATTAATTGTTTCAACCATATGTACAGGAACTCTTATCGTTCTAGCTTGATCTGCAATAGCTCTAGTAATAGCTTGTCTAATCCACCAAGTAGCATAAGTCGAGAACTTATAACCTTTAGTAGGATCAAACTTATCAACTGCTTTCATAAGTCCAATATTACCTTCTTGTATTAAGTCAAGAAATAACATACCACGACCCACATATCTCTTAGCAATACTAACTACTAAACGAAGATTAGATTCAGCAAGCATTCTCTTAGCTTCCTCATCCCCTTCTTCTGCTCTTTTCGCATATTCAAACTCTTGATCAGCTGTAAGTAAGTTAATACGACCAATCTCCTTTAAATACATTCTAACTGGATCATTAATCTTAACATCTTTAGAAAAGGTAAGTTCTTCTACATTTATAGTTTCTAACTCAACTTCTTCACCAGCACCACCACTTTGTTCAGATTCAACTATTTCAATTCCATGTTCCACAAATGAATTATATAACTCATCTAAAGTGTCACCATCAACATCTAAACCTTTCAACTCATCTGCTAATTGTTCATAAGTAATATAACCTTGTTTTTCACCAAGTGCTATTAATTTATTCTTTCTCTCTTCAATTCCCTTAATTTCTTCCACCATTTTATTCTGCTCCTATTCGTAATCCTACAATTCTTTGGGATATTTTAGCTTGTTCTATCGGATCTACTTCTTTTTCCATTAACTTAGTTAATCTCTTAATTTCTAAGTTCTTATTATAATCCCTAATAACATCAAAATATTCCACTAACTCATCACTTGTAAGATCATCAGTAATATTCAAACTAATTATTTGTTCAAATAAAGTCCTAAGTTCCATCTTATCTTCTAAAGAAGTCATAAAATCAGCTAATGAAATTTCTCCATATCTTTGATAAAAATAGATAATTTCACTCGCACATATTCTACATAGCTCTTCCGGTAAATAAATGTTTTGTCTCTCATAGACTGCTATAGAACTAGGATTTATAATCATATGATATAAAATCGTTCGCATTGCTTTCTCGTATTTATTTAACGGTTTTACTACTCTCTTCTCTACAATTTTAATCTCTTCTACAGGCTTAGACTGTCTCTCACTAATAACTCTTTTTTCTAGGGTATTATAACTTATTTCGAACTCTTTTGCAAGATTTTTAAGTATAATTTCTAATCTTATCTCATCATCTATCTTACTAGCTTCTACTAAAACAGAGTTTAAATACTTTGCTTTTTCTTCATCATTATGAAAATTAACCCCAGTTTTTAATGCATTCATCTTATAATCAGTAAAGAATAATGCTTGTTCTATCTTAGCAAGAAATCTGTTCTCACCATTTTTAACGATATATTCATCAGGATCTAAATTATCTTCTAGGGCAATAACTTTTACTTCTACTCCAAGTTTACTAAGAGTCTCACCAATCGATAAAGTAGCTTTTCTACCCGCACTATCTCCATCTAAACAAAGAATAATATTAGGTGACAATCTTTTAAGTAAGTTAGCTTGTTCACTAGTTAAAGCAGTACCCATAAGTGCTACTACATTGTCTACACCAATAGTAGATGCCCTAATAACATCCATAAACCCTTCCATAACAATAACACTCTTCTTAACACGAACAACATCTTTTGCTAAATGATAGTTATATAGAGTAAGACCTTTTTTAAAAATAACAGTCTCTTTCGTATTAAGATACTTATTATTATCGCTATTATCATATATTCTACCAGAAAAACCTACTACTTTACCACTAATATCATGAAGAGGAAACATAATTCTATTTAAAAATAAATCATGATTATTACTAGCAAGACCAATATTGTTAAGATCAACTAAATCATATTGTTTAGAAGTAAGTAATTTAACAAGTGAATGATCATTAAATGACAAACCTATAGAAAATTTCTTTATAATGTCGTCATTAAGTCCACGTCTAAGCAAATAATCCTTTGCAGTATGACCTTTACTACTAAGTAAGTTGTTTTGATAAAACTTTAAAGAAAGATTATATATATCATAAAACTTATCATTAGCACTGTTATTACTTTTAATAGTCATATTACCTAAAGAAACACCTTGTTTATCAGCTAAATAAGAAAGAGCTTCCCTAAATGATAAATGTTCATAATCCATAATAAAGTTGAAAACATTACCAGTCGCTCCACAAGAAAAACAAGTATAAATTTGTTTCTCTTTTGATACACTCATCGAAGGATTTGTATCATCATGAAAAGGACATACTCCAAAAAAGTTCTTACCCTTTTGGACTAAAGGAAGACGTTCTGAAATAATATCAACAATATCACTCTTATTTCTAACAACATTAATAATATTATTATCCATAAACATTCCCCCTATACAAAATACTCTTATATTATTACATAAATAGTATATAATTACAATAAAAAACACTTGCTTTTCACAAGTGCTCTACATATGTTTTTCCATTGATTTCATCATTTGATTAACTTGCTTTTGAGAAGGTTTTCTTCCCATCTGTAGCATAAGCGCTTTAATCATATCTTCATTAATTGGTGGATTCTTCTTTAAGTATTTCATCATGAAACTCTTAGCAACAAAGAACCCTATTACCAATCCAGCTATTAAACCAATTACTACTAATAAAATGTCCATCCACATATAATATCATCTCCCTTAATTAATTTTACTAAATATTATATGATTAGACAAGTACTTTTAGACTAGCAAGCCAAAAAAAATCCAATTTTTTAAAATCGCATATAAAATAATTAATATCATAATTACCTAATATATTAAAGTATGTTGAGAAATCTTTATTAGTTTCTAGTTTTAAATGTGTTCTCTTCACTTCCAATACACTTATTTCATCTTTATATAAATGATTAATAATATGCTTATGCTCTCTTTTGTTATAACAAATTTCTTTATGTAGTCGTAAAAAAAGATCTCGATCAATTTCATCCTTTTCTACTCTTCTAACTAATTGACTAAAAAGAGTAAATCCATAATTAATATCTTCTTGGTGCATATAATAAATTTGTTTTAACATATTAAATAATGTCGATGGATTATTTCTATATAAACTAACAAATTCTTCCTTAATACTAAATATATAAAAAACACGCATATTTATCACCCATTAAAGTATAATAAATATCCATGTCTATATTTGTCACTATTTAAATAACTTTTCAATTTCTTCTTCTAACGTATCAACATCTAAGCGATATTTCTTTAAAATATCCTCTTTACTACCACTATGACCAAAATCATCAGTAGTAAATAAGTATTTATCATTGTATACAAATGAATTCCAAGAATAAGAACTAGATGCTTCAATTACTACTTTTTTAATACCTAAAGGTAATAATTTTTCTTTATACTCATTAGGTTGCTTTAAAAATCTTTCAATTGAAGGCATACTAATAACTCTTATATCTAATCCTTTTGCAACCAATCTTTCTCTAACTTCTAAAGCATCTTGTAACTGTTCCCCAGTCGCTATAATAATACCACTCTTATTCTTTTCAAAGTCTTTAACAATGTAACCACCCTTGCTAACTTCGTTAATACTAGTTTCACTAAGAACCTTTGTTTTATTACGACTAAGCGCTAATACTTTAGGAGCAGGTAATGAATCTAAAATAGTTTTAAAACTACCAAGAACTTCATTAGGATCAGCTGGCCTAAACACTTCT
>CAYJHB010000023.1:0-16078 GCA_964370105.1 uncultured Muribaculaceae bacterium | reverse complement strand
GATACGTCCAAATCCATTAATTGCAACTTTTTTCATTGTTTCCTCCTATATTTATAAATTAATCATACCATAACCATTTTGTCTTTTTCCACACTTTATTGTTAACTTGACACATTATTCATAAAAATAACTACCACCGATAAATTCTCTAAGAATAGAATCTCTTGGTACATATTCAGAAGGAATTGGTAAAAAAGCTTTTAAGAAATTAATTAATCTTCTTGCTTCGATATAATGTTCTGAATCATCATCTACTGAATATAATAGAGGTTCAACATAAGCTTTTAGAACACCTAACTCATAAATAAGAGCAGAATTTAAAGTACAATCGGCTTCACTTTGATAAGGGAAGATATACATTTCTTCTCCTCTTCTTACTGATGGCCATGTTTCTAATGTTTTTTCAACGCCATGTCCTCTTGTACGATGATCTCTAACTATTCTTCTTAGCAATCTATTATCTGTTGTTCTAACTCTGTTATGTTCATCTAGATTAAGTTCTGTTAAAGCAGATAAGTAAATTTTATATTTTTTGTCTCTTTCTATGTTAGTAAGAATATCTTTATTTAAACAATGAATCCCTTCAATAATTAGTAAGTCATCTGCTTCTAACTTGATTTTTTCATTATATTCTTTTTTACCTAAGACGAAATTATATGTAGGTTTAGTTATTTCTTCATTATTTAATAACCTTGCCATTTGTTCATCAAACAACTTAGTATCAACTGCTCTTAGACTCTCATAATCTTTTTTACCATGTTCATCTAATGGTGTTTCTTCTCTTTCTAAGAAGTAGTCATCCATTGAAATCATTTTTGGATTTAAGCCAAAACTTTTCAAGTACATTTTCAATTTATTAGTTGTAGTGGTTTTTCCCGATGAAGAAGGACCGGCAATTAAAACTATTTTAATTTTATTTTTCTTGCTATGGATTTCTTTTGCAACTTCTAATAATTTATTGTTTTGAAGTGTTTCAGAAATACGAATTATATCTCCCATACGATCTTTAGAAACAGATTCATTTAAGTCAGAAGCATTTTCTAAGTGCATTACTCTTCCACGTTCTCTTGTTTCTTTAAACACATCATACATATTGGCATGATGCTCATATTCTTTAATGCCATTTTCCATATAAATAGTTTGGTATCTTAAAACAAATCCTCTTTCATTTAGATATGTTAATTCATAATGATTAATATAACTCGTTGAGGGAACCATTTTAGTGAAGAAATAATCATATAAGTCACCTAACCTGTATAATGTGACATAACTACTAGTAATATAGCGAAGTTGTTCTACTTTAGATTCTTGATTGTTTTGTTTATAATAATTAATCGCATCTCTTCTAGTTACACCTAGTCTTGTAATTGCTAGATTTTGTTTTTCTATTTCTTTCATTTTATTTTGAATGGAAAGAATTTTATCTTCTGTTAAATCAAAATTCGTTTCAATGAATAATCCTTTATCTAATGAATGTAATACTTTTACATCACTTTCTTTTCCATATAACTGTTTAATGGCATAAATAGTCATAAAGATTAGACTTTGAAAATAAATATCATTTCCTATTTTAGATGTTGAGTCTAAGAAAGTAATATTGCACGGAGTTGTAATTTTTTCTGTTAACTCCTTTAAATGATTATTCACTTTAGCAATTATAATTGGTTGCTTAAAATCATTTTGATATTCTTTACTTAGTTCTTGATAAGTAAGTCCTTTTAATATTTGTTTTTCTATACCATTAACTTTTACTGTAATGTTATCTATCATTTTTATCACCCTTTTTTATTATATGTTTATTGTATCATAAAATATCGAATTATTATATGTATATTTTTGATTGTTATTTACTATTATAGTGATAGGTGATGAAAAAATGAATTTAGTTCCAGTTGTTGTAGAAAAAGAGGTTCATGGGGAAAGAAGTTATGATATTTTCTCTAAATTGTTAAAGAATAGAATTATTATGCTTAGTGGCGAGATAAACGATAGTATGGCTGATGTTATAATAGCACAATTATTATATTTGGATTCTGTTAGTCATGATGATATTAGTATTTATATTAATTCTCCAGGTGGGGTTATTACTTCTGGTATGGCAATATATGATACTATGAATTTTATTAAAAGTAGTGTTTGTACTATTTGTGTTGGTATGGCTGCATCAATGGCTGCTTTCTTATTGGCATGTGGTGAGAAAGGTAAAAGATTTTGTTTACCTAACGCAGAAGTAATGATACATCAACCATTAGGTGGTGCTCAAGGACAAGCAACTGAAATTAAAATAGCGGCAGAGCATATATTAAAATGCAAGGAGAAACTCAACAAGATACTCGCCAAACAAACTGGTAAAAGTCTTAAAGCAATTGAAAAGGATACAGATAGAGATTACTTCTTAAGTAGTGAGGAAGCATTAGAGTATGGATTAATTGATAAAATTATTGTTAGTAAATAATAAAAAAAAGACAACCTCTATTGTCTTTTTAACTTTTAATATTTTTTTGTTATAACTTTATGTTTTTCATCTTCTTTGTACTCAATTTGTTGATCAATACTTCTTTCTACTGAACGAGGATAGCTTTTCTTTGTTTCTTTAGAATTAGTATTATCCAGTGTTTCTTGGCTTGTAACTTTACTTTCAGTAATATTTTTGTTTTCTTTTTGCCAGTTCTTTTTTTTAGTATTTATTATTTTTGTATTTAATATAACATCACCGGCTGATATAGCGATAGTTGCACCAAAAAGAATAGGTGTAAATAATGCTAGAGGAGTACTATTAAATAGTAAACCGCTTATAACAGCTGCTGATTGACCCCACATTTTTACTTTTCCCAAAATAGTTGGTGGCAAAAGTTCGCCTTGCTTATAGTCCTTTATCATTTCTTTAAATTTGTTTTTAGTTCTCTTTTCGTTGTTTCGTTGTTTTTTTCCGTCTTCTATTTTATATTTTGCATTTTGAGTTAAGACAGTTAAATCTCTTATACCTATTAATAGTGACCACACAGGAACTACACCCATTATTATTAAGGTTATCCCTACTCCCCAATTTAAAACCTTATCTGCTATCGCATCAAGTGCAGATCCTAATTTAGATTGACAGTTATATCTTCTAGCTATTTTACCATCTAATAAATCAGTTATTGCTGTCAAAGCAGTCCAAGTTCCTATTAATATTGGATTTACTAATCCTATTGTTAATAATGTCACAACTATTCCAATTGAGCTGATCACTCTTACTCCAGTTAGGGTGTTAGGGACATTTTCTCGTATGTTCATAGGTAGTTTGTTCATAAATTCATCAAATAACCACCAATGGTTTTTCTTCTTTTTATGTTTGTCCATATTTCCCCCCATCAGTAATATTTTATACTTGGCTAGCTGTAAATGTCAAGTCAAATACACTGCTTAATATTGTATAAATTAGGTGTTATATAGTATTCTATTAAAGGAGGATATAAATGGAAAAAATAAAAATTGTTCAATTTGGGGCTGGTAAAATGGCTGTCTATACTATGCGTTATGCATATGAAAAAGGTGCCGAAGTTGTTGGTGCTATTGATGTTAATCCTAATGTTATCGGTAAGGATATTGGAGAAATAATTGGATGTGAAAATAAAGGTGTTTTAGTTAGTCCTTTAGAAAAAGCAGAAGAGGTTTTAAGAAATACTAAACCTGATGTTTGTATTGTTATGACAATGAGTTTACTTAGTGATGTTTATGATGCATTATTAATGTGTGCTAAACTTGGTATTAATGCTATCACAACTTGTGAAGAAGCTTTCTTTAGTTGGAACTCTAATCCAGTTATGACTAAGGAAATTGATGCAGAAGCTAAGAAAAATAATTGCACAATTACTGGTAGTGGATATCAAGATATTTACTGGGGTAATCTAATTGCTTCACTTGCTGCCTCATCACATAAAATAACTAAAATAAAAGGAAGTTCTAGTTATAATGTTGAAGATTATGGTATAGCACTTGCTGAAGCACATGGCGCTGGAATGGATTTAAATACATTTCAAGATAAAATTGCTAGTAGCGATAACATTAGTACTGAAGCTAGAGAAGAATTAATTAATAAAGGTGAATTTTTGCCTTCTTATATGTGGAATGTAAATGGGTGGTTAGCTGATAAACTTGGGTTAGTTGTTACCGGACAAAGTCAAAAGTGTGTACCTCAAACGTTTGATGGTGATATTACTTCTAGTACTTTGAATATGACTATACCTAAGGGTAATGCTACTGGTATGAGTGCTGTAGTTACTACTACGACTAAGGAAGGTATTACAATTGAATCAGAATGTATTGGTAAAGTATACTCGGATAGTGATTTCGATAAGAATGAATGGACTATTATTGGCGAGCCAGAGACTACACTTGTTATTAATAGACCAAATACAGTAGCACTTACTTGTGCTACAACTGTTAATAGAATACCTGATGTTATTAATAGTAAACCTGGGTTTATTCCTACTTGCGAAATGGATGAATTAAAATTTCGTAATCGTAGTCTAGACACCTATATTAAATAATAATAACTACTAGAAATAGTAGTTTTTTATTGTTTATTATTTCTTTCTTTGATACACTATATTATAGTAGGTGATAATATGAATAGTAAAGGTTTTACATTAGTTGAATTGTTAATTGTAATCGCTATTATAGGTTTAATTACTATTATAGTAATGCCTTCTTTAATTGATATTCAACAAGAGCAAAAAAATGCCAAATATACTACATATGAAAAAACAATTGTTGAAGTTGCTAAATTATATACAGATCAACTTAAAGATGATATTGGTGGAGAACATGGCTGCTTTACGATTGATCATTTCGATCTTTTAGGGACTGGATTAATTGATGATTTAGTTGATGACAAGACTGCTGGTTGTGAATATACAATTCAATATACACTAGACCAAGATGGTCGTGAGGAATATGTTGTACAAATGAGGTGTCTTTGTGCTGATACAGATAATGCTGATTGTATAAATGGATATATTTATGATAATAATGTTCAATTTACTAAGCCTTGTAATTAATAATTATTTATATAAAAACATGTAATATAAAATTACATGTTTTTTTTGTGATGTTTTTTTAGAAAATTCCTGTTATTTTATTGTTACTTATTTTAATTTGTTGATAATTAGGTTCTTTTGGTAAACCTGGCATAGTTAGAATATTTCCTAATAATACGGTGATAAAACCTGCTCCATTATATAGTTTAACTTTTTTCACAGTCACTTTAAAGTTTTCAGGATTTCCTAAAAGTTTTTCATTATCAGAAAGAGAATATTGCGTTTTTGCTATACAAATAGGAAGTTTATCGAAATTCATTTTTTCAATTTGTTCTATTTCTTTAACACTTTCTTCTGTATATTCTACTTCTTTGGCTTTATAGACTTTAGTTGCGATAGTATTTATTTTATCTTTTATACTTTGATTTTGATCATATAGGAAACTACCTTTATTATATTTTTTTGTCGCTTCTATTACTTTAGTTGCTAGTTGTTCTGCTCCTTTACTACCATTTGTATAAGCAGATGATAATTCTATATCAATTCCTTTTTCTTTAACATAATTTATAACTGTATTTATTTCTTTATCAGTATCGGTTGTATATTGATTTAAGGCAACTACAATTGGGACATTATATTGTTGTAGATGTTCAATATGTCTTCCTAAATTTACTATTCCTTTTTCTAAAGCTTCTAAATTTTCGTTATAAATATCTTCTTTTACTACTCCACCATTATATTTAATAGATTTAATTGTAGATACTAAAACAATACACTTAGGCATTATATTAGTTTTCTGACACTTAATATTCATAAATTTTTCAGCTCCTAAATCGGAACCGAAACCTGCTTCTGTAATGACATATTCACCTAATGTTAATGCTGTTTTAGTAGCTATTATGCTATTACAGCCATGTGCTATGTTTGCAAATGGTCCTCCATGAATTATAGCTGGTGTTTGTTCTAGGGTTTGGACTAAATTTGGCATTAGTGCATCTTTTAATATAGCTGTTAGTGCTCCTTCTATTTTTAAGTCTTTTGCTATAACTGGTACACCTTCATTGTTATAACCTATAATGATATTAGATAGTTTAGTTGTTAAATCTTCTAGTGATGTAGCTAATGTAAATAATGCCATTATTTCACTAGCGGCTGTGATGTTGAAACTCTCATCTCTTGCTTGATAGTTTCGATTTATTTCAATATTTCTGAGACTTCGATCATTAACATCTAAACATCTTTGAAAGATAACTTGCTTAATGTTTAATTCATTACCTTGAAAAATATGATTATCTATTGCAGCTGATAATAAGTTGTTGGCAGATGTAATAGCGTGAAAATCTCCTGTAAAGTGTAAATTTATATCATCCATTGGTACTATTTGTGAATACCCACCTCCAGTAGCTCCACCTTTCATTCCGAAAACTGGCCCCATTGATGGTTGACGAAGGGCTAATACCGTTTTGTGCTTCTTGTTTAAAGCGTCTGCTAATCCAATACTTACAGTTGTTTTTCCTTCTCCATAAGGAGTTGGATTAGTAGCTGTCACTAAGACTAAATTACCTTTAGCTTCTCTTTCCTCTATCAAATTTATTTTTGCTTTATATTTACCGTAGTTTATTACCTCTTCTTCTGTTAAAGTTAATTCCTTTGCAACTTTCATTATATCTTGTAGTTTAGCTTCTTGTGATATTTCTAAATCGTTCATAAGACACTTCCTTCCTTGTTTATATAATATCATATTTATATTAAACTTTATTATTAAATATGTTTTATCTATCTAAATATTCTTTTTTTTGTTGTGAAAAGACACTTTTTGATTACTTTGATGATTTTTTTTAGTTTTTTTAGGATTTGATTATCTTTTTAGTTTTTAATATAATCTCTACCGAAAGGAGATTTTATGAAAAAAATATTATTTTTGGTGATGTTTTCACTACTTATTTTTATATCTATTAAGGAGGTTAATGCTAGCTCTAATTCATTTTACGATGCTGAAGTTGTTCCTGGAGTGTATGTTGCTTCAGAATATCAAAACATTTTTATAAATGATTTGTTAAAAGTTATTAGGGATAGTAATACCGGTAATGTTGCTTATTGTTTAGAGCCTTTTGTTGATTTTTCTGCTGGTAATTTTGTTAATGATATTAATTTTGGTAATATAAGTGAAGAAAAATGGACACGATTAAACTTAATTGCTTATTATGGTTATGGTTATGAGGGTCATTCTGAAAGTAAGTGGTTTTCTATTACTCAGTTACTAATTTGGCGCGAAGTAATGCCTCAAGGTAGTTTTTACTTCACAGATGGGGTTAATGGTCCAGTTGTTGATTCATTCAACAAAGAAGTAGCAGAAATATATAGTCTTGTCGATAATCATTTATTAAAACCTAGTTTTGATAAAATGACTTATGATATACCTTTGGGAAATAATTTTACTGTGACTGATACCAATGGTAAGTTGATTAGTTATCACTTAACTTCAACAAATTCCGGTAACAATTTAAGAATAACCAATAACACTATTGAAATTATAGCTAATGAAGTTGGTAAATACACTGTTGAAGTATCTTTATTTTCTTTTAATAATGAGAACCCTAGTTTCTACTACTATAGTGATAGTGGACAAGATATAATTACTAGAGGTAAACCTGTTGATATCATTTCTTCTTTTGAATATAACATTATAGATACTAATCTTATTATTAATAAATTAGATTTTGATACTAAGACTAATGTAAATATTTATGATTCATTATTAGAAGGTGCTGTTTATCATATATATAATGATGATATGAGTTATTCTCGTGAAATAGCTATTGATAGTAATAAGCAAATTATTATTAATAATATTCCTTTTGGTAAATATTATATTAAAGAGACTAAAGCAGGTTATGGTTATAATATTGATTTTAATATTTATGAAATTGAAATAACAAAAGATATGCCTACTTTAGAAATTGATTTATATAATAAGAGAATTATTAAAAATATATCAATTACTAAAACTACTTCTGATGGTGTTTTATCTAATTTTGAAAAAGGAATAGAGTTTGCGATTTATGATGATAATAGTGATTGGTTCGCTTCGATTTTGACTGATGATTTAGGCTTTGCTTCAATCAATCTTCCATATGGTACTTTTTTATTTAAGCAATTAAATACTACTGATGGTTACTATATGGTTGAAGATTTTCTTGTTAGAATTGACGAAAATACAACTGTTTTTAATTATGATTTGGTTGACTTTAAAATACCGGTTCCTAATACTAGTTCTACAACTTATCACATTGAAAGATTGGTGTATATTATTGAAAAAAAATACTTATTTATGTTTAGTTAGTTTAATTATATTTGTAGTTAGTTGTTTTTTGATATATAACAGTACTAGTTTAAGTGATGATACTCCAACTAGTAAATCTAGTGTGATAAACAGTTATAATAATTTTTTATTTATACCAAAACTTGATATCAAGGAAGTTATTTTACCGATTAATCATGTAGGTAATAATGTTGAGGAGAATGTAACAGTACTAAAAGGTAGTGTTTTCCCTAATGCTTCTTCCTCTATTTTATTTTTAGCAGCTCATTCTGGAGATGGAAGAATTGCTTTTTTCAATGAAATACATTTATTAGAACTAGATGATATTATTGAAATTAACTACAATGGAATTAGGCACTTTTACTATGTTGTTTCCAATACAGTCCAACCTAAAGATGGTGATATTGAAGTTAATAGAATTGCTGATCATCAAGTAGTGCTTACTACTTGTAATGTGGCAAATGATAAATTACAAACTGTTATCGTTGCAATTAAAAACTAAAGATTTTTTCTTTAGTTTTTTGTTAATACTTCAATTGCCTTTTGATATTGGTTGTCATTCTCTTTACTTGGAGATTCATAGTATTGAGTATTTAATTCTACTACTTCATCTGGTGTTATTCCTATTTGGTCTATATCATCACCATCTGGTGTTAGCCATTTTTGAATTGTATACTTGATAGTTGCTCCGGTTGATAATGTGAAAGCTTGTTGTACTGTTCCTTTTCCGTATGTAGTTGTTCCAACTATGGTAGCATTATATTCTTCTTGTAACGCCGCTGCTAGTATTTCTGAAGCTGATGCACTTCCACCATTGGTCAAAACCACTATTTCGTATTCTCTTTTATCATTTGTTTTAGAATACACTTTTTCTATTTCACCTTTTGTTTCTAATTGATATACAACTTGATCTTTTGTTAGAAATAATGATGCCATGTCTAAAACAACATCTAGATTTCCTCCTGGATTGCTTCTTAAATCTATAATTAAAGAGTCTATTTCTTGGTTTTCTAAAGCTTCTAATTGATTTTTAAATTGTTCATATGTATTAGATGAAAAAGTATCCACACTTATTTCACCAATTTTTTGTTCATTTATTTCTGTAACTTCAGAATGAACAGATGGTATATCAACTGTGTCTCTTTTCACTATTGTTTCTTTTTCTTCTTTTGTTGTTCCATCAATATATTTTATAATAACTTCTGTGCCAACTTCACCTTTAATATGTGTTGCTACTTCATCTGTACTCAGTCCTACTATATTTGTTCCATCCACTTCAATCAATATGTCATTTGGTTTAATTCCAGCTTTATCTGCCGGGGAATTTTCAAAAACACTCCATACAAGCACTTCGTTATTTTGAATTAATATTTCAACACCTATTCCTGTGTATTCACCTTCTACTTTTTGATCAAATTCTTCTGTATTTGCTTCTGTTATATATACTGAATTTGGATCCCCTAGCTCACTAATCATTGCTTCAATAGCAGCATCAATCAATACCTCAGTATCCACTTCTTCATAATAACTATCTATTAACTCATTATATGTTAGAATGAACTCATTTAAATCTTTTCTCTCTTCTGATGCTAAAGTACCACTACTACTGATTAAAGTACCTATCATTATACCACTTATAGCTGTTATCACCATAACAATTATTACTTCTAAAAAACTAAATCCTCGGTCTTTTTCTACAATTATTTCAGTGATTTGTTGTTCTTCTTCAATTATTATTTCTTTTGCTTCTTTTTTCTTTCTAGGCATTTACATCACTCCAATTTTTCCTATACTACTATGATATCATAACTGGCTAAAATTTAGAACAAAAAAACAACTTAGTTGTTAAGTTGTTTACCCTAAATAATCAAGTACCTTTTCTTCAGTATCCCAAATATTTATAACTTGTCCATCTTTTATTTCAATCATTGCGGTTGTGCTTATCTTTAATTCAGATGCAGTTGCTACCATTAAATTATTAGCTTCTGCTTTATAGATTTCATTTAGAGCTTTACCCATATCTACTGTGTAATATTTTAAAGACTCTGGCACTAGTTGATAGTTATATAACAAAGTTTGAATTGTTGTAGATTTATCACTAGTACTATCAAAGTAAATTACTAAATAATTTTCTTCAGCCCGACTTAAACTCTCACCTGCTAATATTTCACTGTATTGAATATTAGGTTCCGGTTCACCTTCAAAGTTTATTTCTCCTGTTATTAATCCTGTTATAACATAAAAAACTGCTAATATAACTACTATAATAATGGTTGTTTTAATTACTGTATTATATTCTAATTTAGTAGTTTCTACTTTTGCTTCTTTTCTCTTTGCTTTTTTACTTGCCATTTTTCATCACCTATTACTAATTATAGTATATATAATACTTTATATCAAGAAAAAACCTCTTTTTAGAGGCTTTTTATTTAATAATTGTTAATGGCGTTAAAGATTTTGCTATCATTGTAAGTTCTTCTTGGTTCATAACATCACTTACAATATAGTATTCTATTCCATTTGATGTCCAATTAATAGAATTTTCTGTGAATGCTGCTAATGTATCTGTTAGGAAATCTGGTTCTCCAAATGTTGGAATTACATCTAAGCTTTCATTGTAACTTACTGTTTCTTCAACTAATAAAAATGGTTTTTCACCCGTAAACGATAAAATTATTCTTTCACCATCTGTTTTCATTACTTTTTCTTCAGTTTCTAGAACTGTTCCTTCAGGTAGATATAGTGGATACACAGCTTCTTCTAATACATCTATTGTTTCTTCTTCAAATGTTTCCTCTGTTGTTTCTAGTTCTTCTAAAACAAAGAAGTTATCAGTAAATTTAGGATTATCATCATACTTGTTTATGCTTATTTGCATTTGTAGTTTGTTGTTTTCATCATATACTTCTATTGTTTTCACTTGATAGTCTTTATCAATACTAATTACTTGTTTTTTTAACAAATGATTATTTGGATAATCTGCTTTTACTGTAAATTTATATCCTGATTCAGTTTCTTCAAATAAGCGTTCTTCGTCTTCTTTTATATCTTTTATTATAGACTGTAATAAATATATTTGTGAACTATTGTTAGGCCAGTCACTTTGGAATTTGAAACTTTTATTTAAGCTTGGAGTCAATACATAAACTCCCTCTTCATTTTTAAGTATAATTTGTTCATGATCATTTGCTTTATTTATTAGACTTACTTTATACATATTGTCGCTATAAGATGTTACAACATCATATTCATAAGTTTCATCGTTACTAATTGTTTGTAGTGTTCCTTGTAATTGATATGTTTTGGGATTTTCCATTGTTTTTTCTAATTCTTTAATAACACTTTCCTCTGTATTAGTATTACACCCAGTTATTAAAAATATAAATATAATTAACGGAAATAGAACTATTTTTTTCATCTTTCACCTCTATTTTTATTTTCATTTAATTATATTTGTTTCTAAAAATATTATTCGTGTATATTTGCTTTTTTTTTGGATATGATAATAGTGAATAATAAAGGAGGAAACATGGTTATATTACAAAAAATTGCTTTAATATTAGTTATCATCGGTGCTTTAAACTGGGGATTAGTTGGTATTTTTGAATTTGACTTAGTAGCTACAATATTTGGTGAATCTACTAATATTTTTGCTAGAATTATTTATACTATTATTGCAGTTGCAGGAATTATTAATATCGGTTTACTGTTTGAAGATTTGGAATAGAAAAAAACTATGAGTTTTAACTCATAGTTTTATTTTTCTGTTATTCTAACTTTTACTTTGGTTGTTTTTGATGAATAGTTAAGTTTTAGATCACCACCTGTAACTTGAACTTCTATTTCATGTTCTCCAACGCCATATCCTTCTAAATCAATATAAGCTTTAATTGTTGATTCATCAAGGGCATCAATAGCATTTTGACTTCCTTGTACAACTACTGTTACAATACCATCTGCTTCTGTTAATGCTTGTACCTTTAAGTTGGAATCTAGGTTTTCAGCTTGTACTCCTTGTTCTTTATATTCTTTAGTTGCTAGCTTATCTAATGTGATATTAACTACTACTGTTTTTGCACTTATTTCAGTTATTCCTGCTGGTAGTGCAATATCTTTAATATACTCTCTATCTTCATCTAAATCAGTAACATCAATTGGAACTGTTATTTGCGTAATTTCATTTATTGTGGCTTGTTGTCCATAAATTACTACTGTACTTATATTAGACTCGATTGACTTAATAGACATACCAAAGGCTACATCTCCTTCTGGTATAATTGTTACTGGCACTTCTTTGCTTGGTGATGTTATAGTTAATTTAGCACTTACTTTACTAGGTACTATTTCTACATCAACTATATTTCCACTTGTATCATAAGCAGCTAGTGGAATATCTTCTAAAATAACATCTCCCACATTCATACTTGTAATATCATTGACATCTATAAGTGCTTTTATAGTAGCTACTTCAGCTAATTGATGTTCAGCACCTTTTACTGTTACTGTTGATCTTTCTTCTGTGCCATCTTCTGTTTGATTAATTATTTCAACATTATTAATGTATAATTTACTATCCAAATCTTCTAAGTGAAGTAATTCATAAGTTAATGGTTTTGTTTCTGATACTTTTTCATAAATATTTACCATTATATTTGATGGATCTAATGTATAGTCAAGTGATGTAACACTTTGTGAATATCTAAGTGTTACCCTGTGTTGTCCTGGTTCTAATCCCGTTAGATCTACTGTTACTTCTCTTGTCGGAGATTGTTTTGCTAAATAAATGTGTCTACTTTCACCTATTAGTGTAATATCTACTGTTTCTGGTAAACCTTCTACAACATAGGCTTCTTCATTGTAAATAGCTGTTACTGGGTGATTGTAAATTACTTCTGCATATTGATTCATAAATAAATTTGATTCTCTATCAATAACAATAAATACTGCGAAAGCTAGTACTAATGAAATAACTATTAAACTGCTTTTTTTACTAATTACTTTATCTATACCTTGACCGTTATTTTTTATTAAATCCATTACTTTTAGCATTCCTTTAGTAATAGGGGTAATTAAAAATTTATCAAAGAAAGATATTAGGTGGCGAAACACAGTTTTTATACTTCTAATTGTTTTCTTCATATATTTCGTCCTCTTCTATTTCTTCATCTGTATCAGATTCTTTTTTAGGTCTTAATTCATCTATTAACATCATTCTGACATCGTCCATAGACAAATTGTAGAATAACTCTCCTTTTACGGCAATAGAAATTCTTCCTGTTTCTTCTGATACAATTAAGGCTATTGAGTCTGTTTCTTCAGCTATACCTAAAGCCGCTCTATGTCTAGTACCTAGTCTTCTATTAGCTTTTGCATTACTACTAGTTGGTAAGACTGCTCCAGCACAAGTAACTCTATCTCCTTGGATAATAACTGCTCCATCATGTAATGGATTTTTAGGGAAGAAAATAGAAATTAATAAATCACTTGAGATGTCCGCATACAATTTTTTAGCTTTATCAATATAGTTACCTAATGAACTATCTCTTTCTATTACTATTAATGCTCCGATTCTAGTTTTTCTTAAATAATCCATTGCTTGAACTATTTCATATACTAATCGTTCTCTTTCATCAACTGTTAGAACTTTATGTCTTCCTAATAATTGACTTCTTCCTAATTGTTCTAAAATATTTCTAATTTCTGGTTGAAATACTATTATTAATGCAAGTGGTCCCCACATTATAATATATTCTAGTAATAAATTAAGTGTTGTTAAGTCTAGCCATCCACTTACTAATTGTAGTAGTATAACAATGGCTACTCCTTTGAAAATTAATGTTAGTTTCACATTGTTTCTGATGTTTTTTAATATATAGTAAAAGATTATCCATACTAGGACAATATCAACTAAATTTCTTAATAAATCTATGACTGTTGTAAATGTTATTGTCATTTTTACACTCCTTTGTAATAAGTATTATAACAAAAATATTTATGTTATGGCAAATATATTATTGACCTGTTGTGTTAGTTGGTTGTTGTATAGGCTCAGTTACTTGTTGTTTTACTGGCTCAGTTACTTGTTGTTGTATAGGTTGTGGCGCTACTTCTTTAACTTGTGCGTTTGGCTCTACAGTTGTAGTGTTTTCTACTGGGTTTTTTGCTTTTTCATACATTGCTTTTCGATCTTTTAGAGCATAATGTCTTTCAGCTAAATATCCAATACAAGATAAAACCAATAGCCCTAAAATTACTAACCATATGATATATCCTGTTCCATCTAAAGTATCTCTAAAAAAAGAAATAATTGCATCCATTTTTTCACCTTCTATTCTATACTATATATATTTTATCATTTTAACTTAATTTATTCAAGCAAAAGAAAAGGATAGTTACCTATCTCATTTTTTCTAATGTTTTGCTTTCTTTTTCACTAATTTTTACGGGAATATATGATACTACTATAGCGATAGTTCCTGCTAAATATAGCCATAATATCGGATGGTTGAAATTTTCTAGAAAGGGGAATAATTCCATTATATGTTCTGGCAATTCTGTCGTCATAACATAGTTTGTATTAAATACTGTATTAAAAATCAAGATGAATATAAAATATAAATTTGCTATGGCGAATGATTTTATTATATCTGTTTTTGATACTTCCCATCTTAAGACAAATAAGCAGTAATGACTAGCAATTAAAAATAAATGATGACTTATGATAAAATGCCAAAATATAAAACGATCAAACCCTGTAATTAAATCCGGGAATAGTATTGCCGGCAGTGGTCCTATAAACGAAAAAAAGTAAGCATACTTGAATAGTTTTTTATTATTAGTAAGAAGAATGTATATGAAGAAAAATCCACTTATAAAACATAAATGAAGTGGTAAATGTACTTTTAATGAATAGTGACCATTAACTATAGCTTCTAGATAATATATCACCATATTAGTGAGCATAACACTACTTATAGTGTATCTGAATATCTTACCTTGGTTTTTAATATTATGAATTTTATCTCTATTAATATAAATAAGAAAGATAGCTACTAACATTACAACTGTTATTAATATATGAATCCAACCAAATATATCAAAATGAAAAGTACCTGGTTGAAAACTAAAAAAATTCGACATAGTAACACCTCTTTATAATTTTAACACATTACTAAAAAAAAGAATATTATTTATTCTTTTTTACTAAGATTGATTGAATTGCTGATATTTTTTCTTTATCTTTTAGAGTCATTTTTTCTTTGCTATTTGGTGTATAAAATTTGTTTTCATTTAGGTCATAAGCAGATCTTAACTCAATACTATTTTCATACTTACTATATAGAGCTATATAATCAGTAGTTATTTCTATTCCTTCTTTACAAGATGTATCAGGATAATTACATATCATACCTAAATTTACTTCCTTTATTCCATCATACACTGAATATTCTATACATTGCATTTTATTAACACCATGTATTTTTTCAACTAATATACACCCTTCATTTAATTGTCGACGTGAAATTATTTCGTTTACTCTATTTTTCATATTAGTTCCTCCTAATATGAAAATACCACTTTTGTTTGTACTTGTCAAATATTGTCAGGTTTATATGATGGCCGCTATGTTTAGTTTTTCATGTAAAAACGGACTGTTTAAACAGTCCGATTATTTTTTTATGGTGGAGCTGGGGAGAATCGAACTCCCGTCCAAAATTAACGATACATAAACCTC
>CAYJHB010000022.1:11432-16165 GCA_964370105.1 uncultured Muribaculaceae bacterium | reverse complement strand
TAAAAATTCACATGCTCCATATTTTAAAAGATACTGAGTTAGAAAACTTATATAATAAAGAAAAATTCAAACTATTAACAAAAGAAGAATACGTTGATATAGTAATTGATCAATTAGAAGAATTAAGAGAAGAAATAGTAATTAATAGAATAACCGGAGATCCTAAATTAGATGATTTAGTAGAACCACACTGGTTAATTAAAAAGTTTACTGTCTTAAATGAAATAGACAAAGAAATGGTGAAACAAGATAGTTACCAAGGAAAAAAAATTTAAATAAAAATAAGAGAAAAACCTCTTATTTTTTTTCTATATTTAATGCCATTTCCTTAAGCTTTCTAAATCTATGATTTAAACCAGACTTAGTAATATTTTTACCTGTTTCCAAACTAATAATTTGACTAAGCTCCAACAAAGAAGCATCACGATATTTTTTACGATAATTCATAATTTCTACAAGTTTACTATCAAGCATATCTTCTTCAAACACACTCTCAATCACATCAATATGACGAAGTTGCTCCAAAGCAGTTTGAATAACTTTATCCACATTAGCTTGTTCGCAATTATTAAGTCTATTAGTAATATTCTTTTGTTCATGCATAATTCTAATATCTTCAAAATACATAACCGCATTATTAACTTTAATAAGCTTTAAAAAATCACTTATACGATCAGCTTCTTTTAAATAAACCATATATCCTTTATCTCTAGTTAATAACTTAGCATTAAGATCATATTGATTAAGAAGCCTCTGAACAAATACAGCTTCACTAGGAAATGAAAATAAAATCTCCATGTGATACCTAGAAGTTTTAGGATCATTAATACTACCACCTGCCAAAAAAGCACCTTGTAAAAAAGACCTAACCTCTTCATCAGAAGAAATAATATAATCACTAACGACTTCCTTAATAGAAAAACCATCATCACTAATTTGTAAATCTTTTAAAATAAGATCCATCTTATTATTAATAATCAAATTATATAACATTTTCCTCTTAAAAGTATTACTCTTAAATTCCTTTATTTGTACATCACAATTATATAACTCTTTTATACTATTATAAATAAATCTAACTATATTACTGTTCTCTGTAGTAATAATAAGATTCTCTTCTGTTACTTGTCCACTATTACGAAAAAAAGCCGACAGCAACGCACATAGTTCTGACTTAGATAATTTTACGGTAACAACCTCATTTTTTATTATAGTAGTATATGACATTAGTTCCTCATCAAATAAGAGAACACAATACTTGCTATTTTAATACTATTATGACGAATAAGTTCATCTGTTATTACCATTAAATCATCTTCAATAAGTTCTATATTAATTTCTTTTAATACTTCCCTATCAATAAGTACCGGGTCTTTTTGTTCTTCATTCGCATACTTATCAGCAATTTTTTGCTCTATTTTCGAATTACTAGCAAGTACAGCATCAAATTTTTTATTACCTAAATAATTATTAAGTAATTTAATATGATCACTAACTGTAAAATCATCAGTCTCACCAGGTTGTGTAACCGCATTACAAATATACATAAGCTTAGCAGAACTACTATCTAGTGCATCTTGGACTTCTTTACACATAATATGTGGCAAAATACTAGTATATAAACTTCCCATACTTACTATTACTAAATCAGCTTCCTTAATGGCAGTTAATACTTCACTAACTACTTTTGGCTCCTTCTTATAAAAAATTCTTTTATAATTTTTTCTAGCAGCTGTAATTTCTGCTTCACCTTCAACAATTTTTCCATCAACAGTTTCTCCCATTAATGTAATATCATGATCTTCTGAAATAGGAAGCACAGTATGTCTAACATCTAAAAGTGTTGATAAATATTTAATAGACTCTTTCAAGCTACCCGTCATATTCATCATTGCGGTAAGAATTAAATTACCAACTGAATGCCCATTTAAATCACTAAACGTTTTAAAACGATATTCCAACATATCTTTGATTACTATATCACTACTTGAAAGATTAGAAATTACTTTTCTAATATCACCAACAGCTGGTATATTAAATTCCTCTCTCAATTTTCCAGTACTTTTACCATTATCAGAAACAGAAATAACAGCTGTTATATCAACCGGAAAATCTTTCAAACCATTTAAGATAGCAGAACTACCATGTCCACCACCTAAAACAACTATTTTTTTATACATCTAAATCACCCACTATAATTATACACCAAAACAAAAAAAAAAGTAACATTACATTACCCTTTCAAATATTTTTCTAAAGATGTAGCAGCAACAGCACCCTCACCACTAGCCGTAACTAATTGATAAACATTTTTTTCAATTACATCACCACAAGCAAAAATACCTTCTACATTAGTTTCCATTTTACTATTAACTTTAATATAACCATATTCATTTAACATATTAAATTTAGCAAACAACTTAGAATTAGGAACAGCACCAATAAATAAAAATAACCCATCAATATCAAGAGTAGATTCACTTCCTGTTTTATTATTATGAAGTTTAACTTTATTAAGTTTATCCTCACCTATATATTCAGTGACTTCACTATCATAAATAATATTAATATTTTTCAAATCTTCTAACCTATCAATTCTCTCTTCGTCTACATTACTTTTAAAGTTATTACCTCTGTGAACTAGCGTTACTTTTTTACAAATATCAGCTAAAAAAAGACTTTCCCCAACAGCAGAATTTCCACCACCAACAACTAAGACTTCTTTATCTTTATAAAGAGCTCCGTCACAAGTAGCACAATAACTAATTCCTTTACCTATAAACTTATCTTCATTCTCTAATTTTAAATTTCTAGGACTTCTCCCTGTTGCAATTATAATAGCTTTAGCCCTATATTCATTATTACTAGTCTTAACTATTTTCTCTTGACCATTATCAATAACATCAATAGCAGCCTCATATTTAAAATCAATTTTCAAATTATTAACTTGCTCATAAATATTATACGCTAAATCAGCTCCATTAACACTACTAAAACCAGGATAATTTTCTATCTTATAAGCCTTGGTAAGTTGACCACCAGGAGTATCACTTTCCATAATCATAACATTTAAATCACTTCTTTTTAAATAAATAGCCGCCGTCATACCAGCAATACCACTACCAATAACAATTACATCATACTTGTTGCTCATCTATTTTAATCTCCCTATATAAATTATCAAAATGACTTCCTCGTAACCCCTTTAATAACAGAAACAAACCAATTACAAATAAAACAATAGAAGTAATCTGTGCAATTTTAAACGGTCCAATATACAAAATATAAGTATCATTTCGAGAAGCTTCAATAATAAATCTTCCAGCTGAATACCACATTAAATAAAATCCAGTTAATTGACCATTTTTTAAATATTTATATTTTCTAATAATTAACAAAGCTGCAAATCCAAATATATTCCATATTATTTCATATAAAAACATAGGTTGTCGATATGCACCATCAATATACATACCATCAACAATAAACTCTGGAACACCTTGCTGTAACAAAGCTTCTTTAGTAGTAATCATTCCATAAACTTCTTGATTAAAAAAATTACCCCATCTTCCTACTGCTTGACCAATAATCAAACCCACAACCGTAACATCAATAATTTTCAAAGAATTTTGTTTGTACTTACGACAATAGTAAATTACAAACAAAACAGCTGCAATAATACCACCATGAATAGCAAGACCACCATTCCACACTTCTAAAATTTCAAGTGGATGGGCTAAATAATATTCAAAGTTAAAAGCACAATAATATACACGAGCACCTATCAATCCGATAATTATCGCATAAAATATCAAATTTATAAAAAACTCTCTATTAATATTTCTTTTTTTAATTTCTAAATAAGCAATTAAAGAACCACTTAATATTCCTAATAAAATAAAAATCGAATACCAATATATTTGAAAAAAACCTAAATCTAATGCTACTCTACTCATTCTTTACTTTCACCTTTCTAAGTATTGGCTTCAAGAAAATAAAATTTATAATTCCATTTATTAAAGACATAAGCAATGCGATAAAAAAAGCAATAAAAATATTTTCTAGTTGAAAGTTATCAACCAATATCCAATCTGTTAGTTTTAAAATAAACAAATTAATAAAAGGATAAAATAAACCTAAAGTAAGACCTGTTAAAGGAATAGTTAGTCTTACTAATAAAGGCTTAAGAGTCACGTTTAAAATAGACATAACTAAAACAGCCAAAAATACAAAACTTCCAAAATAATTCGTATTAATATAAAATGATTTAAACATCATTGACATCAAATAAAATACTAAGGAATATACTAAAAACGATATGATTGTTTCTACAATATAATTAACTCTAAATCTATTATGTTTATCTTTAATAACTAACTTCATTATAATCTCCTATAATAATTTCTTTAAAAACTCCCCAGTATAAGACTCACTACAAACAGCAATATCTTCTGGTGTACCACTAACTAAAACAGTACCACCTAAATCTCCACCTTCAGGACCTAAATCAATAATATGATCAGCCGTTTTAATAACATCTAAATTATGTTCTATTACAATTACTGTATCTTTATTATCTACTATTTTTTGTAAAATTGCAAGTAATCTCTTGATATCAGCACTGTGTAGACCTGTAGTAGGTTCATCAAGTACAAAAAGTGTTTTCCCTGTAGCTTTCTTTTGTAATTCTTTTGCTAATTTAACTCTTTCAGCTTCTCCTCCAGATAATGTAG
>CAYJHB010000022.1:0-11422 GCA_964370105.1 uncultured Muribaculaceae bacterium | reverse complement strand
CACTTTGTCCAAGCTTAATATAACCAAGTCCTACATCATATAAAACTTGTAATTTAGCTTTTATTTTAGGAACATTATCAAAAAATTCCAACGCTTCTTTAACACGCATATCTAAAACATCTGAAATGTTTTTTTCCTTATATTTTATTTGCAAAGTTTCTAAATTATACCTAGTACCCTTACAAACTTCACAAGGAACGTATACATCAGGCAAGAAGTGCATTTCTATTTTTTTAACACCATCACCACGACAAGCCTCACATCTTCCGCCTTTTACATTAAAAGAAAACCTATTTTTTTCAAAACCACGTATCTTTGCTTCTTTAGTATTAGTAAATAAATCTCTTATTTCATCAAATACACCAGTATAAGTTGCAGGATTACTACGTGGCGTTCTACCAATTGGATTTTGAGAAATATCAACCAACTTATCAATATGTTCAAGTCCTTTGATTTTTTTATGTTTACCAGGTTTCTCTTTAACACGGTATAATTCATTAGAAACACTTTTACAAAGTATATCATTAATTAAAGTACTTTTACCGCTCCCTGACACTCCAGTAATACAAGTAAAAACTCCTAATGGTATTTTAACATCAATGTCTTTTAAATTATTTTCAGATGCCCCTTGTATTTCAATATATTTCTTTTGATGTTTTCTTCTAGTTTGTGGAACTTCAATACATTCTTTTCCACTTAAGTATCTACCAGTAATACTATTGTCATCTTCCATTACTTGTTGTGGAGTTCCCATTGAAACAATATTCCCACCTTCATCTCCTGCGCCTGGGCCAATATCAATTAAACAATCACTCGCAAGCATTGTATCAGTATCATGTTCTACTACAACAAGAGTATTTCCTAAATCTCTCATTTCTATTAAAGATTTAATTAATTTCTCATTATCCTTTTGATGAAGTCCAATACTAGGTTCATCTAAAACATATAAAACACCCGTTAAACGTGACCCAATTTGTGTAGCAAGCCTAATGCGTTGACTTTCTCCACCTGATAAAGTACCAGCCATACGATTAAGTGTTAAATATTCTAATCCAACATTAGCTAAAAAGGATAGCCTATTTTTTATTTCCACTAGTATTAAATTAGCAATTGCTTTTTGCTCATCACTCAATTTTAATTCTTCAAAAAATTTCACTAATTGTTTAATACTCATACTAGTAACTTCATAAATATTTTTATCAGCAATTTTAATAGTTAAAACATCACTGTTAAGTCTAGCTCCATGACAAACATCACACTCATACTCAACCATATAATTCTCTAACCATTCTCTAATCCAAGAACTAGTAGTTTCCATATAACGTCTTTCTAAAGTATTAATAATCCCCTCAAAATAATTAGTACTGTTAATTGTATTACCACTTTTAGTTTTAAAATTAAATTTAATCATTGTAGGAGAACCATATAAAACAATCTCCTGTTCTTGCTTTGTAAGTCTCTTAAATGGTTTTGTCATACTAATATTATATTCATTACAAGCACATTGTAATTTCTTATATTCTATACCCTCTTGATCGTCACTAAGTGTTTTAATGACTCCATCTGATAAAGATAAATTGTCATCAGGAATAACTAACTCTGGATCAATTTGTAACTTAACACCTAGCCCCTTACATTCATCACAAGCTCCATAAGGTGCATTAAAACTAAATATTCGAGGTTCTATTTCCTTTAAAGAAAAATCACAATATGGACAAGCGTATTTTTCAGAAAAAACAACTTCCTTCCCTTCTTCTCCTAGAATAGAAATAACTACTTTACCGTCTGCTAATTTAGTAGCAATCTCCATAGCTTCAAATAATCTACTGCGAATATCACTCTTAATAATAAGTCTATCTACCACTACCTCGATTGTATCTTTTTTGTTTTTTTCTAGTACAATACTTTCTGATAAATCTAACATCTCACCATTAATACGCACTCTTACGAATCCTTGTTTCTTTAATTCTTCAAGTAATTCTTTATGTGTTCCTTTAGCCCCGTCAACAACAGGAGCAAGGACAATAAGCTTAGTGCCTTCTTCATACTCCATAATCTTATTAACCATTTCTTCAACACTTTGTGATTTTATTGGAATATGATGATTAGGACAATATGCAATACCAATTCTTGCAAATAAAAGTCTCATATAATCATATATTTCAGTAACAGTACCAACTGTACTACGAGGATTCTTACTAGTAGTCTTTTGATCTATACTAATCGCAGGAGAAAGTCCTTCTATACTATCAACATCAGGCTTCTCAGACCCACCTAAAAACTGTCTGGCATAAGCCGACAAACTTTCAACATATCTTCGTTGCCCCTCTGCATAAATAGTATCAAAAGCGAGTGAAGATTTCCCACTTCCACTCACTCCAGTCATAACTACTAATTTATCTTTAGGTATCTCTATATCAACATTTTTTAAATTGTTTTCACGTGCACCTTTAACTATAATTTTATTCATACTCATACTCATCACCTGTTACATATTATACCACAAAAAAAGAAAAGTATCTAAACTTTTCTACTGACTTAATGCTTCACTAGGAAGTTCAAGATTAAAATCTTTATTAAAATTAATATAATCAAACTTCATATCAATTTTATATTCTTC
Source organism: uncultured Muribaculaceae bacterium (assembly GCA_964370105.1). Taxonomy (GTDB): domain Bacteria; phylum Bacillota_I; class Bacilli_A; order RF39; family UBA660; genus CARZYU01. The sequence continues at coordinate 8,802 of CAYJHB010000022.1, read as the reverse complement.
ATCTTCCAAGAAAACAGATATTTTTTTAATATGTTCATCTTCAATTTCAATAGTCATAGGTACAAATACACCTTCTAAAGAACTAGTATCAGTACCAGTATTTAATTCAGTCGCTTCAATCATTATAGTAATAATATAATCATCACCAATCTTCTCAACTGTAAACTCTTGATCATCGATCACAGAAAATAATTCAGAAGCATCAACAGTTAGAGAAGTACCTTCACCTTCTGTTTTAGACCATCCTGCATCTTCAGTATAAGTATATGTATATAACGAATCATTTTCAGCAACAGTATACATTTCCATTGGAATTTGCATACCAAACATATCTATATTCATATATGAATAAACAATACCATTAACATTATCAGATTGAACATAACCATCAATTCCCATAGTCATAGTAGCACCTTCATAAGAAGTAGTAACAACAAAACTCATATCTACTTCCACAGAATTAAGTGAATTAGTTTTATCATAAGCATCATCTATAATAGTTCTAACCTCACTAAGATTCATATCTACTTCAACTTTAGAAATCTCTGCATTATCGTTAGATAGTAATAAATACACACCCGTACCCATTGTCAAAATAGCGATAACAAGTAAGATTGTCCCTATTATTTTCCCATTATTTTTTTCTTTTATTTTTTTTCCATCCATAACATTCTCTCCTACTCTAATACTATTATAAATAAAAAATAGATTTTAAACAATCAAAATCTATCTTTAAAGCTACAATGTTTACACAATTCTTCAACAACAACACGATTTTTAAAACCATTAACTATGTTATTACATCGATCTTTATTTATAATAATATCAAAATCATCAAAAAATACATTACCTAATTCAATAATACCATCACAATCTAAACAACAAGGCACAACTGTACCATCACTAAGTATTGCAACATGACTTTTAAGACCATGACAATATCCTTTGTCACAGTTGTAAACATTATTAAGTGAGGGCCACACAAACTCCTCATCCTTATCCACAAAAGTATATGGGGCAATACGAATATTATTTTTATTGTTTATTTTATCAACAACATCAGTGGATAAAACATATTCATCCTGAAGTGCCTTTACATATTCATGTGGAAACTTTGTCCAAAAACGATACACAATAATAGGTTTATTTTCTAAAGATCTAACAAAGTTAAAAATATCATTTAAATAAGTTTGACTATTATTTTCGCTATGCAATGATATATTAATTTTTTTAATATTAGAAAATTTATTAAATAGCTTTGCCTTATTTTTAACCAATGTTCCATTAGTTGTAATATAAACACATAAATTATAACGAGAAGTAATCTCCAATAATTTTTCTAAATAAGGATGCATAAGTGGTTCCCCTTTAACATGAAGATAAATACTATCAGTATAATCAACAATCCTAGAGATAACCTTTTCAAATTCAACAACACTCATAACTCTATTATCTTTAATACCTTTAGAACAAAAAGAACACGTTAAGTTACACATATTAGTAATTTCAATATATATTCTATCAAATCTTTTCTTCATTATTCGCTCTTCATCTCTAATAAAATATCTCTAAGTTCCATAGCTCTTTCAAAATCTAAATTCTTAGCTGCTTCTCTCATTTCCATTTCTATTGTATCAATGATTGCCGCTTTTTCTTGCTTACTAATTTTCTTAGCTGTAACCTTCTCATCAACACTATTACTAATAACATCACGTATTTCTTTTTTAACAGTGGTAGGAGTAATATTATGAACTCTATTATATTCTTCTTGAATTTCTCTTCGACGACTAGTTTCTTTAATAGCAAAATTCATACTATCAGTCATCTTATCAGCATACATAATTACATGACCGTTACTATTACGAGCACACCTACCAATAGTTTGAATTAAACTACGAGAACTTCTAAGGAATCCTTCTTTATCAGCATCCATAATTGCAATTAAAGTAACTTCTGGAATATCTATACCTTCACGAAGTAAATTAATACCAACTACAACATCATACTTACCAGCACGCAAATCATGTATAATACGAAGCCTCTCTAATGTTTTAACTTCAGCATGTAAATAAGCAACTTTAATATCTAAATCTTTTAAATAATTAGTTAACTCTTCAGCCATACGAATAGTTAATGTAGTGATTAAAGTTCTTTCATTTTTAGAAATTCTATCTCTAATTTCACCAATTAAGTCATCTATTTGCCCTTCACTAGGTCGAACCTCAATCGTTGGATCAAGTAATCCAGTAGGACGTATAATTTGCTCAGCAACTTTATTAGAAACAAGTTCCAATTCATAATCTCCAGGAGTAGCTGATACATACACTGCTTGCTTTATTTTATCGTTAAATTCATCAAATTTTAAAGGTCTATTATCAAGTGCACTTGGTAAACGAAAACCATAATCAACTAAGTTCATTTTACGAGCTCTATCACCATTATACATTCCACGAACTTGCGGAAGCGTAACATGTGATTCATCAACTATAAGTAAATAATCCTCACCAAAAAAGTCCATTAAGGTTGTAGGTGTTTCTCCCTCTCCACGAAGAGCCATATGACGAGAATAATTTTCAACACCACGACAAAATCCAGTTTCTGAAAGCATTTCCAAATCATAATTAGTGCGTTGTTCTATTCTCTCTCTAGCAAGTAATTTGTTTTCTTTAGTAAGAACATCAACTCTTTCATCAAGTTCTTCTCTAATACGCTTAATAGCTTCTAACATTTTCTCATCACTAGTAACAAAGTGACTAGCAGGAAAAATACTGATGGATTTTTTACCCGTTAAAACATTACCAGACAAAACATCAATTTCATTAATACGTTCAATCTCATCACCAAAGAACTCTATACGATATCCTTTACTACGTTGATAAGTAGGAATAATTTCAAGAATATCACCACGAACTCTAAAAGTACCACGTTTAAAATCATAATCATTTCGATCATATTGCATTTCAACTAACTTAGCTAAAACACTATTACGTTCAACAGTATCACCTACATTAAGAGTTAGCATTTTACGAAGATACTCTTCCACTTCACCAATACCATATATACAAGATACACTGGCCACGACAATAACATCCTTACGTGATAATAAGTTACTAGTCGCCGCATGACGAAGCTCATCTATTTCATCATTAATTGCCGAATCTTTTTCTATATAAGTATCAGTAGAAGGAACATAAGCTTCAGGCTGATAGTAATCATAATAACTTACAAAGTATTCAACTGCATTATCAGGAAACAACTCTTTAAACTCAGAATATAATTGCCCAGCCAAAGTCTTATTATGAGCAAGTATTAAAGTTGGTTTATTAACTTTTTCTATAACATTAGCCATAGTAAATGTCTTACCTGTACCAGTAGCACCTAAAAGAACTTGATGTTTATCACCATGCTTAATACCACGAACTAAATCATCAATGGCCTGAGGTTGATCACCACTAGGACTATACTTAGAAACTAACTTAAACATAATATCACCTCAACAATACGTATATTATACCACAAAAAAAGCAAGTTTATAACTCACTTGTCACAAAGATAGTAATATATTTAATAGCCAACGATTTGTTTCTAAGCAAATCTTTTTGTATTTTCTTTTCAAGTCTCGTGATACTTTTTAACGACATATTATTATCAACTTCTATATTCAACTGTAATTTATAATAAGAACCATACTTAATTAAATAAAAGTCCTCATCTTTAATTTGTGAATAATGTCCACATAAAAATCTTTTAACCTTTTCGATAACAGCAGCATCCTCTTCAATTTCTCCAATTAAAGCTAAAGAGTTTTGTTTAACAATTTTATATGCCATACTAAAAATAATAATACTTATAATAACACTACCAATAATATCAATATAAGAAAGTATAGGCACTTCATTTGAAAACTGCAACCCTATAATTATAGAAATAACACCAAGAGTAGAATATATATCCGCTAATCCTTCCTTAACAGTAGTGAATAATATTTTACTTTTACTTTTCTTTGCTACTAAATAAATTGAAAAAAGAGTAAATCCTTTAACAAAAATAACAATACCTAATAACCATAAAACATTCAAAGAAGGAATTATACTATGAGCATTGAAGCTATTAATAAAAATGAAAATACTTAACATACCTAACATAATACCAACAAAAAGATTAGTTAAATATTCTACTCTCCCAAACCCATAAGGATGATGTTTAGTAGCTTTTTTTCTCGACAATTTAGTACCAACTATTGAAATAACATTAACAATACTATCACTAAAAGTATGAAGACCATCAGCAAGTAAAGAGCTAAGACCAAAATACCCCCCACCTACTACCTTTATAATAGCAAGTATCAAATTACTAATTGTTCCTACTACTAATATTGCTATTTCCTTTTTCATTAAATCACCTTCTATATAATAATACTATTATATCACAAAAAAAGTAAGTTAACCTTACTTAATTATCGTACCCATATTTTGCACCACCAAATCCTAAAATAGGGATACACACATATGGAAAGAATATTAAAGCAACAGCAAATCCTTCAGATTTACCAAAAGCCTTAGCAAGCTCAATCATCATCATAATTGCTATAACAATATTTGCAAAAGGAACAAAGAATAGTGCAATCCACCAAAGTGGTTTCTTAACAATCTCCAACATAACAATAATATTATAAATAGGAATTATTGCTGCCCATCCAGGCCTATTGGCTTTTTCATACATTTTCCAAAGTCCAATAAGATAAACAATCGAGATAGCCAAACCAAATAACCACATAGTAGTAAGAACACTTAATAACACTTCCATAAAAATAACCTCCTAACGTTATAATAACATACATAGATACAAAAAGACTATACTTAAAATCAGTCTAACTATCAATATATACCTTTAGTATTACAAAAAAATTAATATATTATAACAACATATTGTATAGTACAATAACATATGTTATTATACTAAATAAAAAAGGAGAGATTTATGAAAAAAACAAAATATAACCAAGAAATAGCACAACTTAATGATTTACTCGATCAACTTGTAGATACAGATTTATCATCAACAAAGTTAGAAAAAACCTTATTATACGGTGTAGAACATGATATAAAAAAAGCAAATACAAAAAGACATGTAAAAAAATATACAACCGGTCGACACATTAGACCAAAAAAATAAAAGACAACAAAAATTGTCTTTTTTTTAATATTTATAACTCTTAATCTTTTTACTTAATTTCTTCTTATTTACTATTAATGTACTTATATATATAACAAATAATAAAGAAGCAATTATAATTGGAACATAAAAATTTTCAATACCAATAACTTTTTTTTCTTTACTTAACTGTTCAACATATAAATCAATATCTTCTTCAATAGCATTATAAAATGCTATAATACCATCATTATGTTTGTTATTGGTTAAATATAAATCTTGATATTCAAGTATCTTATCACTTGCTATAACATCTTCAACACCAACACCATATAAAACAACACTTTGCTTTTCCATTTCACAAATCAATATAAGCATCCCATTATTTTCCCTAATATTACCTATATCATATACAGCAAACATTTCCTCAGCATATTCTTCAATAGTATTATTACCAATCGTTTCTACTGTCATCACTACTATTTCAATATCTACCAATTCTTTTATTTTATTATTGTTATCAGTTAAAGACTGAATTGTAGATTCAGTAAATAAACTGGCATTATCATAGACTGAACTTTCATTTGCATAAACATTAAAAGGAAATAAACTAATAACTAGAAGAAAGCAAAGTATTTTAATCATTCAAATTATACTTCTTTCTTTTTTTATTATGAGTATGCAAATACTTATGCGCTTTTTCTTCACCTGGTTTACCAATATATTCACGATATATTTTGCGAAGTATTGGATTTTCATGTGATTTACGAACTGCACTTTTTTCATCTATTGTATATAAACTATCAGCTCTTAATTTACGAACATCATATTTCATTAATTTTTTAGATGAAACAATAGGTTGACCACCACCCATAATACAACCACCAGGACAAGCCATAATTTCCACAAAATGATAGTTATTTGAATTTCCATTTTTAACTTCTTCCATTAATTCCTGTGCATTCTTAAGACCACTAGCTACTACTACATTAATATCTTTTTTCTTAACAGTAACAGTAGCGTTTTTAATACCTTTGCCACCTCTTACCTCTTTAAAGATAATATCATTGCTAGTATCACCTAATAAATCTTGAGCCGTTCTCAAAGCAGCTTCCATAACACCACCAGTAGTACCAAATATTGCAGCAGCGCCAGTAGCTTCTTCTAATGGATTATCAAACTCAGTATCTTCAAGTTCAACAAAATCAATATTACAACGCTTAATCATACGAGCAAGTTCACGAGTAGTTAAAACATTATCAACATCTTTTAATCCATCTACTTTCATCTCACTACGAGAACTTTCAAACTTCTTTGAAGTACAAGGCATAATAGATACATTATAAATTTTTTTAGGATCTATTTTTTTCTTTTCAGCATAATAAGATTTTATTAAAGCTCCTAACATTTGATGTGGTGATTTACAAGTAGAAACATGCGGTAATAATTCCGGATAGTTCATCTCAATATATCTAACCCAAGCAGGTGAACATGATGTAAACATTGGTAATACACCATTATTCTTAATACGACTAACTAATTCTGTTGCTTCTTCCATAATTGTAAAGTCTGCTCCTACATTAGTATCAAACACCATATCAAAACCAATTTCTTTTAAAGCTGTCACCATTTTACCAGTAACATTACCACCTATTTTCATACCAAACTCTTCACCAAGAGCTACTCTAATTGAGGGCGCTGTTTGTACATATACCAAAGTATCAGGATCTTTGATTTTATCCATAACCTCATCAATAGTATCTTTCTCTCTTAAAGCACCTGTCGGACAACTCTTAATACATTGACCACAAAAAGTACAATTAACATCATTTAAACTTTTATTAGCAACAGTTGAAACACAAGAATCAAAACCTCTATTGGCAGTAGCTAAAACATCACAAGCCTGTACCTTACTACAAGTAGCAATACATCTACGACATAAAACACATTTAGAAAAATCTCTAACTACTGAAGGTGACAAATCATCTATCTCAATCTTATTCTTAGATCCCTTAAATCTAACATCTTTAAGATTAAATCTATTAGCTAAGTCTTGTAATTCACAATTATTAGACCTAGTACAAGTTAAACAATCTTGTTCATGGTTAGATATAATTAAATCTAGCATCAACCTACGAGCATTATTAACTTCATCTGTGTTAGTATGAACAATCATACCCTCTTCTACTTTTTGAACACAAGCAGGTATCATACCACGTTTTTTTTCTATCTCTACGACACACATACGGCAGTCTCCTACCTCATTTATATCTTTCAAATAACAAAGTGTAGGAATATCTATATTAACCTCTCTAGCAGCTTCTAACACTGTAGTATTATCTTTAACCATAACATCTTTATTATCAATCGTTAACTTTATCATTAGTTACCCCCTTTAATAGCTTTAAACGGACAACTTGTTAAACAAGAACCACATTTAATACACTTATCTTGATTGATTACCCTAAGTTCCCTAGCTTCACCATCAATTGCACTAACAGGACAACTTCTTTGACAAAGACCACATCCCTTACAAAGTTCCGGTATAATTTCAATTTTAGCAAGCGCCTTACACTCTCCAGTTGGACAATTTTTATCTACGGCATGCTTAATAAATTCATTCCTAAAATATCTAAGTGTACTAACAACTGGATTAGGAGCTGTTTGACCAAGTCCACAAGCACTAGCTTTAATAATCATTGAAGAAAGTTCTTCTAGCTTATCAATATCTTCCATCGTACCTTCTCCAATAGTAAGTCTATCTAATATTTCATACATCCTTTTAGTACCAATACGACAAGGAGTGCATTTACCACAACTCTCATCAACTGTAAAATCTAAATAAAACTTAGCTAGTGCTACCATACACTTAGTATCATCCATAACAATAAGTCCACCTGAACCCATCATTGACCCTATTTCTTTTAAAGATTGATATCCAATCGGTGTATCTAAATGTTTCTTAGGAATACATCCACCAGATGGTCCTCCTGTTTGAGCGGCTTTAAACTCACGTCCATTAGGTATACCACCACCAATATCATAAACAATTTCTCTAAGTGTTGTTCCCATAGGAACTTCAACTAAACCTACATTTACTACATTACCACCAAGGGCAAAAACTTTTGTTCCACGAGAACCTTCTATACCAATAGAAGAATACCATTTACAACCTTTTAATATAATTTGCGCTATATTAGCAAGTGTTTCAACATTGTTAATAACAGTAGGTTTACCCCACAATCCCTTTTGTGCTGGAAAAGGTGGTTTAATACGAGGAGTTCCTCTTCTACCTTCAATTGATTCAAGTAAAGCAGTCTCTTCTCCACAAACAAAAGCACCAGCACCTAAACGAATCTCTATATCAAAACAAAAATTTGTATCAAATATATTATTACCAAGTAAGTTATATTCATAAGCTTGTTTAATTGCTATTTTCAACCTATCTACTGCGATTGGATATTCAGCACGAACATAAATATATCCTTTACTAGCACCAATTGCATAACCCGCAATCATCATAGCTTCTAATACTGAATGTGGGTCACCTTCTAATACACTACGGTCCATAAATGCACCAGGATCACCCTCATCAGCATTACAAACTACATATTTTATATCACTTTTTTCCTTACGAGCAAATTCCCA
>CAYJHB010000021.1:0-16953 GCA_964370105.1 uncultured Muribaculaceae bacterium | reverse complement strand
ATTATTAAATATAGTTTCTTTTTGTTTTTCTTTTCCATAAGTCACCTACTATATATAGTATAGCATTTTTTACATTTTTACACAATAAAAAAGAGTGTTTAACACTCTTAGAAAGAACTCTTACATCCTAGGATGATTGCAATTAAAATATATAATACAATTATAACAACATAACCGCAATTAGTAGGATTAGTTGAGTTGTTTGGACAAGACATTTTTACACCTCCTTAGTGATTATACGTAAGCACCGATTATAATAACTAATAGAATGAATAATACTAAAACGATAGCAGCGGGTGAAACATTATTACACATAGTGATTACCTCCTTTTTTTCTGGTATTCATCTTATTGTATGGTTTAACCAACTTTTGTGTGCTAGTTATTTATAACTTTTTAAATACTCTTCATAATTACCAAGAAAAAGATTTAATTTATAATCATTAAACACATATATCTTGCTAGCCATTTTATTTATAAAATATCTGTCATGTGATACAAATAATATTGTTCCTTTAAACTCTAACAAAGCTTCCTCTAACATTTCTTTAGTTCCAATATCAATGTGATTTGTAGGTTCATCAAAAACTAAAAAGTTAGCTCTTCTTTGTATAAGTTCAAATAATTTTAATCTAATTTTTTCTCCCCCTGATAAAACTTTAACTTTCTTAAAAACATCTTCATTATAAAATAAAAACTTAACCAAAGCTGACCTTAAATGACTATCTTCTCCTATAAAGAAAGATCTAGCCACTTCTAACACAGACATATTTTCATCTTCAAACTCAATTACTTGTGGAATATAACCAATTTTAATATTATTACCTAATTTAATACTAGGATTATTATTAGCAAGTATTTCTTTTATCAAAGTACTTTTTCCACAACCATTATCACCTAATAAACAAACTCTATCCTCATACTTAATCATCATCGAAGCATTCTTTAAAAGACATCTATTTTCTATATTAAGATTTATTTTATCAACAACTACTACATCTTTAGAAGAACGTTGATCTAATTCAAAAGAAAGAGGCAAATCTTTTTTATCCTTAGGCTTAGTTAACATTTCTATTTTCTCTATTCTTCTCTCAATACAAATAGCTCTTTTAAAAAATCTCTCATTACCACCAAGTTTCCCCCACTCTCTAAGTTTCTTAGCAGTAGCTCTCATTGCTTCTATTTGTTTTTGTTGATTCTTATACTTTTCAAACTCTATTAATGATCTTTTTTAATTTTCTTCTATATAATAAGAATAATTACCATGAAAAACTTCTAATTGTCCTCTATCTAATAAAATAATCTTATCAACAACTTTATCTAAAAAGTATCTGTCGTGTGAAACAATCACTACAGTGCCATCATAGTTTTTCAAATATTTTTCTAACCAAACTAAAGTATCCACATCTAAGTGATTAGTAGGTTCATCTAAAAGTAATAAATCTGGATTATTAATCATTACTTTAGCAAGACTTACTATTCTCTTTTCCCCACCACTCAAAACACCAAATTCTTTATCTAATAATTTTTCTATTTTAAACCCTGTAATAATTCTTCCTACTTTTTCACTGACTTCATATCCACCAGCATTAACATATCTCTCTTGTAAATTACCATACTTGTTTAATAAGCTATCTAAATCTTTTCCAACAACACTACTCATCTTTTCTTCATATAACCTAAGTTTAATTTCCATATCAGTTATATCTTTAACACTCTCATATAAAACATCTTTTACAACAATATTTTTATACTTAGCATCTTCTAATTGTTCTAAATAACCAATTGTAATCTTACTACGTAGTGATAATACACCTTCAGTAAATTTTTCTTTCCCCACAATTAGTTTAAGTAATGTGCTTTTACCACAACCATTATCACCGATAATAGCTACTTTTTCCCCACTCATAATATCAAGTGAAACACTATCTAATATATTTCCAAATCCAAATGACTTCACGCCATTATTAATACTCACATCTATCATTATTTCCTCCTTATAAAAAAACTATACGAAAATACATCCGTATAGTTGGATGCAGGCACAATTAAAACATCACACCTGCTTATAATTTGGTTAATTAAACTCAGGTATGATTAATCTATTTTATACATGATTACATGGTTGAAATAAAACATAATCATTCCTCCTTATCTATATTATATAAAATTTTACTTTACTTGTCTATATATATTGAAATGCCCCTATTTATTTGTTATGATATAGATACGTATTTTGAAGGAGGATAATTAATGAAAAAGAAAATACTATCTATGAGTCTTATCTTAGTAATGTTATTTACTATTACTGGATGTGGCGAAGTAGCAAAATTAGAAAATGGTCAAGAGGCAGTTGTTAAATTCGGAGAAGATACTGGTATATCAGCAGATGAATTATACACAGAACTAACAAAAAATTCAGCAATTGCTATCTTAGTTGATATGATTGATAAAAAAATATTAGATGAACATTATCCATTAACTGAAGAACAAGAAGAAACAGTTGACCAACAAATAGAAGATTTAAAACTTCAAGTTGGTGGAGATGTATTAACATTTAATAGTACTATTCAACAATACTATGGTGTTGATAACGAAGAAGCATTAAAAGAAGTATTCTTACTTGATCACCGTCGTGGAGTAGCTATTGAAGATTATATTAAAAAATCTATCACTGATTCAGACGTAGAAAATTATTATAATGATGAAATCATTGGAGATATCAAAGCAAGTCATATTTTAATTAAACCAAATGTAGTTGATGGAATGACTGAGGATGAAATCGCTACTGCTGAAGCAGAAGCTCTACAAGAAGCTAAAGATATAATTACTAGATTAAATGATGGTGAATCATTTGAAGATTTAGCAAAAGAATTATCTGAAGATGAAGGAACTGCCGTTAATGGTGGTAACTTAGGTTTCTTTAATAAAAATGGTGAATTAGAAGATCCCTTTGTTGAATCTGCTATGACACTTGAAAAAGATGCTTATACAAAAGAACCAGTTAAAACAACATATGGATATCATATTATTTTAAAAACTGACGAAAAAGAAAAAGTTGAGTTAGACGAAATCAAAGATGAAATTATTGATACAATTATGAATAATAAAATTCTAGAAGATGTTGAATTACAATATAAAACTTTAATGGATATTAGAAATGATAATGGTATGACATTTGAAGATAGTAACTTAAAAGAACAATATGATGAATTCATGGAAGACTTATTAGATACAGTTAGAGAACAAAACGCTGCATAATATTATGCAGTTTTTTCTTTGTAAAAAAAAAAGATTTAATCGCTTAAACTAAATCCTTTTTGATACATTTGTTGTTTTATTTTATATTCAAGTTCTACTCCAGAGTATTTACGAGATAACCTCTTCTTTATTTTATTATACTCTTTTTCCACTAAATTCTTATCATCCCTAATACTAAATACATTAAGACTATTTTTAATATCATCAATATAATATCCTTGTTGAATTAAATAATTAATAATTTTATTTTTCAATTGAATAGAACTCTTATTACGATTAGTTTTAATCAATTTAGAAATAATATTATTTATTTTCTCTATTTGTAATTCTTTTGAAAAAACACTAAGCTTATCCAAAATAACAGTATCTTCAATTCCCTTCTTATTAAGTTCATCTTTTATTTTAGAAGGACCACTAGAAGAAATTACAATCTTTTGATTAATATAACTTTCTGCATAAAAAGAATCATTTAAATATCCTTGCTTTTGTAATAATAGAATAGCTTTTTCTATCATCTCCATAGGAAAGTCCAATTTTTTCATATATAAAGTTACTTCTTTAACAGTCTTATTCTTCTTAGATATATATTTAAGGCATTTATAATAAACATCATACTCTTGATTAATAAAAACTAATTTATCCAAATCAGCAATCTCTTTCTTTATTAACAACTCTTCCTTTAAAATAACTTCCTCATATAAAGATAAAGTCATACTATTATCCAAAGTCAACTTATATTGACTATTTTTCTCTTTTTTATAACCTAGTATTCTAATCATTTTCATCACCTATATATATTATAACAAATAAAAAAGAGAATTACTCATTCTCTTTAATAGTTATACATCCTTCAACTACTTCTTCCAAAGCTTTGCCAATATTTTTATCACTTTGATACTTATTAATTGGCATTTGATAGAAGTCAGTTTTTGTCATATCTTTACTTCTTCTAGCCGCAATATGAACTAATTCATACTTAGAGTCAACTATGTTTAATAGCTTATCTATAGATGGATAAATCATTGTATCACACTCCCTATATTAAGAATAAATTATATTTTACATTTAATCAAGCGATAGTGTAAAACTAGACAAAAATTGACAAACAAAAAAACTAACACTAGGTTAGTTTACAATTATTTAAACTGACAACAAGAACCACATTGTACATTTTCAATCATATTTTCTTCACAACAAGAATACTCTGGTCTATAAGTATGCTTATATACATGATGATTAATAACACGTGTTTTCATTGGACATACATGTGGAACTTCATGAACAATTGTCTTGTGAACCATTTTTTCTTGAACTGGTTCATAAATAGGTTGTTGCATAGTACCTGCCATTTGCATTCCCATTGGCATAGCTGGCATTTCTGCTTGCATCATCATATTTACATCAATATTCATTTCATTATCAATAGTATTATTGTCTCCAGTAAAAGTAGCACTCATTTCATTTTGACGTGCTTCTTGTTCAAAATTTTTATAAAACATAATTTTCCTCCTCTAGTCTATAGTATGAACATCTATAAAAGAGGAATATGTATATGCCTATAAAAAAACAAAAAGATACCTAAAAAGGCATCTTTCCACCAAATTGTTTCATCATTTTTTTCATTTCTTCAAATCTGTTTAATAATTGATTAACATCTTGTACTTCTAAACCACAACCCTTAGCAATTCTTTGCTTACGAGTTGCCTTAATAATATCAGGATTTCTTCTTTCTTCAACAGTCATAGATAAAACAATTGCTTCAATATGAGACATTTGTTTAGGATCTATTTGGACATTATTTAATCCAAGTTTAGATGCCCCAGGTAACATCTTAATAATATTTTCTAAAGGACCAAGTTTTTTCATTTGATTCATTGCAGATAAGAAATCTTCTAAATCAAACTTACCTTTTTGTAATTTCTTAGCTGTTTTCTCTGCTTCCTTTTGATCAATTACATCTTGAGCTTTTTCAACCAAAGATATAATATCACCCATTCCAAGAATACGACCAGCCATTCTTTCAGGATCAAAACTCTCAATTCCATCAAGTTTCTCACTAACACCTATAAATTTGATTGGCACATTAGTTAAGTGTCTAACAGAAAGAGCAACTCCCCCTCTAGTATCACCATCTAACTTAGTAAGAATAACACCAGTCAAACTCATAACGTCATTAAACCCATTAATAACATTAATTGCATCTTGTCCCATCATAGAATCAATTACTAATAATACTTCACTAGGATTAATTTCTTTTTCAATATTCTTAATCTCATCCATCAAAGTATCATCTATATGTAATCTACCAGCAGTATCTACTAAAACATAATCAAAACCATTATCTTTAGCATACTTAATAGCATTTTTAGATGTTTCTATAGGATTATTAGTACCTTCATCATATACCTCAATATTAAGTTGTTTACCAAGTTGCTTTAATTGATCAATTGCCGCAGGTCTATAGATATCACAAGCTACCATTAAAGGTTTCTTAGCATGCTTCTTACGTAATAAATTAGCAAGCTTACCAATTGCCGTAGTTTTACCACTACCTTGTAAACCGACAAGCATCAAAATAGCTGGATTACCTTTAGTATTTAATGGAGAACTTTCACCACCTAATAACTCTGTAAGTTCATCCTTAACAATCTTAACAAACAAATCACCAGGCTTAATACTCTTTTGAACTTCCTCACCTAAAGCTTTTTCTTTAACTCTAGAAGTAAATTCTTTAACTACTTTATAATTAACGTCTGCTTCTAATAAAGCTAAACGTATTTCCCTAAGCATATCGCCTATATTATCTTCAGTTATTTTTCCATAACCTTTTATCTTATGGATCGCATTTTGCAAACGATCTCCTAAACTTTCAAACATTTATATCACCATAATCATTATATAGGAAATAACCACATCTATCAAGTAAATACAGCAACTATTCACCTTAAACAATAAAAAAAAGCAGATTACTCTGCTTTAATAGGCGCATCAACTAAATTAATTGTTTGTCCCACATCATTGTGTCTTTGTAAAGTACTAGTAATATTACTACTACTACTATCAGCAGCACTTAAACTAGTTTCTGGTGTTGATATAATATTAGAAGTACTATTAGAAACTATCACCCCTGGAGCTTGTACTGCAGCAGTTGGCACTTGTTGTATCGGTACATTACTAATAATGTTAGATACACCATTAGGAACTACATTACCACTAACCACGGGATTAACTCCACCTACCATTTTCCAAGTATTAACTACATCACAGTTACCACTACTAGGCTCTGGACTAGGCATTTTCATTTTAACAATTAACGGTATTCTAAACGCTCTACCAAACCCTAAACAAGTTCCTGATTGTAATGTCTTTTGTTTTTCTACTATTTCATCACTGATATTAGGAATCATCTTTCTAATATATTCAACATCAACTGGATGATTCATTTTAAATATCATAAAATTAGAACACTGAGAAATAACCGTATCAGATAATTCAACAGGTCTTTGTGAAATAAGCCCAAGTATTAACCCATACTTTCTTCCTTCTTTTGCTATTCTATTAAATATATTAAATCCAAATAAAAATCTATCATCATCATTTTGAATATATCTATGTGCTTCTTCTACTAATATATGAATAGGCATACTAGCTCTAGGCTCTAACTCTTTAGTAAACTTAAATAATAAATTAGAATAAATTTTCGTTAAAGCCTTAGCAAAATCATCATCTACTCCATCTAAGTTAATATTAACAAATTGATATTTCTTCCCATTATGTTCTAATAATTTCTTAATATAATCATCTCTATTAATATAACTATGAACTTCAAAAAACTGTGAATATCCACTTATTACTAATGAATGTAATCTTACTCTTAAAGTAACTGCATCCCCATAAGTATTAGCATTTCTTAACCACCCTTCACTAATAAGAGTAAAATTAAGTGCTCTCTCTAAGTCTTCTAATGTATAAAAAACATCTTTTCCAGGTTCATAATTATCATACTCTTGTTTAATAAAAGAAGTAACATACTCTGTCAATAAGACACTTTCACTAAAATTACCACTAGAATCAATCAAGAAGCACTCTCTAAATTTTCTTGTATAACCAATCCCTTGTATTGGAGATTCTAAATTAAATTGAGCAGTTGAACAACTCGCAATTACTGTAAATATTTCATTTCTTTTATTTGGAGTAGTCTCATTAGAATAAAGAATAGACATAATAGCCTTAGCAATTAAATGATTTTTATGATTAAGTGCTTTACTATCATCTTCTCCAAAAATAAGAGCAAGTTTCAACATTCTCTCTATAATTGGTAATTGAGAATGAGAATTAACCGACAACAACTGAGATATATCAGTAGAATCAAGTAACCAAATAGGTAATCTTAATCTTTCACCTAAATTCTCTGTATCACTAGTTGTTAAAAATCGATAATTATACTTTGGATTAATCTGACTAATTGAATTAAAAGCATTATAGTATTCACCAGAAGAATCAATCATAATTAAATTAGATTTATAAGGTTCTATATTTTTACTAGAAAATATATTTTGAATAATTCTTGCAATCCCACAAGACTTACCACTACCTGTACTACCTAATATAGCAAAGTGATTACTAAAGAAATTATTAACATCATAATAAACAGGATAGTCATTATAAAACGGACTAACTCCCAACAACATATTTCCTTCTTTATCTTCACCTAATATACTCGGAATCTCTTCTTTGTTTATAACTCTAATAGTTGCATTCATAGTAGGTTTTCTAATAACACCACTATTTAAAGAACCATTAACATATTCTCCTAACATCCTAACTTTAGCTACACCCTCATTAAGATCATCTATTTCACCAAGAATCTTTTTATCTTGATCCTCAAACACAATATGCAAATTCATTAAATTAACAGCCAAATTAACATTTTCTTTTAATTTAACATGCGCTATTTTATCACTAATATATACTATTCTTTCAAACATAATTATACCCTCTTATTCTACCTATAATATATCATTTATTTCAGTATAAAGCAAATTATTATTCTTAACTAATTCCATTACTTTTTTCTTTTTATCAAGTAATTGTAACTTCTTTTCAAAATCCTCTAATTTATTTTCAATAATATCTAATTGTTTAGAAATAGCATTACGACTAACATCAAACTCTTCTGCTATTTCACTAAGCGATAAATTATCAAAATAATATCTCTCAAAATAATCTTTTTGTTTCTCAGTCAATAATTCTGCATAAAAATCATATAATTGATTCAAATATATTGTCTTATTCATTATAATCACCACCAATTAAGTATTGTAATAACTAATACAAATACTCCTCCAATTATATAAAGAATAGTAAATAACTTTCTTTTAAACAAAACCAAATTATTATAAGCCATAACAAACAAATCTAATCCTAATAATACTTGTATAACCGTAACCATTTCTCTATTAAAGATAGCAATAACAGCAAATACAACTGCTAGTAAAGTAATGATTCCTTGTAAGTATAATCCAATTTTCTTTTTCATTACATTAACTCCTTAAATAACCCATATATATATTTTTCTATATCAAATACCTGTAAATCATTCTTAGTCTCACCAAACCCAATAAACTTAACAGGTATATCTACTTCTTCTTTAATAGCAAGTACAATCCCACCTTTGGCAGTTCCATCTAATTTAGTTAAAACTATTCCGGTAACACTAGTTATTTCTTTGAAGCTTTTAGCTTGCGAAATACCATTTTGTCCAGTAGTCGCATCTATAACAAGTAATGTTTCATGAGGTGCATTTTCAATAATTCTACTCATAACATTATTAATTTTCTCTAATTCTTTCATCAAGTTAACTTTATTTTGTAGTCGACCTGCCGTATCAACAAATACAACATCATAATTCTCTTTTTTAGCTTTTTCGACTCCATCAAATGTAACTGAAGCAGGATCAGCGTTTTCACTACCTCCATAGTAGTCAACTCCAATTCTCTTAGCCCATTCATTCAACTGTTCTGTAGCTCCAGCTCTAAAGGTATCAGCACCAACTAATAAAACTTTCTTACCCATATCTTTCTCTTTAGCAGCAAGTTTACCAATAGTTGTTGTTTTACCTACTCCATTAACCCCAACCATCAATACAACAGTTGGTCCATTATCTTGATAATTTAACTTCGAACTAAGTACATTGTCATCTACATAAATAATAAATAATTCATCCACTATTAACTCATTTAGTAATTCAGTATCAGTTATTTTTTCTTCATATACACGTTTTTTCAATCTATCAATAAAATCCATAACAGTATTAACACCAATATCAGCCATTATTAATACTTCTTCTAATTCATCAAAGTAATCATCAGTAATCTTTTTATATCGATTAGTAAGATTAACTAGTTTTGATACAAAACTCTCTCTTGATTTAGTAAGACCTTTTTCATAAACCTCCACTTCTTCAATATCTTCTTCAGTTAATTCTTCATATACAGCCTCCGTATAATCTTTCTTTTCTATAACAACTTCAGAATCTTCCTCATGAACACTTTCTTCTGCCGTTTCTTCTTCGACAGTTTTCTCATTATTTACTTCATTTATTACTTCTTCAATATGCTCCTCTTCTACAACTTCGTCCTTCTTAGCAAACATATTTTTAATTTTATTAAATAATCCCATATATCCTCCTGTAACTTATATAATCTAGTATAACATTTATAAAATAAAAAGACTAATATTTTACATACTTTTTAAGCATCAATAATAAAAATATAGACAAAACCATAATTTAATAGTATAATTTTATAGGTTAGTTCTTTATATTATAAAATTAACTTAAAAGAAAGGAAAAAATTATGAACCAAAAAAACAATAAAACAAAACTTGTTGTTTTAGGTGGTTTAGGCGAAGTCGGAAAAAACATGTATTGTGTAATACATGAAGACGAAATTATTATTATTGATGCGGGTGTTAGTTTTCCAGAAGGAGAACTATTGGGGATAGACTATGTCTTACCTGATTATACTTTTTTAAAACAAAATGAAAATAAAATAAAAGCTTTAATTATAACTCATGGACATGAAGATCATATAGGTGGTATTCCCTTTTTATTGCAAACTGTAAATATTCCTATGATTTATGCTCCTAATCAAGCTAAAGAATTGATTTCACTTAAATTAGCTGACCGTAATATTAGATATGATAATTTAATTGCCTATAACGACGAAACAATATTAAAATTTAAAAACATGGAAGTTGAATTCTTCAAAGTAACTCACTCTATTCCTGATGCACATGGTATTTCTATTAATACTCCAGACGGAAGAATAGTTACAACAGGAGACTTCAAATTTGATATGACTCCAATTGGACCAATGGCAGACATTCATAAAATGGCGAGAATTGGTGAAAAAGGAGTAACACTATTACTAAGTGATAGTACCAATGCTTTAAACGAAGGTGTAAGTATAAGTGAATCAAGAGTTGATAATGCTCTATACAATATTTTTGAAAAAAATAAAACAAGTAGAATTATCATCGCAACATTTGCTTCTAACATCTATCGCTTAAAACACATAGTTGAAACATGTTATAAACAAAACAGAAAAATATGTATCTTCGGAAGAAGTATGGAAAACAATTTAAATATCTCCATGAATGGTGGATATATTGATCATAAAGAACTACTTATAACAGCTGAAGAAGCTAACCAATTAAAACCAAAAGATGTTGCCATACTATGTACAGGATCACAAGGAGAACCATTAGCAGCTTTATCAAGAATTGCAGCTGGAACTCATAGACAAATAAAATTAAGACCAGATGACATAGTTGTATTCTCATCATCTGCTATACCAGGTAACGCCCTAAGTATTTCTAAAACTATTAACAAGCTTTATTTAAAAGGTGTTAAAGTTTATACAAATACATTCATCAGTGACTTACATACATCTGGACACGCTAATGAAGAAGAATTAAGATTAATGTTAAGATTATTAATGCCTAAAAACTTAATGCCATTCCACGGTGATTACCGTATGTTAAGACATCATGCTGAATTAGGAATTAGTTGTGGTATTCCAAAGGAAAATACGTTTGTTTTACAAAACGGAGATAGTCTCGTATTAGATAATGGGAAAGTTTCAAGAGGAGAAAGTATCCAAGCACCTGATGTTTACGTAGACGGAAGTCGTATCGGAGAAGTTGGAGAAACAGTTATTAGAGACCGTAAATTCATGTCTAACGATGGTATATTAGTAGTAATCGCAAATGTTGATAGTTCAAAGAAAGAATTATTAATAAAACCAAACATAACTACAAGAGGATTTGTTTTAATAAATGAAAATGAAGCTTTAATTAGAAAGATTGAAGCCTTTGCATCAAATATTATAAGAAACGAATTAAACAAACCAAATATCAATTTCAATGAAACAAAGTCTATATTAATCAATGAATTGAATTCATATATTCAAGGATTAACAGGAAGAAGACCAATTATATTACCTGTTATTTTAGACATAAAAAAAGATGCTTAAGGTTAAGCGTCTTTTATTTTTTTCCTTTTTTAGTTTTATTATACTGGAAAGCTAAATGATCAGTTTCAAATTCATGTTCAAATTTCTTAGATAAATAAGAATCAGTGTTACTTAAATATCCATTAACAACTGTCATTAAATAATTATCATTACTCATAACCAAATTATTAATATTGCCAGTATATGCAAATATATCAGTTAAATATCGCTCATTAGCAGTAAGTTTTGCATATTCTTTCTTACCACATGTAAACTCATTAAAGCAATCAACTAATTTCTTCATCAATGCCCATCTACCCTCTAAACAAATACTGTTAATTGCAGCATGTACATTATTAACATTTACCTTTCCTAAACATCTCAATACAATCAAAAATGATTCTTCTTCCATACAATAATCCTTATGAAAACTATATTTTTCTGATATATCCATAAGTTCTAAATCATAAAAATAATCAGGTCTAAACTTAGTATAAAATTCCTTGCTTTTACCAGCTTCATTAATTGTTTTCCTTCTTCTATCAATCAATGAAGCATTACCAATTACACTTGACATTTCATAACACTCCATTAAATGAAAGAAAATATTAGGATACTCTTTCATAACAAATAACACAGTATCTTCTTTATCCAATTCATCTAAGGAATCAATCAAAAAATCACCTTTTGCATTATAATTTTCTTCAAAATAATTAAGTATTAAATAATTAACATACTTTTCTACTGTCTTATAATTTGAAATAATTGTTTCAGAAAGAAAATCATAAATAGTCATGTGTTCACTATTATAAACTAGTGCACTAACAATTTCACTTTCACTCATATACTCCTTTTTCAAATGTCCAAGAGGATATACCATATGATTTACTTCATCTATTTCAACTTCAGCAGAATCAAAGTATTTTGCAATATCTTTTTTATAAGCTTCAAGTGTTTCTTTAGAATTAAGACACTTTTCAGAGTCATCCGTATCAACATTTATATCATCTAACTCTTCTTCATTTTCTGAATATTCATCTTCATTTTCATCATCTTCATATTCATCATCTTCATATTCATCATCTTCATTTTCAATATTATTTTCGTGATGAATAAAACTAGTTTCATCATTATCATCCATACTTTCAAACTCATTTAGCACTACTCTTATTTCCCTACTAATATCAAATGTGTTTACTTTAAAATTCAAAACCATAATAAGCCTCCCTATGCCATTATACTAACACATTAATTATTACATATCAATAAAAAAAGAAACTAATTACTTAGCTTCTTCTTGTGCTCGTGTTTCTCTAATAACTGTTATTTTAATTGTACCAGGATATTGCATAGTACTTTCAATTTTCTCTTTAACATCCCTTGCAATTTTATAACTAGCTAAATCATCAACTTCATCAGGTTTTACAATTACTCTTAATTCTCTCCCCGCTTGAACAGCAAATGTCTTTTCAACACCACTAATTTGATTACCAACTTCTTCAAGTTGAGAAAGTCTCTTAATATAATTTTCTAATGAATCATTTCTAGCCCCAGGACGGGATGCAGATAAAGCATCTGCTATTGCAACAATAACAGAAATAGTACTATCAGCATTTACATCACCATGATGTGAAGCAATTGAATTAATAACTATTTTATGTTCATTATACTTCTTAGCTAAATCAACTCCTATTTCAACATGACTACCTTCTATTTCATGATCAATTGCTTTACCAATATCATGTAACAAACCAGCTCTCTTAGCTAAAATAATATTTTCGCCTAACTCTCCGGCTAAAACACCAGATAACTCAGCAACTTCCATAGAATGTTGTAAAGCATTTTGTCCAAAACTAGTTCTAAAATGTAAACGTCCAATAACTTCAACTAAAGCAGGATCTAGTTTAGTAAGACCTAATTTAAACATTGCTTCATTACCATATTCAATAACTTTAGCTTTCATATCCTTACAAACTTTATCATATAACTCTTCAATTCTAGTAGGATGAATTCTACCATCCTTAATTAAAGTTTCAATTGTAACTCTAGCTATTTCCCTACGATAAGGATCAAAACTAGAAATAACTACTGCCTCAGGTGTATCATCAATAATTAAATCAACTCCCGTAATAGCTTCAATTGTTCGAATATTTCTACCTTCTCTACCTATAATACGACCCTTCATTTCATCACTAGGTAAATCAATCACAGTTACTGTCTGTTCATTTGAAACATCAGCAGCATATTTTTGCATTGACATAACTAACATGTCTTTAGATTTTTTATCCACTTCAAGTTTAGCTTCTGCTTCTCTTTCGTAAATATATTCTGCTATTTCCTTATTCATTGTTTCTTCAACACGTTTCATCACTAATTCTTTAGCTTTTTCTTTGCTAAATTTAGCAATATCTTCTAACAACTTAAGTTGCTCTTCCTTAATACTCTCTATTCTTACTTGTTCATCTTGAATTTCTTTTTGCTTAGAAATTAAACTATTGTCTCTCTCATTCAAAGCATTCTCTCTTTTTTGATATAATTCATCTCTTTTATCGATATTACTCTCTCTTAGTAAAAGACGCTCCTCTGCTTCCTTTACTTCAAGTTTCTTCTCTTTAATATCTTTATCAAATTCAAGTTTTAATTTATGAATATCTTCTTTCGATTCAAGTAAAGCTTCTCTTTTATTTTTTTCAGCTTCTTTTTTAGATTTCTCAATAATCAACTCTGCCCTCTTACTAGCATTGTTCTCTTTTCTATTATTGATTAAAATAATTATCCCTATTCCAGATATTAACCCAATTATAACAAGCGAAATGGAGAATAGTACATCTTCCATAAGTACCTCCATTCTTAAAGATCTATATAAATAAATCTACTTCTATTGTAAAGTCGTTCTCTCTTAATGTCAAGTTAAATCACAATAGAAAAGCTTATCACTATTAATGATAAGCTTAAATATTATTTTTTACCTTCTGTAGTAATTCCAATACCATAAAAATCTCTAATTTTATTTTCAATCTCATTAGCTAATTTCTTATTTTCCTTAAGCAAAAGTTTAACATTTTCTTTACCTTGTCCTAATTTTTCTCCATTATAAGCATACCAAGCTCCGCTTTTCTCAACAACCCCAGACTCAGCACCTAAATCAACAAGTTCTCCTTCTTTTGAAATTCCTTCACCATACATAATATCAACAGAAGCAATTTTAAAAGGAGGTGCCACCTTATTTTTAACTACTTTAATATTCGTTTTATTACCAATAATTCCATCACCTATTTTTAAAGCTTCGCTTCTTCTAATTTCCAATCTAACAGTTGAATAAAACTTTAACGCTCTTCCACCAGGTGTGGTTTCAGGATTACCAAACATAACTCCGACTTTTTCTCTTAATTGATTAATAAAAATAACAATTGTTTTTGTTTTATTAATTGTTCCTGATAATTTTCTCAACGCTTGACTCATAAGACGAGCTTGTAACCCAACATGAGAATCACCCATTTCACCATCAATTTCAGCCTGAGGAACTAAAGCCGCAACTGAATCAATAACCACAATATTAACAGCTTCACTTCTAACTAACGCTTCGCAAATTTCCAAAGCTTGTTCTCCAGTATCAGGTTGTGATAATAATAATTCATTTATGTTAACACCCAAATTTTTAGCATAAATAGGATCAAGCGCATGCTCAGCATCAATAAATGCAGCTCTTCCACCAGCTTTTTGCACTTCTGCTACTGCATGCAAAGCAACCGTTGTCTTACCAGAAGACTCAGGACCATATATTTCTGTAATTCTACCTTTGGTATGTCCACCAACTCCTAAAGCTATATCTATTGATAAAGAACCACTAGATACAACTTCAACTTCCATATGCTTACTATCACCTAGTTTCATAATTGAACCTTTACCAAATTGTTTTTCAATATCATTTAATACTTGTTCTAAAGCTTTATTCTTGTCTACTTGTTTATTCATTTAAACTCCTCCTATAGATAAATTAATTGTACATCAGTATTTTTAAAAAAGCAAGTACTTTTTACGAACAAATGTATGTTATTGCGTTTTAAAGAAAATTTAATAGTACAAAAGAAAAAAACTCTTAATTAAAAAGAGTTTTTATATCCAATTTATTTACTGAAAATTATTTTTTTATTAATTCGATAATATTCCCATGCCGATAAAATTGACATAACCGTTGCAAAATACAACATAAAATCTGCTACTCGAATATTCCAAAATTCAAATGGAATATTGTAGAAAAACATTAAAGTAATTCCTACCATCAAACAAGCTGTTTTAATTTTACCTGACCCAATAGCCGCAACCACTTTTCCCTTTGAAGCAGCTTCCATCTTAATAGCATTAACAATTATATCTCTTAACACTAAGATAACAGGAATAATAGCTGGTATAAAATTATGCGCTGCCAAAATAATTAAACAGCTATTTACTAATACCTTATCTGCAATTGCATCTAACATTTTACCAGTATCAGTAATTAAATCATATTTTCTAGCTATGTAACCATCTAAAAAGTCAGTTATACTAGCAATTATAAATAAAACACCCGATATTAAATACTCACTTCTAATCACGATGCCATTAAATAATAACTTAGGAAATTCTAAACCAATATCATAAAATGGAAAAAGTAATAATACTATTATAATAATAGATAAAATAATTCTAACAACAGTTAATTTATTAGGCAAAGTCATATGATACTACCCCCTTAAGTTCCTTATTAACAGGAACATCACCTTCTATTGATTGAAAAATTAATATAATAACAAACAACAGCAATGAAACACCAGCACATATTAATATAACTGGTAAAATATTCTTCTGTTGCTTAACTTCTTTCGTATAAGGAGAAAGTATCTTTTTCTCTTCTTTTTGCTTGTTTTTAGCTTCTTCTATATCACTAAGTGATATTTTAGAAGTATGTTCAAATAAGAAATCATTAAATTCATCAAGTATTTTATTTGAATCAAGACCTAAATACTTAGCATAAGTAATAATATAATCTTTTAATATATATACATCTTTAAAAGCACGAATATTACCTAATTCTATGTTTTCCAAATGCATCTCGTCCATATTTAAATCTAAACATGCCTCTTCTACACTAACACCATGGTTAATACGACACTCTTTTAAATATTCACCTAAATCTT
>CAYJHB010000020.1:0-17438 GCA_964370105.1 uncultured Muribaculaceae bacterium | reverse complement strand
AAAGTGTCTGTTCGTGGTGTTGAATCTAATGGTATGATATGTGCTTTGTTTGAGTTAGGTTTAGAAGATAAAGAGTCTAATTATGATAAGGGGATTCATATCGTTGATTCTTCTTTAGAAGTTGGTTTAGATGCTTTTAAGGCTCTTAATTTCGATGATAGTATATGGGAATTAGATCTTAATCCTAATCGTAATGATTGTCTTAGTTATTTAGGTTTTGCTTATCAAACAGGTGCTGTTATTAATGAAGAGGTAAAGTTGCCTACTGTTAGTAATTGTGATAAAACAGGTGACTTCATTGATTTATCGATTGAGACTAGTAACTGTACAATGTATCGTTCTCGTCTAGTTAAAAATGTTAAAATAGGAGAATCTCCTGAGTTTATTAAGGACAGATTAATTGCTAATGATATAAGACCTATTAATAATGTTGTAGATATTAGTAATTATATTATGCTTGAATATGGGCAGCCACTTCATTTCTTTGATTATGATAAAGTTGGTAGTAAATTAGTTGTTCGTATGCCTCATAGTGGAGAAGTGATTACTACTTTAGATGGTAAAGAAAGAGAACTTGATTCATCAGATATCGTTATTGCTAATGAAAAGGAAGTAATTGCACTTGCTGGTGTAATGGGGGGATTATCTACTGAGGTAGTAGAGAACACTAAAAACATCTTAATTGAAAGCGCAATATTTAATCCAATGAATGTACGTTATACTTCTATTAGACATGAGCTTCGTAGTGAAGCTAGTTTAAGAAATGAGAAAATTTTAAACTATGAATATACTAAATTAGCTATTGATCGTGCATGTTATTTACTTAGTGAATATGCAAATGCTGAAATAGTTGATAGTGAAGTAATTTATGATAAAGTTGATAAGACTGTAAAAGAAGCTGTTGTTACTATGGAAAGAATTAATCAGGTGCTTGGACTTAGTTTAAGTTTAGAGGAGATGAGTTCTACTCTAGATAGATTAGGTTTTAGTTATACACTTAATTCTCAAGAGTTTACAGTTGTTATTCCTAATAGAAGAATGGATGTTTCAATTGCTCAGGATATTATTGAAGAAATCGGGGCATTATATGGGTATGATAATATAGTTGCTTGTATGCCTAAAGTAGATATTAAAAGAGGGGAATATGCTCCTAATATTAAGTATCGTAAACAAATTAGTAAGTATATGAGAACTTTGGGATATAGTGAGGTTAAAACTTATAGTTTAGTGAACGAAGAAGAATCTAGATTATTTAACTATAATTTCTCTAGTGGCATTTCATTACTTAGACCTCTTAGTACAGATAAAGCTCATTTAAGACAAAGTATTTTACCATCACTATTAAAAACTCTTGATTATAACTTAGCTCGTAATGCTAAAGATGTAGCAATGTATGAGATTAGTAATGTTTATAATAAAAGTGAGGAGTATGATGAAACGTTAAAATTAGCATTTGTTACATTAGGTAAGTACTTATCATCTGAATGGCAAGGAGTTAAGTTAGAATATGACTTTTATATAGTTAAGTCTAACATTGAAAGATTACTTTCTTATTTAGGTCTTGATGGTCGTTATGTATTTGCGACTAGTAGTAATTTACCTGGTGAGATGCATCCGAAAGCTAGTGCGGTTATATTAGTAGATAACAAAGAAATTGGTTACTTTGGTGTTATACATCCTGGTTTTAGAAAAGAAAAAATTGTACTTGGTGAAATTGACTTGGGAAAATTACAAACATTTAAAGTACGTAATATTAAATATAAAGAGATTAGTAAATATCCTAGTGTGAGTAAAGATATGGCGTTCTTAGTTGATTCTAGTGTTGAAGCTGGAGATATTATTAAAACAATTAAAAAAAGTACTGATAAGACGTTAGTAGATGTTTCAGTATTTGATATATATGAGGGAGAAAATATTGAAATTAATAAAAAATCTATAGCTTTTTCATTAGTTTTTCAAGCAATTGATAGAACTCTGGTTGAAGAAGAAGTTATGACTAATTTTTCAAAAGCGATAGATGCAGTAATTAATAAATACAATGCAATATTAAGAGATAAATAGGAGGAAAGATGGAGTTTTTAGAAATAAGTACTAAGGAATTTGAAAAATTTTCGCTTAGGCATCCACAAATATCGTTTTACCAAGCTAAGGAATGGGCTAAGGTTAAAAAATCGAATGGATGGGATGTTTGTTTTGTTGGTCTTAAGGATAATAAAAAAATAATTGCTGCTTCAATGATTCTAATAAAAACACTACCCTTGATTAAAAGAAAGATGTTTTATGCTCCTAGAGGATTTTTAATAGATTACAGTGATCTTGATTTGCTTACTTTATTTACAAAAGAAGTTAAGAAGTATGCTAAGAGTAAGAAAGCTGTGTTTGTTAAAATAGATCCTTATGTTGAATATCAAGAAAGAGGTAATGATTCTAATGTAGTAGAAGATGGTTATAATAATAAGCTCTCTTTTGATAATATTATTAAATTAGGGTATAAACATTTTGGGTTTAACTTGATGCAAGAACCATTACAAGCAAGATGGATTCATACAATTTTAACTAAAGATAAATCAATAGATGATATTATGAAGGATATGGAGTCTAAGACTAGACAAATTCTTCGTAAAAATGAGAAGTTAGGTGTAGTAACTAGACAAATTAATAGAGATGAACTTTATTTGTTTAAAGAAGTTATGAAACATACTAGTGAGAGAAGAGAATTTATTGATAGACCTTTATCTTATTATGAAAATATGTGGGATTGTTTGGGAGATATTATAAAGATATACGTGGCAGAAGCTGATTTTGATTTATATTGGAATAATACTAATACTGAACTTGATGATGTGAAGAAAGCACTAGAAGATCGTATTTATAAAAAGGAAAACAATCTTTTAAAGATGAATGAGAAAAAATACAATCAAACTAATAAACAAGATGAAGAAACGATTAAAAGATTAGAAGAGCAACTGATTAAAATTGATAAATTAAAAGCGGAACATGGTTCTAAAAAATTACTTGGAGGAATTATGTTTATGGTTTACGGAAATGAAGTTTTATCTTTATTTGGTGGAAGTTTAAAAGAACTAATGCAATTTCAATCTGCTTATACACTTCATTTTGAGGGTGTTAAAATGGCTGTTAGAGATAATTATAATAAATATAATTTTTATGGAATTACTGGAGATTTTAGAGAAAGTAATCCTTTACATGGACTTTATTTATTTAAAAAGAGTTTTGGTGGTAAAGTAGAAGAATTATTGGGAGAATTTGATTTGATTATTTCACCTTTTTGGTATTATACGTATAAAGTTAGTTTTAAATTGTATATGGGTGTTAAGAGACTGTTAATGAAGATTAAATAGTCTTTTTTCTTTGGAATATGTCATTGTTATGTTAATATTATGGTAGGAGGTATAAGATGAATATAAAATTAGTAGGTACTAGTAGCGAGAAAGAGTTTAGAAAAAATTTGGAAGTTTGTATGGCTTCTGGTATTTTATCTAGATCTAGTGGGACAGTGTTTGATGTTTTTGATAGAGTTAGTCAGAAATCAACTGACGAAGTAATTGGAATGATTGAAAGAGTTATTGGGATGGGTCATACTTCAATAGTAGATTCTGATTTTTTTGTATTTGCGATTAGTGGTGTTTCGCCTGTTGTAGAACAAACTCTTATTGAATCTAGATTTTCTACTTTTACAATTAAATCCAGAAGGGAAGTAGACTTTAGTACTGTTGGTAGAGTGATTCCGACTTTTAAAGATGATAATTTAAATGTTTTAAATGATCAAGAACTTTTAAAGAATAATTATAAAATTGTACAAGACTTTTTATTTGCAACTTATCAAGATTTTTTAACTTCAGGTGTTAAGAAAGAAGATGCTAGATATATTCTTCCTTATTCGTTTCATAGTGAAATGATTATGGGAATGAATGCTACTGAGTTAGAGAAAGTTATTAATATGTTAATTAATAGTGAGAAATCTCATATAGATGAACTTAAGGCAGTTGGTGAAAAGTTGTATGAAATATCGCTTGTTAGAGCTCCTTATTTAAGTACTTTATATAATAAAAGAAGTGAACAAAAAACTAGTCCTATTAAAAAAGTTTTAAGTGAGTTAGAAATTGATAATAAAACTACTATTCTTGATAAGACTAAGTTAGTTAACTTTACTAATGATATTGATAAAACTATTTTTGTTAATTGTTTAATGAGGGTATATCAATTACCTTTTAACGATGCTATTAATTATTATGATACTAAAATTAAGGATAATGACTCTCTTAAAACTAATTTAATTAAAGCAATTAATCAAGATGTTTATAAAGAAGATTTGAAATCAGTTTATTTTAGGTTTCAAAGTCCTATTTCTTTAGCAAATTTAACTCATTTGACTAGACATAGAACAATTGATTTATCAATTCCTAGCTTTGATGAATGTATTAATAAAGAGATTATTAAAATACCGCCAGTAATTGAGAGTAATGTTATACTTAAAGATAAAATGAGATATGCGAATGAAATTAATTATAAAGCTTATAATATTTTTAGAAAAAATGGAATCAGAGAAGAAGATTTAGTTTATTTTAATTTAAGTGGTCATCAAGTTAATGCTGGTTTTGGATTAGATGGGCTTACGTTGAAGCATGTTAGTGCATTAAGAGAATGTAACAAGGCTCAATGGGAAGTTAGGAATATTGTTAGTGATATGGATAAATTGGTTACAGAGCATAGTGATTATTATAGTAAAATAATTGGACCTAATTGTGCAGTTACTGGTAATTGCCCTGAAGGTACTGAGACATGTGGTAGATTATATACTAAGAAGATATAAAAAAAGATCCTGATTATTCAGGATTTTTATTTACTCTTTCTTTAATAATGTTAATAATTTCTTTTTTCATATCTTCACTACAATCAGTCCAAACTAATTCAAAGAAGACACCCATTCCTGGTAGAACTACTTCGTCATTATCTTTGATACTTTCTTCAATAGCTTTTCTTAAGGTATCAAAGTCATCTCCTTTGAAGTTATTTATAATGTGGTTTCTAATGTTTATATCCATATAATTATCCTTTCATTGATATTGTGGGATAATTGTGTAAATTTTATTCATAATATTGTATAATAATTATAAAGATAGTATAATTGTTTTTTGATGAGGAGATAGGATGAAAAAGATATTTGGATATTTAAAAAAATCAAGAATGATGATTATATTAGTAGTGGCACTTTTAATAGTGCAGGCTTTCAGTGATTTGTCATTACCTGATTATACAGCGAAAATTATTAATGTTGGAGTACAACAAAGTGGTGTTGAACATAGTGCTTTAGAAGCTGTTTCTAAGGAAACTATGAATTACTTACTTTTATTTACTGAAGATGATGAAGAAATTTTAAATTCATATTCACTGATTTCAGTAAATGATAGTGATTATGTTGATCGATACTCTTATAATAAAGAGGAAGAAATATACGTTCTTACTAATGATAATCTTGAGTTAGTAAGTTCTTTAATGGATAAGCCATTGCTCATTGTATCAATGTTACAAACAGAGAATGAACAAACTGAAGCAATGATGGCTGATTTTATGGCTACTATTCCTACTGAATTACAGGATATGCCTATTTTAGATCTTTTTATGTTGCTAGATGTGCATACACTTGAAGCTACTGTGAATGAGATTAATATGACTTTAGATAGTATGGATGAGATGATTATTTCACAAGGAGCAATTGCTGGGGTAATAAGTGAGTATGAAAAACTCGGTGTTGATATGGGAAGTAAGCAAACTAGTTATATTATTACTTCTGGTCTTATTATGTTAGGATTTGCGCTTCTTAGTATGACTGCGACTATATTAGTTAGTTTTATTGGTGTTAAAATAGCGGCTAAATTAGCACAAGATTTAAGAAGAGATACATATAAACAAACTTTATCATTTAGTGGTACTGAAGTTAAAAAGTTCGGGGTTTCATCTCTTATTACTAGAACAACAAATGATATTCAACAAGTGCAAATGCTTACTGTGTTTACAATGAGAATGATTATCTATGCTCCGATATTAGCTGTTGGTGGTATTATTAAAGCTATTAATACTAATGTTTCTATGAGTTGGGTTGTGGCACTTGCGGTTATTGTTATTATTACAATTATGGCAACAATGTTTATACTTGCAGGTCCTAAGTTTAAAAAAGTTCAATCATTAATTGATCGACTAAATCAAGTGACAAGGGAAATTATTACTGGTATTCCGGTTATTAGAGCTTTTTCTAATCAAAAACATGAAGAGGAAAGGTTTGATAAAGCAAATACTGATTTGAAAAAGGTCAATACTTTTATTAGTAGAGTTATGTCAGTTATGATGCCTACAATTATGTTTGCGATGAATGCTGTTGTTATACTTATTGTATATGAGAGTGCACAAGCTATAGATATAGGTGAAATGCAAGTCGGAGATATGATGGCCTTTATTCAATACACTATGCAAGTAGTTATGGCATTTATTATGGTTTCAATGTTTTCTATAATGTTTCCAAGAGCAGCTGTGTCGTTAGGAAGAATTGGTGAAGTCTTGAGTACTGATAGTTCTATTGTTAATCCTAGTAATGCTAAAACATATAGTAGTCGTGTTAAAAGTAGTGTAGAATTTAAAAATGTTAGTTTTGCATATCATGATTCTGATGAGGATGTCTTAACCGATATTAGTTTTAAAGCAGAAGCGGGGAAAACAACCGCGTTTATTGGTAGTACTGGTAGTGGTAAATCTACTCTTGTTAACTTAATTCCTAGACTTGCTGATGCTTCTTCTGGGGAAGTATTAGTGAATGGGGTTAATGTTAAAGATGTTAATTTGCATGATTTACATGAAAAAGTGGGTTTTGTTACACAAAAAGGAATATTATTTTCAGGTACAATCGAATCTAATTTAAAATATGGTAAACCTACTATAAGTGATGATTTTATGGAAAAAGCAGCTTCTATTGCACAAGCAACTAATTTTATAGATGCTAAAAAAGATAAATATAAATCTAGTATTAGTCAGGGTGGTACTAATGTATCTGGTGGACAAAAACAAAGATTATCTATTGCAAGAGCATTAGTTACTGATCCTGATATATTAGTGTTTGATGATAGTTTTTCAGCACTTGACTTTAAAACGGATGCAACACTTAGAAAAGAACTTAATAAAATTAGTAGTGAAAAAGTTGTGCTTATAGTAGCTCAAAGAGTAGCAACTATTCTTTCGGCAGATCAAATAGTTGTGCTTGATGAAGGAAAGGTAGTTGGTATTGGTACACATAAACAATTACTTAATAAGTGTGAAGTATATAAGGAAATTGCTAGTAGTCAATTAACAAAGGAGGAGTTAGAAAATGCATAATAATAGAACTGTTAACAATGAAGTTAAAGATTTGAAAAAAACATTTAAAACTCTTCTTAAATATTTAGGAACTTATAAAATAAGAATTATTTTAGTTATTATATTTGCAATTGGATCGGCTGTATTTTCGATAGTAGGACCTAAAATATTAGGAGAAGCAACCACTCTTATTTTTGATGGGTTACTTTTGAAAGTTTCTAATGCTGGTGGAGTTGATTTTACAGCTTTAACTACTATCTTGCTTACTTTATTAGGTTTATATATTATAAGTATGATATTTTCTTACATTCAAGGAATAGTCATGGCTACAGTATCACAAAAAGTTACTTATAATCTTAGAAATGATATTTCTAAGAAGATACATCGTATGCCACTTAAGTATTTTGAAACAAAACAAACAGGGGATACATTATCTAGAATTACAAATGATGTTGATACTATATCGCAAAGTTTAGATCAAGGTATGGCTCAAATAATATCTTCATTTGTCTTAGCAGTAGGTATTATTGTAATGATGTTTTCAATCAATGTAGTAATGACTTTGGTTATTTTAGTACTGATAATTGTTACTTTATTTGTAATGATGAAAATTATTAAAAGAGGACAAATTCATTTTGAAAGACAGCAAGCTCAACTTGGAAATATTAATGGTCATATAGAAGAGACTTATGCCGGTCATGATATTGTTAAACTTTATAATGGAGAAGCTTTAGAAGTTGAAAAGTTTAATAAAACTAATGAAGAATTATATGATTCAGCATGGAAGAGTCAATTTTTATCTAGTATTATGATGCCGATGATGCAGTTTGTTGGTAATATAGGTTATGTTATCGTATCAATATTTGGTGGATATTTGGTTATTAATGGTTCTATGGCGATTGGTGATATATTATCATTTACGCAGTATGTTAGGACATTTATGCAACCTTTAGGTCAAATAGCGCAAGTTACTAATTTGTTACAATCATTAATGGCAGCAGCTGAAAGGGTATTTGAGTTTTTGGATGAAGAAGAAGAAATTCCTACTATTTCAAATCCTAAAGAACTTAAGACTATTAAAAAAGGTATTACTTTTGAAAACGTATCATTTGGATATAATAAAAATAAGACAATTATTAATAATTTTAGTGTTGATGTCAAAAAGGGACAAAAAATTGCGATAGTAGGACCTACTGGTGCCGGTAAAACGACAATTGTTAAACTATTAATGAGATTTTATGATGTTAACTCAGGTTCTATTAAAATAGATGGTATTGATATTAAGGATATGGACCGAAATCATTTAAGGGAACACTTTGGTATGGTTTTGCAGGATACTTGGTTATTTTCTGCTTCTATTAAAGATAATATGAAGTTCGCTAAAAGTGATGCTACGGATGAAGAAATTGAAAAAGCTTGTATTGATGCTCATGTGGATCATTTTATTAGAACGTTACCTAATTCATATGATGTGATTTTAGATGATGAAACTAGTAGTATATCTGCTGGACAAAAACAATTATTAACAATAGCGAGAGTGATTCTTAATGATCCAGAAATATTAATACTTGATGAGGCTACTTCTAGTGTAGATACAAGAACAGAAGTGTTAATTCAAAAAGCAATGGATAAGTTAATGGAAAATAGAACTAGTTTTGTTATTGCACATAGATTATCAACTATTAGAAATGCTGATATTATTTTAGTTATGAATGATGGTGATATTATTGAGCAAGGTTCACATGATGAATTACTTAAAGAGAAAGGTTTTTATTATAACTTATATAATTCACAGTTTGACACTGTTACAGAAGAGTAAACAAAACTCTTCTTTTTTTATTGTATTAAGATTATAAATTTGTTATATTAATAATAGGTGATAATATGAATTTACGAAAACAAAAAAAAGAAGAACAAAAAAATGAAATTGTGAAAATACCAGGTAAAAGTTTAAAGAAATATACTAGAAAGCAATTAGCGGTACTTTTGCTTTTTGTTATGGGGTGTTTTTTATCGTTATTAGGTGTTTCTTTTGCGATTTTATCTTTAGTAATAGAAGGTGAAGAAGAAGTTAACTTAACACTTGGTACATTTGAGGTGACACTACATGATGGGGAAGTAATTAATTTAGATAATGTTTATCCTATGAGTGATGAGCATGGTATGTATCAAAGTAGTTATGCTTTTACTATTGAAAACACAGGTAGTGTAGCTAGTGCTTATCGTTTGGTGTTAGAAACTGATAGTAGTTTGGATCAAAGTGATGTTGTACCACTGCATTATATTAAAATAGCAATTAAAGAAAATGACGGAACTTACAGTACTCCGGCGTTACTTTCTGATATTGGTAATGGTATTTATATTGTTGAAAATAAAACTTTAGATGGTTTAGATACTGTTAATTATGAAATTAAATTATGGTTAGACGAGAGTGCAGGAAACGATATGATGGGCAGAGTTTATAAGGCTCGACTAAAAGTAGAAGCTGTTCAATTGATTGACGGTTATTATGTAGATAATCAAGCTCCTGTTATTGCTTTGAGTGGTGATTATGTTGTTAGTCTTGAACAAGGTAGTGTATATACTGATGCAGGTATTAGTAGTATAGTAGATGATAATGATACTATTGATATTAGTGAAGTTGAAATTGGATATAAAAGCTGTGATATAAGTGGTATTTGTACTGACATAGCAAATATTGATACTAATATTCCTGGGATGTATCAAATATATTACAAAGCAAGTGATAATTCACTGAATGAGGGTATTGCAGTTAGAAATGTTAATATTCACTTAAAAGATACAACAGGTCCTGTGTTAACTCTGAGTGGTTTATCTTCAATAACTCATAATCTTAATGAAGAATTTGTCGAGCCTGGTTATAGTGCGATAGATGACATTGATGGTGATATAACAGGTAATGTTGTTGTTGTTGGAGTTGTTAATGTTAATTTAGAAGGATCATATAATATTAAGTATATTGTAGGAGATTCATCTGGTAATTATAGTATTGCAAGTAGAAATATCGAAGTTGTAAAACCTTAGTAGTTATTTGAAAGAGGTGATATGAATCCCTCTTTTTTTTGTGAGCTTATGCTTGAATATTTTGTTGTTATTTGTTATTATTATATAAGATAGAAAGAGGTGTTTATGAGAAAGATTTTAATTTTAATAGTTAGTATTTTATTACTAATTGGTTTTATAGGATTTACTTATGTTATGTATAATGAATTTGTTAATAATGAAGATAAATTAGTCATTACTGTTGATTATGATAATGATGCTAATTCTAGTGTGTACTCATTAGAGGATACTAAGCCGGTTCCTAACGAGGAAGGTATGCAGGTTAATAGTTTTGATTTTTCAATTACTAATGTTAGTGATGGTTTAGGTGCTTATAGGGTTGTTATTTTAAATGATCCTGCTATTGATGAAAGTTTAATGATTGATAGAGATTATATCATGGTTTCTTTTCAACAAAATAATGGTGGTTATAGTCAGCCTATGTCTCTTAGTGATATAGGAGAAGGATTTTATATTGTAAATAATCAATTCCTTGATGCTTCTAATACAGCTAATTTTAATATTAAATTATGGGTTAGTGAAGCTGCTAATATTAATTTGTCAGGTAAGTTATTTCAAGCACTAATCACAGTTGACAATATTGAATTAGAAGAAGGTAAGTTTTTAGATACTACGAAACCTACCATTACTTTAAACGGAGAAGAAAAGGTTACGGTTATTAAAGGTGAATCATTTACTGATTTAGGAGTTGGTGGTATTAGTGACAGTAGAGATACTTTAACTGTAGATGATGTTATTACTACATATTATAGTTGTAATAACACCGAATGTATGGAAATTGATAATATTAATATAGGTGAGGTTGGCACTTATATGATTAAATATATGGTAGTTGATAGGAGTTTTAATTATAATAGTGTGTATCGTACAGTTAATATCATAGAATAGATACTTTTTTGTATCTTTTTTTTATTTCTGTGTTTGAATTATTGTTATTTTATGGTATTCTTATATAGTATGAGGAGAGTTGGAAATGGAAGTTAAAAGAGTAGTTGTAGGGAGACTACAGACTAATTGTTATATATTGATAAAAGATGGAGTTGCATTAGTGATTGACCCAGGAGAAGATGCTGTTAGAATCAAGGAAGCTATAGGTGATAATAAGCTTGGTGGAGTTTTGATTACGCATTCACACTTTGATCATGTAGGAGCATTGAGAGAATTTACTAAAAAGAATACAGTAGTTAACAAGAGAAGTAATTTAGAAGAGAGAGAATATGAAATAGGACCTTTTAAATTTGATGTTATTTATACTCCTGGTCACAGTAGTGATTCGATTACTTTTTATTTTAAAGAAGAAGGTATTATGTTTACTGGTGATTTCTTATTCAAAGAGGAAATAGGGCGATGTGATTTACCTACAGGGAATATTAATGAAATGTATAATAGCATTGACAAGATATTAGGTTTTGATAAAAATATTATTATTTATCCAGGTCATGATGAAGAGTCTACATTAAATCATGAGTTTTTACATAATGATTATATTAAGGAGAGGTTAGGATAATGAAAGAAAATATTTTATTGATCATTAAAGGTTTTATTATGGGTATTGCTAATATAATTCCTGGAGTTAGTGGTGGTACTTTGGCTTTGACACTTGGTATTTATGAAGAATTTATTGAAGCGATTAGTCATTTTTTTAATAAGTTGAAAGAAAATATTAAGTTTTTAATTCCAATCGGAATTGGAATGCTTATTTCGATTCTTACTTTTAGTAATGTGATTGATGCTTCATTAGAGAGTTTTCCATTGCCGACTATTCTTTTATTTATGGGATTGGTTCTTGGTGGATTACCAATGATATTTAAACGTGTAGCAGGTAAACGAGACAGTAAAAAAATTAATAATTATCTGTTGATGAGTTTGACTTTTTGTTTAATTATCTTTATGTCGTTAATTCCTGTTTTATTTCCAGGTACTAGTGAAGTAGTTTTATCAGATATTGATTTTACGGGTATGATAATATTATTTATAGTAGGAGTTATCGCGGCTGGGACTATGGTTATTCCTGGGGTTAGTGGATCGTTGGTGCTTCTTACTTTAGGTTTTTATAATCCAATAGTTGAGACAATTAGTGAATTAACAAAGTTTGATAATTTATTTAATAATATTTTAGTACTTGGATCTTTTGGTGTCGGCGTACTAGTTGGGTTAGTACTTATTTCTAGGCTAATAGAATATTTATTTGAAAAACACCAAACAATTACCATGTATGCAGTGATTGGTTTTGTCGTTGCATCTTTGTTTGCCATACCTATAAGTACGTTCCTTGAAATTGATACTTTTATATTCTCTATACCTCAACTTGTTGTGGGAATAGTTTTATTAATTATTGGATATTTTGTTGGTAATAAGTTAGGAGATGCTTAATGGGGATTTTTGAGAGTATTATACTCGGTATTGTACAAGGAATAGCAGAATTTCTTCCAATATCTTCTAGCGCTCATTTAATCATCTTTAGAGATATATTTGGTATAGGTGCAGGGTTAGATGATAGTATTGCTTTAACTTTTGATATAGCGCTTCATTTGGGGACTATTTTAGCTATTGGTATATATTTCTTTTGGGATTTTATTAATATGATTAAAGATGGTTTTACTAAAGGAATTAATGATGAGAAGGGTAAAATCTTATGGTTTATTATAATAGCGACTATTCCGGCAGCTATTATGGGTATTTTATTTGAAGATATAATTGAAAATATTATTCGTGGTAATTATTTAGTAATAGCTAGCGCTTTAATAGTTATGGGGATTATTATTTATTTAGTAGATATGAATAGTAAGAATACTAACTCTATTAAGAAGATGAGTTGGTTAGATGCTTTATGGATTGGATGTTTGCAAGTATTTGCTTTAATACCCGGCTTTTCTAGAAGTGGAACAACTATTACTGCTGCTAGACTTAGAGGTATTGATAAAGAAGATGCGGCTAAGTTTTCATTCTTCTTGGCAATGCCTGTTATTTTAGGAGCTGTATTATTAGAAATAATTAAAACACAAGATATAATGCCTTTAATTATGGATAATATGGTATTTTTTATAAGTGGTATTATTGCAGCGTTTATAACTGGTATAATTTGTATTAAATTTTTACTTAGTTATCTTAAGAAACATGATTTTAAAATATTTATGTGGTATCGCATTGTAATAGCAGTTATTGTAATTATTTGGACTTTGTTTTTATAGGAGGATTATATGTTGAATAAATATGTTTTTAGGGGTTATGATATAAGAGGTGTTTATCCTACGGATATTGATAGCGAATTTGCTTTTTTACTTGGTAAAGGATTTGGTAGTAAAATCCAAGATTTAGGTTTTTTTAAATGTGTTATTGGATATGATAACAGACTTTCATCACCTGAGTTAAGTAATTCTTTAATTAAGGGACTTATTAGTACTGGTGTTGATGTAATTAATTTAGGTTTAGTTACAACACCAATGTATTATTATGCATTAATGGAACTTGATACTTATTCTGGTATTATGGTTACTGCTAGTCATAATCCGAAGGATGATAATGGATTTAAAATGGCTTATGATAAAGATGGTAATATTAAAGGAGATACAATACAAGAATTATATGAATATATTACTTTAGGTAATTTTAGAGAAGGATCAGGTGTGGTTAGTAACTTTGATATTAGAAATAATTATTTAGAGTTATTTAAAAAGTCTTTATCTTTTGGTGATAGAAAACTTAAAGTTGTTATTGATCCAGGTAATGGTACTACTAGTATTATAGCTAAGGAATTATACTCGTTATTTCCGATGGAGTTAATTAGTATATGTGATGTAAATGATGGAACTTTTCCTAATCATCATCCTGATCCTTGTGTTGAATCTAATTTAGCTATGCTTAAGAACAAGGTCTTAGAAACGGGTGCTGATATTGGGCTTGCTTTTGATGGTGATGGAGATAGAGTAGGGATAATTGATGAGCTTGGGAATTATATTCCAACTGATTTATATATGATTATTATGATTAGAAATATGATTAATAAAGTTAGTAATAAGACTTTTTTATATGATGTTAAGTGTAGTAAGGCATTAGAGGATGAGATTGTTAAGTTAGGTGGAGTTCCTTATTGTTATCGTACAGGTAATTCGTATACTAAAAGTGAAACGGCTAGAATTGATGCACCTTTAGGTGGTGAACTATCTGGACATGTTTACTTTAGAGATAAATTTCCTGGGTTTGATAGTGGTTTGTATGCTGGGCTTAGAATAGTTGAATTGTTATCTAACAGTGATAAAGCATTGTCTAGTTTATTAGAAGGTATTGAAGAGTATCATTCTACTGATGAAATTAAAATTAAATCGCCAGATAATGTTAAAAATATTGTTGTTAGTAAAGTTAAGGAATATGCAGATAGCAAAGCGTATAGTTATTTGGATATTGATGGTATTAAAGTTTTAT
Organism: uncultured Muribaculaceae bacterium; assembly: GCA_964370105.1. Lineage (GTDB taxonomy): Bacteria > Bacillota_I > Bacilli_A > RF39 > UBA660 > CARZYU01. The sequence goes on along the minus strand of CAYJHB010000020.1, from coordinate 2,567 downwards.
TTGATGATAGTTGGGCTCTTATTAGAGTATCTAATACAGGACCTAATATTACAGTTAGATTTGAAGCTAAAACTAACGAACGGTTGGAACAATTACAGGAAGAATTTATGGCTGTAATTAATGTAAATAATATTGAAATAATATAAGAAAAGAGCAACTAGATTACTAATTGCTCTTTTTAATATTTACTTTTGGTTCTTCTTGTTTAAATATGTTATCGTAATTTAATTGTTCTAGTATAATAGTTTCAATATTACTGAAACTTTCCTTGTTATTTTTATAACGGTGGCTTAATGTTAAATTGAAATATCCTAAATTTTCTCCTGTCTCATCTCTAGTTATTCCGTCTTTGGTAATAAAGTTTAGAGGTACTTCTAAATGGTTGTAATGCTGGTAGAAATTTAATAGCATATTATAATTCATGGATGTTTTTGTTTTATTTGGTTCAAAATCAAAATTTATATCAGTTAAAATTTTATATTCTTCATCACTTAATGGTTTTATTATGCCTCTTGCAGATTTTCTAACTTGTGTAACAAAAGCTCCTAAATCTATGCCGCATTTTGATTCATTAACACCATCAAGTGTTTTAAATCCACGTGGTATATTACAATTGTTATGTAATTTATAATAATTTTCTAAGGCTTTAAAACATTGTACTCTTTTTGCATCTCTTTTTTCAAATGTGATTTGAACAGTCTCTAATATATTAAGTTGCATTTGAGTGAAGGGTGGTCTTTTTCCGTTATTTTTAGCTTTTAAACTATTAACAAAGTTCCCTAAGTTTATTCCATTTTCATCTTTATTAATACCATCTATTGTTATGAAATTGTTTGGTACATTACTGTGACCATAGTGATTGTAGAAGTTTAATAGTAATTTGTATTTATCGGTTGTTCTCGTTGTGTTTGGTGTGAAGTCAAATTCGATTTTGGTTAATAACTTTATTTCTTCATTACTTAAAGAACCTCTAAATCCTTTAGCGAATCTTCTAATTTTTGCTACAAAGGCTCCTAAATCAGTTCCTTCTTGTGATTCATTAATGCCATCGTTTGTTTTGAAGCCTCGTGGTACATTACAATTATTGTGTACTCGATAATAATTTTCTAAGGCTTTAAAATTTTGGGCTCTTTTGGTAGTTCTTTTTTCAAATTTAAATTCAACTTTTTCTAATAATTCTAATTGTTCTTCAGTTAGATCTTTTCTTCTGTTTTTGTACTTTTCATTTATAGAGCGAACAAACGAATCTAAATTGATGCCTTTTTTTGATTTGTTAATACCGTCTATTGTTATGAAATTTTTTGGTATATTACTGTGACCAAAGTGATTGTAAAAATTTAATAGTAATTTGTATTTTTGTAAAAATATTATTTGATGTTTATTATCTGTATCTGTCATATAAATGCCCCTCCAAAAAAATAATACATATTATACCATAAAACTAAAAATCAGTAAAGAAAAAAACCTCTAAGAATACAATCTCATTTGAGGTTTTAAATTATTTTAATTCTTGATAAATATCTACTGGAAATCTGTGTTGATCATCTTCGAACTGTTTTAATTCTTCTGATGTAATTAAAAAGAAATCATGTCCTAAGACATCTGATCCATCTAATGTTACTGGGTCATCCCATGTTAGATCTAGATTTAACCATTGATTGTTTATATACACAGCATTCCATATATGGTTCTCACTAGCTACTTTAAAATTAGGTATATTTAATTTATCTAAGTAGATGGCCATTAAATCAGTATACCCTGAGCAAATGGCATATCCTTCAAATAATGGACCATATGCTGTATCTGAACGATAGTTGATTATTTGATGATCGCTTCGATCTGTATCGTACGTTGTATTGTTGATAATATAATTATGAATTGCTCTTATATTTTCTTCGTTAGATAAATTAGGATTTACTAACTCATTAAATAATTTATCTACTTCACTATCAATCACTTTGATATCTGAATTAGTATAAGTATGATTTATTGTTATATCTACTTTACCTAAAGTGTCATATTGAGTAGACACATGCTTAAATCCATTGTAAGTATGAACATAGTTATTTATGTGTGAGAGTAGGGTTTGATTGCTAGCTAGTGTTTCAACATCAGCTAAGCAATCTATATATATTTCATCACAGTAAAATGTAAATTCATTTACTCCAGAATTAATAACGGTATAATAAACATTTAATAACTCTTGAAAGCTTTGTGGCTCAAAGTTATCTGTTGTTTGTACAAATAGATAATCAACATCTTTATAATATGGATCATCATAACTTAATGTTGATACAACTTGTTCTTTAACAAATATATCAACGTACATTTTCACTAGTTCTTCACGATATGTAAAACATAATCCAAGTATAATCATTAGGATTCCAACGATAATAGTTTTTTTCATATTTTCCCCTTATTCAAAAAAGGAAGTAATATTAATTACTTCACTGTATTTGTTAACTTAGTTAATCTTGATTTATTTCTAGCTGCTTTATTCTTATGAACAAGTCCAGATGAAGTAGCTTTATCGATTTTTTGTAAAGCGATATTTAAATTTTTACTAG
>CAYJHB010000019.1:0-17542 GCA_964370105.1 uncultured Muribaculaceae bacterium | reverse complement strand
CTCCATGTGATGGAGCTTCTGTTAATCTTATTAATCTTGGTATAATTGTATTATACACGCGTTCTTTGAAGAATTTTCTAATGTCTTCAACTACTTCAAAACCTAAATTAGTTCTAGCATCTAACATTGTTAATAATACTCCTTCTATATCTAGATTAGGATTTAAAGATTTTTGAGCTAGCATTATAGTATTCAATAATTGCATAATTCCTTCTAATGCAAAAAATTCACATTGCACTGGAATAATTACTGAATTTGAGGCTGTTAAGGCATTTGTAGTTATCAGCCCCAGTGATGGCGGGCAATCAATAATTAAATAATCATATTCTTCTTTTATTATATCAAGATATTTTTTTAATTGTTTTCCTTTTGAAAAAGTTGGATCTTTTTGTCCTTTTTCCATCAATTCTATATCTACACCAGCTAAATTAATAGTTGCAGGTAATATAAACAGATTATTAAATTTAGTACTGATGATAGCTTCATTAATTGGGCACCTACCAATTATTACATCATATATACTTTTTTCTATTTCTCCTTTATTGATTCCTACTCCTGTAGTAGTGTTTCCTTGTGGATCTAAATCAATTAAAAGAACTCTTTTATTTAATACTGCTAGCGATGCTGATAGATTAATACTGGTGGTGGTTTTTCCTACCCCTCCTTTTTGATTTACTAATGAAATTATCTTACCCATTCTACATCACCTTTTCTTTTTATAGTTATGTTAATATTGTAACAAAAAAGTAGACATTTATCTACTTTTTTCTTACTTATTTTTATTTACTTTAATTACAATTTGATATGTATCTTCAAAATCCATCTCTTCTACATTAATGCTAAATCCTTCTCGCTCAAGCATTTTCACTTTATCTCTAACTTGATTTATTGCACCTATTAGTGTAGGAGTTGATTTTATTTCTTCTTCTAACGGTTCAATTGAATCTAATGACTCAATTGGAGAAACCCCAGATTTAATTTCAAAGGGAAATGGTTTAAATAATTCTGATTGCTCTTCTTGATTAGGTTGTTCTGAAGTTAACCCCACCAAACTATCTAATACTGGTGTATCTTTATTTTCATTTGGATTTAATGTTTCAATATCTAATTGCTGAGGAATTTTTTCAGGAATATGATTGCCCAAAAGAAAATCTAATCCCTTTTTAGGTTCTTCTACAGTTGATGTGCCTGGGGAAATTATATTGTTATTATTAATCCCTTCATTTTTTTCTTCTTCATCTATTTCCTTTTGAATTTTTTCTAGTAATTTATCTAAATCTGTTTCCGGATAATTCATATCTTCTTTGCTCTCTTCAACTGATTGTACTGGTGTCGGTTCTTCGGCATTACCAAATACTCTTTTTAATTCATTTTCTAAATCTTTTACTGTCATTTTTTCACTTAATATTTTATTTAAATATTCTATTTGTTGAATTCTGTCTTTTACATTCAATAAGCTTCTAGCATGTCTTTCTGATATTTGCTCCTTTAGCAAAGCATCTTGAACTTCTTCTGATAGTGATAATAATCTTAGTTTATTAGCTATTGCTGATTGGCTTTTTCCCATTGTTTTAGCCAACTCTTCTTGCGTTAACTCATCTATTTCAAGAATTTTTTGATACGTTCTTGCTTCTTCAATTGCTGTTAAATCTTTTCTTTGAAGATTTTCTAACAATGCTACTTTAGAACTTTCTTTATCATCAAGGTTTTTAATGATGGCTGGTATTGTTGTTTTACCAGCCATCGCTGAAGCTTTATATCTTCTTTCTCCAGCTATTATTTCATATTTTTCCCCTATATTTCTCACTATAATAGGTTGAATTACACCATGTTCTTTTATGGAATCTGATAGTTCTTTCAATGCTCTCTCATCAAATATTTCCCTTGGTTGAAATCTATTTGGAATTAGATCTTCTAAATTTAATTGTACTACTTCATTTTCTGACATCATAGTAAATACACCTTCTTATCTTTTTATTCTTATATTACTATTATAACAAAAAAACAATAGTTAAACAACTATTATTTTATCTCTCTACTTGATAGACTAATATATTTCTAACACTTTTTTCAATTGGTAATTGAAAAGTTTCTGTTTTTAATAAAACTATATGGTACTTTTTATACAAATTTTCAGCTATTTTTAATTCTTCTGAGATATTAGCTTTTAATGGTATAAAGTATCCTCTGTTTTTTACTGCTCCTATTGTATACGAAAATAATTTGTCCAAGCTTGCTACTGCTCTTGATGTTACCACATCATATTTTTCATCTGATTTACAAAAATCTTCTCCTCTTGAGTGAATGGCTTTTATATTGTTTAATTCCAACTTTTTGATACACTCTTTTAAATATAATACTCTTTTATTTAAAGAATCCACTAAAGTTACTTTTAAGTGCGGAAAAACTATTTTTAATACTAGTCCTGGAAATCCTGCTCCTGTTCCTATATCGCATAAAGTTTCTACTTCACTTAAATTATAGGCTTTATGTAGTGTTAAGCTATCATAGAAGTGTTTTAAATATACTTCTTCTTCAGCTGTTATTCTTGTTAGATTAATTTTTTGATTCCATTCAATTAGTAATTTATATAATGTATCTAACTTTGTTAATTGTTCTTTTGTTATATTAATATTAATTTTTTCTAATTCTATTATAAATTGTTCTTTATTCATTATTTTTACCATTCTTTCTTAAATAAATCATCAATATAGAAATATCTGCAGGATTAACACCACTAATTCTACTTGCTTGACCTAATGATAATGGTCTAACTTCTTCTAGTTTTTGTCTAGCTTCACTTGCTAAATTTGGGACTTCTTGATAATTAACCCATGAAGGTATTTTTCTTTCTTCTAAATTTATCATTTTTTTAGTATCTTTTTCTGCTTTTTTTATATATCCTTCATATCTTATCAGTGTTTCCACTTGTTTATTTACTTCTTCACTATATTCTAAAATAATAAAATTTTCAATATTGTCCATTGTTATTTCTGGTCTTTTTAATAAATCATAGAATGTTAAACCATCTTTTATAGCTGTTGAACCAATTTTTTCTAAATAATCATTGGTTGTTTTTATTGGAGTTATTTTGTTTTCTTGTAATTTTCGGATTAGGTTTTCAATATCTTGGTACTTTTGAAGATATTTAGTTTCTCGTTCTTCAGTTACAAGTCCTATCTCTATTCCATATTTTGTTAATCTCAAGTCTGCATTGTCATTTCTTAGTAATAAGCGATATTCGGCACGAGATGTTAGCATTCTATATGGATCTTTTACTCCTTTTGTAATTAAATCATCTATTAAAACTCCGATGTAAGATTCGTTTCTTTTTAAAATTAATGGGCTATCTTCTTTTATTTTTTGAACAGCATTTATACCTGCTATTAAACCCTGACCTGCTGCTTCTTCATAGCCACTTGTTCCATTTATTTGTCCTGCTGTAAATAGGTTTTTTATTTTTTTTGTTTCTAATGTCAAATTTAAATCTCGTGAGTCAATTGCATCATATTCTATTGCATAAGCATATTTATTTATGATAGCATTTTCTAAACCTTTAATACTATGTATCATTTTCTCTTGTACATAATGGGGCATACTTGTTGAGAATCCTTGGATATAGATATCATTATAACTTAAGCTTTCTGGTTCTAGAAATAATTGATGTCTTTCTTTATCTTTAAATCTTACTATTTTATCCTCTATTGATGGACAATACCTTGGTCCTACACCCTCTACATAACCTCCATACATACTTGATTCACTTAAATGTTCTTCAATTATTCGATGTGTTTCTTCAGTGGTATAGACTAAATGACATGGTACTTGGTTATTTATATCATATTGGCATTGGTTTAAATACGAGAAAGTATGCTCTTTTTCATCTCCTGGTTCTATTGAAATATCCTCAAAATTTATTGATGACTTTTCTATTCTTGGTGGCGTTCCAGTTTTTAACCTTAGTATAGTAAAACCTAATTCTTTTAAATTAGTACTTAAATAGTTAGATGATTTTTCACCGTGTGGTCCTGATGATGTTTTGGTATCACCTACTAAAATACTAGACTTCATATAAGTTCCTGTTGTTAATATAACAGTCTTAGATAAAATTTTTTCACCAGTTTCTAGTATAACTCCTTCTACTACTCCATCATTAGTAATTAACTCTTTTACCATGGCTTCTTTTATTGATAAATTATCTTGATTATTCAAGGTATTAATCATTTCTTGTGGGTATTTAATTTTATCTATTTGAGCTCGTAGGGCTTGTACTGCTGGTCCTTTTGCTGTATTTAGTAACTTCATTTGTAAAATACTTTTATCAGCATTTATTCCCATTTCTCCACCTAGAGCATCAATTTCTCTTGTAATTATTCCTTTTGCAGGGCCTCCAATAGAAGGATTACAAGGCATGTCTGCAATATTTTTAATATTACCTGTTATTAATAAAGTATTGGTATTTAATCTTGCTGATGCTAACGAAGCTTCACATCCTGCATGTCCTCCACCTACAACTATTACATCATATTTCATTTTACATCCTACTTTCCTAGACAAAAGTCACTAAATAAGCGGTCTATTAATTCTTCTTCATAGGTTTGTCCAATTATTTGACCTAATTTTGTCCAAGCATTTTTGATATCTATTTCTAATAAATCTATATATTCTTCACTATCAACTTGTTTTATTATTTCGTCAATTAAAATTTCACTTTCTTTTGCAAGGGCTAATTGTCTTGAATTAGATAAGAAATTTAAATCTGTCGTTGCTATTTTTTCTAAATTAAATAAGCTGCTTATTGTTTCTTTTAACTCTTTTATTCCATTATTTGTTATCATACTTGTATATATTATATTTTCATAATCAATCAAGTCTTCATTAATTATATTTTGTTGATCACTTTTATTAACCAAAATTATCCTTGTTTTATCTTGTGTTCTTTCTAACAATTCTTTATCCTCTTGTGATAATGTTTCTGATCCGTTTAAAACTAATAGAACTAATTGTGCTTTATCAATTAAAATTTTACTCTTCTCTACACCTATTTTTTCTACTATATCTTTTGTTTCTCTTATTCCAGCTGTATCAATTAAATTTAATTTAATTCCATTTATTATTATATTTCCTTCTACTGTATCTCTTGTTGTTCCAGCAATGTCTGTTACAATAGCTTTTTCTTCGTCCAATAATTTATTGAGTAAGCTACTTTTACCTACATTTGGTTTTCCTATAATAACAGTTGAAATACCTTCTTTTATTAATTGTGATGATAACGATTCTTTTATAAGGTAATTTAACTCTTTCTTTATTTCTATTAATGGTTCTTTAATATCTTTGTTTGTTAATTGTTCTATATCCTCGTATTCTGGATAATCTATATTTACTTCAATATGAGCGATGATTTTTAATAATTTATTTCTAATATTATTAATTGTTTTTGTAATATTCCCCGTTAGATGGTTAATTGCTAATTTTCTTTCTTCTTCTGTTTTTGAATTTATTAAATCCATAACAGCTTCCGATTCTAGCAAACTAATTCTTCCATTTAAATAGGCTCTTTTAGTAAATTCTCCTGGCTCTGCTAGTCTACATCCATTCAATAGTAGAACTTCAAGTATTTTTTGTGTCGTACTTATACCACCATGACAATTTATTTCAATTATATCTTCTGTTGTGAAAGATTTTGGTGCTTTCATAATGTTAACCAGTACTTCATCTATTATTTCGTCATTAAATATTATATGACCATAGTTGATTGTATGTGATTTAACTTTTTTTAAATCTTTACTGAAAATTTTATTTGTTATTTCTATTGCTTCTGTTCCGCTAACTCTTATTATAGATATTGCACCTATGCCCATTGCTGTTGAAATTGCTACTATTGTATCTTCCATTTTATATCCTTTCTAAAATGTATCGATAGTACATTTTTGGAATTATTTTATTTCCCGGGAAATAATTTATAAAAAGAGAAGTATTATTCTTCTCTTAGTTTAATTACGATTGAGCGATGTGGTTCTTCCCCGACGCTTTCTGTTTTTATTTCTTTAAAATCTGTTAACTTATTATGAATTATTCTTCTTTCATATGAATTCATATCTTGTAGTTTTACTTCTATTTTCGTATTTATTACATTCTTTGCTTCTCTTACTGCTAATCTTTCTAAATCACTTTCTCTTTTTTGGCGATATTCACTAACATCTACAATAAATGGGAATTTTTGACCTAATTCATTTAAAACAGCTTGTCTTACAATCATGGACAAAGATTCAATATTTTTACCGCTTTTACCAATAAGTAATGCATTATTATCATCAGTTGCATATAAAGTAAAACATAATGAATTATTATTTTTAACTTCAATTTGAACTTCTATTCCAATTTGTTTGGTAATTTTTTTTAATAATGTCTTAATATATTCTACTACTTCTCTTTTTTCAACTACTTCAATTGTTACTTTTTTATTAAATAGACCTTGTTTAATTTCTTTTTCATTAATTATTAAATTTTCTACTGTTTCTTGCAATTTTTCTTGTGCAATTAATACTGCTTCCTCTTTTGTTTTTGCGCTAAATTCTTTTTTATCCATTTGCTTCTTTACTCCTTTTGACAATTAAATTTTGAACAATTGTAAAGGCATTGGTTGATACCCAATATATTCCTAATGCTGTTGGCATAAATAAGGCCATTATAACTATGATAACATTCATAATTATTGGCATTGCTTTAGCACCTGGTTGAGATGATGACGTTGTTGCGTTTAAACTAAACGAGAAATATGTTGTTGCTCCTATAATAATTAACAATAGAACATACGCCCACCAAGTGTTTAGTCCAAATCCTACTACTGGTGTTGTACCTAATTGTAAACCAAGAAAATTTCCTTCAAAAATTGTTGGTACTCTATTTATTGCTTCTAGGAATGCTATGAATAATGGTAATTGAATTAATGCATATAAGCATCCTGATAATGGATTAATGTTATATCTTTTATAGATTGAGGTCATTTCTTGACTCTTTTTCATCATTGAAGCTTGATCGTTTTTACCTTCATATTTCTTTTCGATATTTTTTAATTCTGGTTGTGCTTTTTTTATTAATTCTGATTGTAATGCTGTTTTTCTTGTTAATGGATATGCTGCTATTCTTATTGCTAAGCTAACTATAATAACTGCTAATCCTATATTACCAATCAAGCTATCAATAAATAAAATAACGAAAGCTAAAGGTTTTACAAATATTGATTCCCATAATCCTTCGTAACCACCACTTGTGATAGAAAATTCTTTGCATGTCGGTAAATCACTTATATCTACTTCATGTTCATTATATATATCTATTATCTTTTCATCTGTTGGTTGGCAAAGAATATTTTTTGTTATTGTCTGACCTGTTTCACTTTGAACAGGCTCATTTTCTTTATTTAATAGTTGTTCTGTACACCCGGTTAAAAGAAAAACCATCCCTATTATAAAAAAAACTTTCCATTTCTTTATCATTATTTTCTCCTTCTCTATTACTTTAATCGATTAATTAGTTCTAGTAAACTTTTATTTAATTCTTCAAAAGGACAGTCTAGTGCTTCCTTTCTTATTATTATAATATAATCTTTTGATTTTGAATAGAAAAATTTATAATTACTAAGAATATTTCTTACTTTTCTTTTTAATTTATTTCTTATGACAGCATTTCCTGTTTTCTTACTTACAGATATTCCGAAACGTATATGCCCTTTTTCGTTATCATCCTCTAATAGAATAAAATACTTATTAATATATTTCTTTTGTTTTGCTATTATATTGTTAAAATCTTCATTACTTTTAACTATAAATTTTTTGTTCATAACTACTCACCTACTTTATTACAAGTAAAAACCACTGTTATTTATATTGTAACAGTGGATTGCTTATTTTGAAAGTCTTTTACGTCCTTTTTTTCTACGTGCAGTTAATATTTTACTTTTCATTCTTGCAAAGAAGCCATGTTTTTTTGCTTTTTTACGTTTATTTGGTTGATATGTTCTTTTCATTTTTCCCACCTCCAGACATAAATCTCCATTATTATAATAGAAAAAGATATCTTTTGTCAATATTTTCCGATATAAATATTCTTTTCCACATAATTAACATAGTTGTGCATTACTTTTTTTTACTTATTGAAAACTTTTCCACATATTTTGTTGATAACTTCGGATATTATTATTCTATATACATTCACCTTGTGGATTTCTTTGTGGATATCCTGTGAATTATTTTTTTTTTGCTTTTTTGCTTTCTTTTTTCAACAAGTTAAGTTAAAATATTTCTAAGTTGATCTTATTATGTCATCAGTGGGGAGATGGTTTTATGAATGTTGATGTTCTTTGGACTAATTTTTTAAATAAAATAAAATCGGAAATGTCTTCTTTATCTTTTGATACATGGTTTACTGATACTAAATTGCATGATTTAAAAGATGGAAAAGCTAGAATTATTGTTCCTATGTTAATTCATAAAAAGCATTTACATGAAAATTATGAGGAATTTATAATTGAGATTTTAAATAATGTTACTGGTACTAACTTTGAAATAGAGTTTTATATGCAGGATGAAATTGATGATGTAAAAAAAGATGAAATAAAAATTGTTGAGGAAGTAGGGGTTCCTTCGACAACTCAAGCTATTATTCATTCTAATTTGATTTCTACTTACACTTTTGATAGTTTTATAGTAGGTAATAGTAATCGTTTTGCTCATGCTGCTGCTTTATCAGTTGCTGAAAACCCTGGTAAAATGTATAACCCATTATTTATATATGGAAATAGTGGGTTAGGGAAGACTCATTTAATGCATGCTATTGGGAACTATATAATAAAAGAAACTAATAAAAAAGTCTTATATGTTACCAGTGATCAATTTATACAGGATTTCATTGGAATAAATAAGAAAGATGATAAAGGTACAAATTTTAATTATATTGAGTTTTTCAAGAATAAATATAGGAGTGTTGATGTCTTAATTATTGACGATATTCAGTTTTTGAGTGGTGCAACCCATACTCAACAGGAATTTTTCCACACTTTTAATACGTTATATAATGATAGTAAACAAATTATTATATCGTCTGATAGATCTCCTGATGATTTGAAACTATTAGAGGATAGACTTAGAACTCGTTTTTGTTGGGGACTAACAGTTGATGTTTTACCTCCTGATTTTGAATTAAGAATACAAATACTCAGAAAAAAATCTATTTCTGGAGCATTTGATAAAGATATTCCTGATGATGTTATTGAATATATTGCTTCTAATATGGGAAGTCATGTAAGACAATTAGAGTCTTCAATAACAAGATTGGTTGCTTATTCCACAATGATGGGGGGGGCGACTATTAATTTAGAATTAGCACTAGAAGCTTTAAAGGACTTTATAAATAAAGGAATTAGTGAGAAAAATGATGTACACAGAATTCAAAAAATAGTGAGTGAATATTTTCAAATAACAGTAGAGGATATAAAAAGTAAAAAAAGAAGTTCTAATATTGCTTTTCCTCGACAGATTGCAATGTATTTATGTAGAAAGCTCACTACAGAGTCTTTTCCTAAAATAGGAATTGAATTTGGAGGGAAGGATCATTCTACTGTTATGCATTCAGTTGAAAAAATTGAAAGAGAATTAAAAATTAATAAAGAATTAGACAATATAGTTGATAAATTAACAAAAGATATTAACTTGTGATGGGGATAAAAAATAATTATCAACAGTTTATACACAGCGATTTTTCTGTTTTTTTCTTATAATATAAGGAAAAAAGTTAGTTATACACATTATCCACAGTAATAATAATAAAAACATAAGAAAGAAGGAATAAATATATGAAATTAACAATTAAAAAAGATCTATTACAAGAAGGGTTAAATAAAGTATCTAAAGCTATATCTACTAAAAATTTAATTCCCGTTTTGGCAGGGGTAAAATTTGAGTTGAAAAAAAACAAATTAGTTTTAACAGCTAGTGATAATGATATTACTATTCAAACTATTATAGAGGGTGATGAAAGTCAAATTAAAATAGAAAAAGAAGGCAGTATTATTATTCAGGGTAAATATATTTTAGATATCGTTAGAAAATTACCAGAAGAATTTATTAATATAGAAGTTGTTGATGAATTGAAAATTTTAATATATAGTACTAATAGTGAGTTTAACTTAAATGGTATTAGTGAAAAAGAGTATCCTAATATTGAGTTAGAAGAAAGTAAAAAGCCTATTATTATTAATAGTAGAGAATTAAAGAAAATAGTTAACGAGACTGCTTTTGCATCATCTAATGATGAATCTAAACCTATATTAACAGGATTAAATATTAAAGTTATTGGTGATGTTTTAGAATGTAATGCTACTGATTCTTATCGTTTATCACGTAAGATTGTTAAACTTAATCAATCTAGTGATGAAAATTATAATATTGTAGTTCCCAGTAAAAACATTGTAGAATTAGTTAGAATTCTTGGTGATAATGATGATGAAGTTAGAATTCATATTTTTAATAATAAAATTTTATTTTCATATAAAAATATATTATTTCAATCAGGTTTAATTAATGGAAACTATCCTAATACTTCTAATTTAATTCCAACAGATGAGTATTTGGTGTTTAGAACTAATATAAGCAGCTTTTTTAGCGCAATTGATCGTGTTAGTATATTAACTAGTGATAAGGAAAAAAATATTGTTACACTTGAAATAAATGATGATAATTTACTGTTAAAATCTTCGTCTTTAGAAATAGGAAGAGTAGAAGAGAAAATGAATGTTGATAAAACAGTAGGGGATAATATTAAAATTTCCTTTAGTGCTAAGTATATGATGGAAGCATTAAAGAGTTTTGAAGATAATGAAATAGAAGTTAAATTTTATGGGGAAATTAAACCTATAATTGTTCAAAATGTTGAAAATGATAAATTAATTCAATTAGTTTTACCAATTAGAACATATTAGACAAAAGTCGATTAATTTCGACTTTTTTTTGTGATAATATATGTCACATGAAAGCGAAATATGTCGTTTTCAAGAGGGGGATATATGAAAGAATATGAGATTAACGAGGGAACTTTAGCAATTTTAGCTGAAGGTGAAAAAAGTGCTTCTATTTATGAAGATGAAAGAAAGTATGATGTAGATATACCGGCATTCCAAGTAATGGAAAATAGTTGTCAGTATTATGGAAGTAGTTATTTAGGTAGAGTACAAGGAGCAGAATACATTTTAGGTAAAGGTTATAAAATGCCTATTATTGTTGATGAAACGAGAAATATAATTTTTTTTCCAACTATTTCGCCTGTTTCAACAGAGTGTACTTGGTTAGCACTTAATAAAATAAAAAGAATTGATGATATAGGTGATTCTACGAAAGTTATTTTCAATAATAATCAGGAAATAGTACTTAATTTATCGTATAGAAGTGTTCAAAATCAACTTTATAGAGCTGCACGATTAGATTCTATTATTAGAAATAGAAAAAAATAAGAAAAAAGTAAGAAAAAATGAGTTTTTTTGCTTTTTTTTTGATATAATAGATAAGTAGGTATAGGAGTACTTAAATAGGGGGTAATTGAAAATATGGTAAGATTTATGATGTTTAATTGATTTTAACTAATTTAAAGTTATTAAATTTTAGAAATTATGATGCATTATCTTTAAAATTAAGTGATAAAGTCAATATTTTTATAGGAAATAATGGGAAAGGTAAAACAAATATACTAGAAAGTATATATATATTAGCTTTAACAAAGACTTTTAGAGTAGGTGTGGAAAGAAATTTAATTAAATTTGAAAAAGAAATGACAAAAATACAAGGAACAAGTAAAAATAATAAAATTATAAGAGATTTAGAAATAAATATTTCAAAAGATTTAAAAAAAATACTTGTGGATAAAAATAATATAACTAAAGTAACTGATTATATTTCAAATTTAAATGTTATTTTATTTACTCCAGATGATTTAGAAATTATTAAAGATGCTCCTTCTATAAGAAGAAAAATACTGAATATTCAGTTAAGTCAAATATCAGTTTTATATTTAAAAAAACTTAATGAATACAATAAGTATTTAAAATTACGTAATGAATATTTAAAGTCTTTATATAATAAACAAAGGCAAAGTGATTTATATTTTGATATTTTAACTGAGAAGTTAGTTGAATGCGCTTGTATTATATATAAAGAGCGTAATGAATATATTTGTAAAATAAATAGTGAAATTGAAAAAATTTATAAGAATATTACTAATTTTGATGGGTTATGGATAAAATATATTCCTAATATTACTATTGATAATTACAATGATGAAAACATAAAGAAAGTATTGTATGATAAAATTACTAGTAATTTATTGAAAGAAATTGATAAAGGGACGACATTATATGGTCCTCATCTAGATGATTTTTCTTTTTTGTTAGATACAAAAGAGTTGAAATTATTTGGTTCTCAAGGACAACAAAAATTAGCTGTTATTGCTTATAAATTGGCGGAAATACCTATATTTTATAATAAAACTGGTACTAATCCTATTTTGTTATTTGATGATATTTTTAGTGAAATAGATAAGAGTAAGAAAAATAAGTTGTTGAAGTATATTGATCAGGATATTCAAATAGTTATAACAACGACAGATTTAAAAGATATTAATAAGAAAATAGTTGATAAAGCTTTTGTTTTTGAGGTTGATAATGGAAAAGTAGTAAAGAGAGAAGGTAAATAATATGGCAGAAAAAGAAAAAATTGAACAAGTATATGATTCTTCAGCGATACAAGTACTAGAGGGGTTAGAAGCTGTTAGAAAAAGACCTGGTATGTACATTGGTACTACTAGTGAGAAAGGTTTGCATCATTTAGTATGGGAAATTGTTGATAATGCTATAGATGAAGCATTAGCTGGATATTGTAATGATATAGAAGTTATTATTAATAAAGATAATTCAATTACTGTAAAAGATGATGGAAGAGGTATTCCTACTGGAGTTCATCCTAAAACTGGTTTATCTACTGTTGAAACAGTTTATACTGTACTTCATGCTGGTGGTAAATTTGGTGGAAGTGGTTATAAGGTATCTGGAGGATTGCATGGTGTTGGTGCTTCAGTTGTTAATGCGTTAAGTTCTTCTGTTATAGTAACGGTATATCAAAATGAACAAGTTTATCAAATAGAATTTGCAGATGGAGGAAAAACGGTATCTCCGTTAACAGTTGTTGATTCTTGTAGTATAGATCGTACTGGTACGACTGTTACATTTAAGCCGGATGCTTCTATTTTTACAGAAACAACTGTGTATGATTATGACATTTTAAAGTATAGATTAAGAGAATTAGCTTTTTTGAATAAAGGATTACGTATTATTTTAAATGATGATCGTGATGATGTGGATAAAAAAAGTGATGTTTATTTATATGAAGGCGGGATATCTGAGTATGTTAAGATGCTTAATGAATCTAAGAGTCCTATACATGAAGAAATAATACATTTAGAAGGGGAGTCTAACGATGTTTCCTTAGAAGTTGCTATGCAATATAATTCTAGCTATACATCTAGTATTTATTCCTTTGCTAATAACATTAAAACTCATGAAGGTGGTACTCATGAAGAAGGTGTTAAAAGAGCTTTAACAAGAATCATTAATAATTATGGTAAAAGTCATAGAATCTTAAAAGATAATGATGAACCTCTTTCTGGTGATGATGTTAGAGAAGGTTTAACTATGATAGTTTCATGTAAACACTCAAATCCTCAGTTTGAAGGTCAAACAAAGACAAAATTAGGTAATGCAGAAGTTAGAAAAATTGCAGATGATGTTTTTGCAGAAGGTTTTGAAAGATTTATGCTTGAAAATCCAGATGCAGCAAGAATTGTTGTGGATAAAGCAATGACTGCTGCTCGTGCTAGAGTTGCTGCTAAGAAAGCTCGTGAATTAACAAGAAGAAAAGGTGGATTAGAACTTACTAATCAGTGGGGAAAATTAACTGATTGTTCTAGTAAAGATGCATCTGTTTCTGAAGTGTTTATAGTCGAAGGGGATAGTGCTGCAGGACCTGCAAAACAAGGAAGAAATTCTAAGACTCAAGCAGTACTTCCTATTCGTGGTAAAATTCTTAATGTGGAAAAAGCTAGACTTGATAAAGTATTAGGGAACGAGGAAATTAGAAGTTTAATTACTGCATTTGGTACAGGTATTGGGGAAGAGTTTGATCTTGCTAAGTTACGTTATCATAAAATTATTATTATGACAGATGCTGATGTAGATGGTGCACATATAAGAACATTATTATTAACATTTTTTTACCGTTACTTTAAACCTTTGGTAGAAGAGGGGCATGTTTATGCTGCACAACCACCGTTGTTTAAGATTAGTCATGGGAAAAATAATAAGTATGTTTTGAATGAATATGAGAGAGATGAGTATTTAAAAACATTACCTGAGAATACGAAATATGATATTGTTCGTATGAAAGGGTTAGGGGAAATGGATTCGATAGAACTTAGAGAAACTACGATGCATATTGATACGAGAATTTTGAAAAAGATTAGTATTGAGGATGCAGTTTTAGCTGATGAAATGTTTCAAATATTAATGGGTGAAGATGTTGAACCAAGAAGAAAATTTATAGAAGATAATGCATTGAAAGTTAAGAATTTGGATATATAGGAGGTAGACAATGGAAAATGATAAAATAACACAAGTCAATATATCTAGTGAAATTAAAGACTCATTTTTAGATTATTCAATGAGTGTAATTGTTTCACGTGCAATACCTGACGTCAGGGATGGTTTAAAGCCTGTTCATAGACGTATTTTATATACTATGTATGAAGAAGGTATGACACCTGAGAAAAAGCATCAGAAGAGTGCAAATGCGGTGGGAGCAGTTATGGGGCATTACCATCCACATGGAGATTCTGCTATTTATGAAAGTATGGTTCGTATGGCACAAGATTTTACTTATCGTCATACTTTAGTTGATGGTCATGGTAATTTTGGTTCTATAGATGGTGATAGTGCAGCAGCTTCGCGTTATACAGAAGCTAAATTATCTAAAATATCGATGGAATTATTAAGAGATTTAAATAAAAACACTGTGGATTTTTCTGAAAACTACGATGGTCAAAGAAGAGAACCTAATGTTTTACCTAGTAGATTTCCTAATATATTAGTTAATGGAAATATGGGAATTGCTGTAGGAATGGCTACAAATATACCTCCTCATAATTTAGGTGAAGTAATTGATGGGTGTATTGCTTATATAGATAATAGAGATATTACTGTAATGGAATTAATGGAGTATATAAAAGGTCCTGATTTTCCAACAGCGGCATCTATTTTAGGGAATAGTGGTATTAAAAAAGCTTTTGAAACAGGTAAAGGTTCTATAACAATTAGATCAAAAGTTGAGATTGTGGAAAAAAACGGAAGAGAAAGTATTATTGTTACTGAGTTACCTTATCAAGTAAATAAGTCGAATTTGATAACAAAAATAGCCGAATTAGTTCGAGATAAGCAAATTGAAGGTATAAGTAACCTGAATGATGAATCGGCCTTAGAAGGGATTAAAATAGTCATTGATGTTAAATCAGGTTTTAATGCTAATGTTTTACTAAATAATTTGTATAAACATACACAATTACAAACGAGTTATGGTATTAATTTCTTAATGTTAGTGGATGGTAGACCTAAAACTCTTGGTCTTTTGGATATTTTTAGTAATTATGTTGATTATCAAAAATTTATTATTTATAGAAGAACTCAATTTGAATTAGATAAAGCATTGAAAAGAGAACATATTTTAGAGGGTTTAAAAATAGCATTAGATCATATTGATGAAGTTATAGCTATTATTCGTGGTTCTTCTGATGACAGTGATGCCAAGACTCAATTAATGTCTAAGTTTTCACTTAGTGAAATTCAATCTGAAGCAATTCTTGAAATGAAATTGAGACGCCTTTCTGGTTTAGAAAGAGGTAAAATTGAGGATGAATTGAATGAATTGCTTAAACTTATTGCTTCTCTTCGTGAAATATTAGATAATGAAGAAAGAATTTTAGCTATTATTAAAGATGAGATGTTAGAAATAAAAAATAGATATGCTGATGAGCGTAGAACTGTTATTGATATGACAGCTATTGATTATATAGAGGATGAATCATTGATTCCTGTTGAAGATATTGCTATTACTCTTACCAATAAAGGATATATTAAAAGAATTTCTATTGATACTTACAAGACACAAAACAGAGGTGGTGTAGGTGTTAAGGGAATGAGTACTAATGAAGAGGATTTTGTAGAGCATTTACTTACTATGAGTACACATGATTATGTATTGTTCTTCTCTAATAGAGGTAAAGTTTATCGTATTAAAGGTTATGAAATACCTGCATTTAGTAGACAATCTAAAGGATTGCCAATCATTAACTTATTATCACTAGATAAAAATGAATACATTCGTTCGATAGTTTGTGTGAATGCTTCTGAAGAAAGTAATAATTATTTATTATTTGTTACTAAATTAGGACTAGTTAAGAGAACTGAGTTGAAAGAATTTGATAATATTAGAAATAGTGGTAAAATTGCAATTGTTCTAAAAGAAAATGACGAATTAATGGCTGTGGAAAAAACTTCTGGTAATGATGAAGTTGTTATAGGAGCTAGTAATGGTAGAATGGTTCGTTTTGTTGAAAGCGAAATTAGATCAATGGGGAGAAGTGCATCAGGTGTTAAGGGAATTGATTTAAATGATTCTATAGTAATAGGTGCTGAAGTAGTTAGATCGGATAGTCAAATTTTAATTGTTACGGAAAACGGTTATGGAAAAAAGACACCTATTGAAGAATATAGATTAACACATAGAGGTAGTAAAGGTGTTAAAGCTTTAAATATTACTGATAAAAATGGTAATATGGTAGCGTTGAAAACTATAGAAGGTGATTATGATTTGTTAATAATTACCAATAGTGGAGTAATCATAAGAATGCCATTGGATCAAATATCTACATTGAAGCGAGCTACTCAAGGAACAAGGTTGATTAATCTTAAAAATGAACAAAAAGTATCAACTTTAGCGCTTGTGGAAAAAAATGATAACGAAGAAACAAATAGTGAAATAGAAAAAGCAGAGTAAAACCTGTTTTTTTTTTATTAAAGCAGGTTGTGGAAGAAAATAATATGGTACAAAATATAAATAAGCTGTTAATAATTGTTTACAAAGTGTAATAGAGTTGTTGTAAACCGTGTGTTTTGTTTTAAATACACGGTTTTTATACAAGAAATCTATTTCGAGATGAAAGAGTGAAAGTTATTTTACTATTAAAAAAGGCTTTTATTAACAATAATCAATGGTATGTTTCACGTGAAACGTGGTGTGAATAATATTAATAAATCTTAAGTGAATATACAGTTTATATTATTGTATTGAATAATAGTGTGTTGAAATTATTTCCTGGGAAATAATTTGGTTTTAAACATTATGTTTTAAATGGACAATGAACTGTATGTTTCACGTGAAACGTGGTGTGA
>CAYJHB010000018.1:12018-17592 GCA_964370105.1 uncultured Muribaculaceae bacterium | reverse complement strand
ACTCTATGATTTATGGGTTTATCGAAACACTATTACAATTAGTATTTGATATATCGATGATTGATTCTCTAATATCATCAGATGTTATAAATGATTTTATTTCAAGATTGTATTTAGTCTTAGGAATATATATGGTATTTAGGATATCGTTTGTACTAATTAATGCCATATTCAACCCAGATAGTTTTACAGATAAAAAAGAAGGTGGAGGTAAATTCATTACTAGAACAATAGCGTCGTTAGTGGTACTAGTAATGTTTCCATTTCTATATTCATACACCTTTAGAATTCAAATGGCAATTATGCCAGCTTTACCTCAATTAATAATGGGAAGAGACTTTGGTTTTAGTGAAAACATTCCGTCTCTAGACACTAGTGGTGATATAGCAAATAACGATTTAGAAATTGCAGCGACAGTTGATGTCAGTGAAATGGGGAAAATCATTGGATGGGAAGTATTTAGAGCTTTTTATATTCCTGCTTCTGATTGCAGTGACGCTGAATATACATTCAACACAATTGAAGCTGCTCAAGCTATGGTAAATCAACGCTGTGAAACAAATACCGAAATTTATAAATACCAATACACTTGGTTGTTATCAACAGTAGCAGGTATCGCAGTAATATTCGTATTACTAGGTTTCGCCTTGGATATTGCCGTGCGTGTCTTTAAATTAACATTGCTACGTATAATCGCACCAATTCCAATTATAAGTTTTATAGATGCCAAGTCTAAAATATTTCCAACATTTATAAAAATGTTCTTATCAACATTTATGGATTTGTTTTTAAAACTAGGTGCTTTATATGTGATGATTTTCTTTATGTCTACATTTATAGGTGATGATGCTTTTAACACTACAATAGCAACAGCTTACAATAATGATTCAACTAGAACATCTTTTGTAATGGTATTCTTAATTATTGGATTATTCTTCTTTGCAAAGGGAGCACCAAAGTTTTTAAAAGATATCTTTGGAATTAAAGATAATCCTGGTAATGGAATGTTTGGAGGAGTAGGTAAAATTGCTAACTTAGCAGCTACTGGATTAGGTGCAGCTACTGGAGCAAGAGCCAATTATAAAGCAGCTAGGACACAAGGTCATGGAGTTTTAAGAACTGGGCTTTCTACACTAGGCGGAGCTCTAGGTGGAGTAGGAACCGGTTTAGCAACTACCTTGGGATCTAAAGATAACAAAATCGGTGAATCATATGCTAACATCGCTAAAAGAAATGCTGGTATAAGAAAAAATGCCTTAGACTTTAATAAAGGTCAAGTAGATGCTGCTAAATCATCATTTGATGCATTAAAACAATATAAAGCAATAATAGACGAAGAATCAAATAATAGTGGAACTGCTTTTACTGCGGATAAGTTTGGATTTTCAAATTATACAATAAACACTAAAACAGGAAAACTAGAAGGAAATTCAAAAACTATGAAGTTAAATTATGGTAGATTAAATACAGCTATGAAAGCAACCGATGACAACGGATACTTTAATTACAGAGACTCGACTGGGAACTACAAAATGAATATCAACGATTTCGAACCATCTGTAATGGCTGAAATTTCAAAATCACAAGCAAAAACATATATGCAATCTACTGCTGATAAGGAAGGAGCACAAAATCCCAAGATATCTGGAGCTTATCAAGCTGTAGTATCTGCCAATTCTAACCCAACAGTTAGAAAAACAATTAATACGCCAGGGCCTACAGAATATGGTGATATCGGGCTAGCTATTGGTCAAGCAACTAGTGAAATGACAAGACATCGTGGTAGAGGAACTTATGCCGCAAGAAAATAAAAAGGACGTGATATATAGTGAATTATTTAATTCCTAGTAATACTAAAAAGGGAGCATTAATATTTAGTATATTTAGACCAGTTGATCTAATTATATTTGGAGCAGGTTTATTCTTTACTTTTATGTTATTGATATTTATACCTGCCCCTGATACATTTTGGACACTCGTTATATTATCACCTGCTGCAGTAGCAGGAATATTAATTGCCCCGATTCCTAATTATCATAATACATTAGTAGTATTACAAGAGGTTATCTTGTTTCTAAATACAAGACAAAAATTAATATGGAAAGGTTGGTGTTTTCTAGATGGCGAAGAAAGTAGCAAGAAGTAAATATACTGAAGATTGGATTACTGTTAAAACAATCCAAAATGGTATGATTACTCTAGATAATAATACAAAAGTAACAGGTGTTAAAATCACACCTAAAAACATTTTTATATTAGATGGAGCAAGTCAAGAAAATACAATAGTTGCTCTTAAGAACTTCTATAATATGATTGATTTTGAATTTTGGCTAATAGTAGCTGATAGACCAGTTGATATATCAGTTTATATGTCACAATTACAACTTTTATATAATAATACAACAAATCCAGCGATTAGAAAGTTAATTAACGAAGATATTAACAAAGGAAATACTTTTGTTAATAATAATATTGTAGATACAGAATACTATATTGTTTTCCAAGAAAAAAATGTAGAAATTCTACAAAAGAAAGTTCGCTTATTATTAAATGGTTTAGCAGGATGTGGTCTAACCGTTGCTCAAGTTAGTAACGAAGACTTACGTGTTATATTAGATAATTTCTTAAATGGTGGAAACACAACAGAGTTTGGGACGGTGATGCCTGTATGAGTATGAGTTTAAAAACACAAGTTGCTCCTAAAGGGTTACAATTTAATGCTAGTGACTTTTATATAAGCGATAAGTATGCAACTATATTATCAGTTATTTCTTATCCAAAGGTCATTAGTCCAGGATATTTATCAACACTAACTAATATGCCAGGTATCAAAGTTGTTGTAAAACATATACCAGTATCGTTTTCAATAATGTCAAAAATGTTAAATCGTCAAATAGCTGATTTAAGACAAAGATATCAAGAAGAAAAAGATCAAACAATGCAAGAAAGAATTAGACAAGATGCTGAAAGTCTAGAATATTTCACAACAATGCTTGCCAGTTCACAAGCTAGAATCTTTGATTTTCAACTTCATATTATGATTACTGCTGATTCAAAAGAATCATTAGAAATGAAAAAAGTAAATGTTAAAAATTACTTAGATGCTATGGAATTAAAAGCTGTATCACTGAGATTTGAACAAGAAAAAGTATTAAAATCAATTGTTCCAATCTTTAATAAACAAGATATTGAAGAAAGAATAGGAACTCCTATACCTTCCGTTACAATCGCAGCTATGTATCCGTTTATTTTTGATAGTATTAAGGACCCAGGTCTATCAATGTTATTAGGAGTAGACTTCTCAGGTGGTGTCATTTTATTTAATCAATTCCTATATCAAATTAAAAAAGAAAATAATCGAAACAATGCTAACTTAATTATATTAGGAACATCTGGTTCAGGTAAGTCAACTTCAGCTAAACTAATTTTACGTAATCATATACGTAATGGTAATCAAATAGTAGCTATTGATCCTGAAAATGAGTTAGCTGATATGACAAGAACATATGGCGGAGATACAGTTGATTTAGGTAAAGGTGGAGAATTCGGAATGATAAATCCACTTGAAATCATAATCGATGCTGATGAAGATGAATTAAAAGCAGGTTTAGGACACGCTATGTTAACTAGAACATTACAGTTCTTAAAAGCATTTATGCGTTATTATGATCCAACAATAGAAGAAGACGTATTAACTTTATTTAGTGAGTTAACACAAGATACTTATAAACGTTTTGGAATAGATTTTAATACTGATTTCACTAAGTATACATCAAAAGATTATCCAACATTTACTGATGTATATGCAACTATCAAAGGTAAATTATTATCAATGACTGATGCAACACATGAAAGAGAAATATTAGAACGATTAGAATTAAAAATAAGGCCCATCATAAAAGAATTAAAATTCTATTTTGATGGACATACAACAGTATCATCAGATAGTGATTTTATGGTATTTAACATTCGAGAACTTATGAACTCTGATGTTAATATTAGAAACGCCTTATTCTTTAATGTTTTAAAATATGCTTGGGGACTATGTCTAGATCCAAGTGTTAATACCGTATTAATGGTAGATGAAGCCCATGTTTTATTGGGACAAAACAATATACTAGGAGCAGAGTTCCTAGCACAAGTTCAAAGAAGAGCTCGTAAATATAATACGGGTACAGTAATAATAACTCAACAACCAAGTGACTTTTCAAGTCCAGAAGTACTAACACAAGGTAAAGCAATCTTCGACAATGCTTCTTACTATTTAGTAATGGGATTAAAAAAACAAGCGGTTGAAGACTTGTCTATGTTAATAGATTTGAATGACAATGAAAAAGATAGTATAAAACATTATTCACAAGGTGAGGCATTATTTGTATGTGGTAGTAGACGTATGCGTATAAATGTAATAGCAACACCAGAAGAATTAGATTCATTTGGTAGTGGAGGAGGATTTTAATTATAAAATCCTTTTTGTAGTATGGAGGTGAAGTAGAAATGGCAGGATATAAAGCAAATAGAAATGAAGGAAATCAACCTGGTAGTGGACAACAACCAGGTCAAACTGCGTCAGATAAAATACAAGCAGCTAACACTAACAGAACAGGAAATAATGTTAATTCCTCTATACCTAACTCTCCATCTTCTACTAATCCAACAAAACCACCTAGTGGAAATAACAACAACGCTAAACAAATAGGGGATAATTTAAAAAATGGTGCTAAACAAGCAGCTACAATGGCAGCAACAAAAGGAAAAAGTCCTAATTTTTCTAAGCAACCACTCAATAAAAAAACATCCGATAAACCAAAAGAAACACCTAAAAATACTAAAACTGAAGAATCAACCAAAGCAAAGAGTAAAAATAGTATTCCAAAATTAGGTTTAGGATCTTCTAACCAAGAAGAAGAACAAGACGGCGCAACAATCGTAGAGCAAACAACAGATGCCATTAAAAGTGGTATGCAAGCATTAATGGGAATTGTCTTTACACTCTTTCCAGCTTTGATATTACCAGTAATAATCATAGTAATAATAGGAATGGCATTATTTGCTTTATTAGCATCTATTTCACTTGGTGTCTTTTCATCATTTGATGTATCAAATAACCATTTAGGCTTAGCAACAGGATCAACAACTTTTAGTACTGCTAATCAAAATGTTTCAGAAGAATATTTAGATGAACTATCTGAAGTTCATGATAAATATGGTAATAAAATTGATTATGATATGTTAACGGCAACACTATTTAGTGAACAACATTTAATCGATTTTTCTGAAGATGAAATAGAATTTGGATATATCGATGGAATGACAGTTGATGGCAATGGAAACATAATTGATCCAGATGATCCGAATTTAACTGAAGAACAAAAAGATGCCTTAGAAGCCAGAAGTATTAGAGAAAAAGAAACAATAGAGAAATTAAATGAAATAGCTAAAGAATTAGTCGGTAACAGATTTGTTATTGGAACAAGTGCCTCACAACAAAGTGGTGTAGTAGGAATGGTTAACAATCTAGAACAACACTACTTGAATACTATTGATCAAGGTGTATTTACTTCAGATTTTGGA
>CAYJHB010000018.1:0-12008 GCA_964370105.1 uncultured Muribaculaceae bacterium | reverse complement strand
CCGTATCACTACGGAGTTGATTTTGCTTCAAACATCGGAGGTTCTGGTATACATGATATTATATCGCCTATTTCAGGTAAAGTAATATCGACTAGAACAGATGCAGCAGAAGGTTCATCAGGATATGGTAATTACGTTCAAATCGAAGCAGATAATGGAACAATTCATACCTTTGCTCATTTTCACCAAAATAGCATAACCTTAGAAGTTGGTGATGAAGTTCTTATTGGTACTGTTTTAGGAAAAATGGGAACAACAGGTAATTCAACAGGAGTTCACATTCACCATGATGTAAAAGTTGATGGTACATTTGAAGACCCCATTATTTACTTCCAAGATTATGGAACAGTATCACCGAGTACAGTATCCCCATTAACAACAAGTGCTGGTGATGATTATGATAACGCACCAGTTACAAGTTACTACGGACCAGTTAAAGATTTAGAACAATTTTATTATGATACTATACCAGGTGCCGTATATACATCACCATTTGGACCTAGATGGGGTAGAAATCACAATGGTGTTGACTTTGCCCCAGGAGATGCAGCTCAAGGAAAGCATGATTTACTTTCACCAGTCGCAGGTGAAGTAGTCTCTGTTGATCCAGATGGAGGCGGTGGATTTGGAAGTTATGTAAAAATCAAAGATTCTAACGACCATACTCATTTATTCGCTCACATGTCATATCATACAACAACTCTTCAAGTAGGGGATGTTGTTAATATAGGATCAGTTTTAGGGAAAATTGGAAGTACAGGTAATTCAACAGGATCACATGTTCATCATGAAGTAATGACACCAGAAGGAACATATGTTGAACCACTTTCCTATTTTAGTGATAATGATTTAGAAGGATCAGGTTCTCTAGTTGGACAATCAGGTGTTCAAGCTGAAGTTATAAGTCTTGAGGATTGGCACGAAACAGATTATTATGAGTATTTAGTAAACGATTTTATCCCTGATTACTTTAGCGATACATTACCAGAAGATGAAGCAAAAAAACAAGCAAAAATCTTAGAAATGGCTGATTTAATTTATGAAACATATAAACAATATAAAGAAAGCTTAATTGTAACAGGTGATTTAACAGGAAGAACCTGTCAATACACATCTAATAGTGGTGAAACTCTAACAAATGTTAAAGTTGAATTATTAGAATGTTGGGGAGATAGTGCCAAAATAGATACACCATTAGTCGATCTTGAAAAATATATTACAGGTGTAGTTTATGCAGAGGTAGGGGCCTTTGGTATTGAAACACATAAAGTACAATCTATTGCTGCCAGAAGTTACTTATTTACACGAGGCGATGAAATGCCAGATCCATATGGAACCATAAGACAAGAAGATGGATATACAGTAATATCAATTAGAAATTGTACTGCTGACCAAGTTTATTGTGATCCTGATTTAGGATGCTGGTCTGATTCAAGTAGTGCAGGAGATACAGTTTACTCAGGAAGAAACTCTAGTGCTCCATATGATAAACCCCCACTATCTGAAGATTCTGAAATAAGAAAAGCCGTTGAAGAGACAGTAGGTCAAGTATTAGTAAACAGTGAAAATAAAATACTATATACCACATATACTAGTACTGATGGGCAAAATCAATGGGGTGATATGGAAGAATCCGGGATGGGATACCAACAAATAATAGTTGATTGGTATGAGCAAAAAAACAATGAATCCGGATATTCACTAACATCTTCCTGTATAACTGAAGTAGAAGGTTTAAGTGTTAACCCAGGAGAATATGAAGAAAATTTTGTATACTATTCACAACGTGATTATCCACATGTACCTTTTGGTACATATGGAACGTTTGAACAATTAGGGTGTGCACCAACGTCATATGCAATGGTAGCATCAACAATGCTTGGTAAAACATACTTACCAACTGATCAGTTATCATATATATGCCCAGATAATTGTACCTCAACAGGAACAACGTTTGGCGCTATAGAATCATTTGCAGAAGAATATCCAGAACTTGAAGTATCAGGTGGAATACTAGTAGCAAATGAAATGCAAAAAATATTAGATGCCCTTGAAAGTGGTGAGGCATTAGTTTTAGCTGCTACACATAATGGTATAACACCAATTTCAAACGTATCCCATTCAATTGTTTTAACAGGAATTGATGAAAGAGGGAATATAAAAGTAGCTGACCCATGGTCAAGACTTAAAGCATATGATACATATACTGTAGAAGAAGTGTTATCTTCTGTCTTAGTAGCATGGATAGTTACTGTAAAATAAAGGAGAAAAGTATGAATAAAATAAAAATAGTCGTAATTAGTTTTTTAGTATTAGCCCTAACAGGCTGTACTGTTGAATATAATATTGAAATATTAGAAGATACAACTATAAAAGAAGACTTTTCTACCATAGATCATAAATCAGCATATGCTCATTCACAAATATTAGAGCCAAATGTTGTTATTAATAATGCTATTGAAAAAGAAATGGATCGATTGGATGAAATAGGATATAATTATAAGCAAGACTTTTATGATGATTATGTAACTGTTTCATTCAATAATACATATCAGGATTTTAATGAGTATATTGACAAAGCAAAAGACACATATACTCAATGGTTCGAAACAGTAAATGTTAGTACTATAGGAACAGTAGTTCAGTTTCAAGCAACAGATTTCTATCAGTTTGTTGAATGGGATCCAAATAAATATATTGTCAACGAACTAAATATAAACATGATTATTCCTTTTGAAGTAACAAAACATAATGCAGATGAAACAAAAATAGTAGATAATAAAGTAGTTTATACATGGAATATTAATGAAGAAACAGAAGCAAAAGAAATAAATATTACCTATGATACTAGTAAAAAAGCAAAAACATCTTGGACTTTTGAAATAGTTATTGGTATACTAATATTAACAATTATTATAATTACAATTGTTTATAATAAGATTATTAAAATTGAGAATGTCAATAAAATATAAAAAGGAGCATTAAAATTATGAAACTAAAATTTAGAGCAGAACCACAAGATATATTAATATTTGCTTTATTTTCTATATTTTTGCTATATGTAGTAGCAATAGGAGTATTAAACTTAGCAGAATTTGCCGTTGAAGGTGACTTTCATGGATTTAATCCATTACCAGCTTTTACACCAGATTATCTACTAACAACAATTGTGTTTTTCTTTCTCTTTTTGGGAGGAATATTTGTTGGGGTAGGATCATATTTCTTTGAACGTGAAAAAGGATTAGGAATTGTTACTGACAAAAAAGATAAAGGGTACAGTCGTTGGGCTAAAGAAAAAGAAATGAAAACAGAGCTTAACATGATTGATCCTAAAATGCCAGTAGCTGATTATGCAGGTGTCCCTTTAATAATAAAAGATAATCAAGTTTGGGTCGATAATGGAGAACACCATACTTTAGTAATAGGGGCGACAGGATCAGGTAAAACACAAACAGTTATATATCCAACAGTAAAGAGCTTAGCTAAAAAAGGTGAATCAATGATAGTAACCGATCCTAAAGGTGAAATCTATGAAAAAACATCCGAAATGCTAAAAGCTAATGGATATAATATCTTAATTTTAAATTTCCGTGATCCACAACAAGGTAATGCATGGAATCCATTATCACTACCGTATCAAATATATAAAAATGGTAACCAAGACAAAGCAATAGAGTTATTAGATGACTTAGCATTAAATATTCTTTATGAAGAAAACAATGGTAATGCTGATCCGTTTTGGGAAAAGACATCAGCCGATTACTTTGCAGGTATTGCTCTAGGATTATTTGAGGATGCCGATGAAAAACAAATTAATATTAATAGTATTAGTTTGATGACAACAGTAGGTGAAGAAAAATTTGGTGGTTCTACATATGTTAAAGAATATTTTGGAAGTAAAAGTCCAGAAAGTGCTGCAGCCATTAATGCTTCTAGTACAATTATGGCTCCAACTGATACTAAAGGTAGTATTCTAGCCGTATTTAAGCAAAAAATAAAATTATTTGCTTCTCGTGAAAACTTATCGGAAATGTTATCATATAGTGATGTTGATTTAAAAACAATTGGAGAAAAGAAAACAGCCTTATTTATTGTAATTCAAGATGAAAAGAAAACATATCACTCATTAGTAACAATTCTTTTAAAGCAATGTTATGAAACATTAATCGATGTAGCACAACAACATGGTGGGAAACTGCCTGTAAGAACCAACTTCTTATTAGATGAGTTTGCTAATATGCCACCATTAAAAGACGTTACAACAATGATTACTGCTGCAAGATCAAGACAAATAAGATTTACAATGATCATTCAAAACTTTGCTCAGTTAAACCAAGTATATGGTAAAGAAAATGCTGAAACCATTAAAGGTAACTGTGGTAATATCATCTACCTTATTAGTACTGAGTTAGCAGCACTAGAAGAAATATCTAAAATGTGTGGTGAAGTTAAATCAAAAAAAGATGATAAAACAGCTTCAACACCACTAGTTACTGTAAGTGATTTACAAAGAATGAAACAATTTGAAACAATTGTAATGAGAATAAGAAAGCAACCATTTAAAACAACTATGGTGCCAGACTATAAAATGAATTGGGGTCCAGAGTATCCTAAAGCAACATATCCAAAAAGAGAGAAAAAAGCAGTTGAAACATTTGATATACGTGAATTTGTAAAAGAAGAAAAACGTAAAAAACTAATGGAAATGATGGAAGGAGCAGGAACTCCTAATAGTGGAGGAAATAATATGATGCCACCATTTGGGCAACCAAGGGAATCAGGAGCACAACAACAGCCACCATTTTTACCACCCAATCTGTTTCAAGCAACTGAAAATAAACAACCACCAGCTAATCCTAAACCAATGTTAAATCCAGAAGATTTAATAAAGAAAATTGATGCAAGAATAGCTGAATTAGAAGCAGAAGAAAAAAAGCTTAACGAAGAAAATAAAAAGAATAATATTCCAACTATACCAGAACAAATAAAACCAGTTATACCAGTTTCAACTCCACAACCAGAATCAACACCAGTAGTTGACACGATAGAAAAAAGTGTAGTTGATAATACTAGTACATCACCAATTACAAACAACACAACTATTAATATCCCAGAAGAAGAAGATGGAAAGTTCTTTGATGACTTCTTTGATGATGAGGATTAGGAGGTAAATAATGGATCAAAATTTAAGAAAAAAAATCTATATTATAGCAGGAGCCTTAGCTGGACTAATAGTATTAATCTTATTAATCATATTTATTGCAAGTATATTTACTTCGGGAAAAAGAACATACCAAGAAGTAGAAGAAATAATGGAAAAAGCTGCGATTGAATATTATAAAGATAATAATCAGCTATTACCAACTACTGAGGATAAAGAACTAAGAGTAGATGTTTCTACACTAGTCACAGCAGAAAAAATGACATCATTATCTACTTTGCTAAATGATGAAAGTTGTACTGGTAGTGTTGTAGTTAAAAAAAGTCAAGATATATACACTTATACACCATATTTAGAGTGTACAGATAAATATAAAACTGAAAGTTTAGCTCAAAAATTAACACAAGAAAGTAATATAGTTAGTTCAGGAGATGGTTTATATTTTCTTAATAACGAATATGTATATCGTGGAGAAGTTAAAGACAATTATATTCAATTAGAAGGAAAGACATTCCGTATAGTTAAAGTAACCGCAGAAAATAAGTTAATGTTACTTTTACATGACACAGGAAGTGATGAGTATCGTTACAATTGGGATAATCGTTATAATAGTGAAAGAAGTGCTAATACTGGAATCAATGATTACAATATTAGTAGAATGAATGATTATCTACAAGAATTATATAATGATGAAGAGTTTCTAAGTGATAAAAGTTTACTAACAACAGGTAATTTCTGTATTGGTAAAAGAGGAGAAACTGATTCTGTTAATAACGGAACTATTGAGTGTTCTGCTTTAGCAATAAATAACAATATAGGGCTATTAACAGTAAGTGATTATTTAAATGCTAGTTTAGATACAGGATGTGTTGATTCAACTAGTAGAGAATGTCAAAACTATAATTATCTAGCATATACTCCAAATGACTGGTGGTTAGCAACAGCTAATAATGCAAACACATATCAAGTATATATTTTAGATGATGATGGAGAGTTTGATGTTGTTAATGCAAGTGTAACAAAAGTAGTTAGACCAGTTATCTACCTTTCGCCTAGTGCGATGTACGCTTCAGGTACAGGTACTTATTCAGATCCATATATAGTAAGATAGAGAACACTCTATCTTTTTTTTCATATAATATAACGAGGTAAATATGAAAATTACAATAGAAGAGTTTCGAAAAAAGACAAAGCGGGAAATACTAAATATCATTGATATAAGAGAACACACCATGTATATAACAAATCATATCCCAGGAAGTATTAATATAACTTCAAAATACCTATTAGTATATCCTCATAAAAATCTAAATAAAAATAAAGACTATTATATTTATTGCCAATATGGAGAAAAAAGTGCTAAATGCGCTAGCCAATTAACCGATTTAGGTTACAAAGTTTACAATATTGAAGGTGGATATAATGCTTATATAAGGTATTAAATATATCTTTTTTTTTGTAAGTATATTATAATATTAATATAGTAAAAGGAGAAAAAAATGGATTATATAATTATTGGGTTACTAATTATATTAATAATATTAGTAGTAATAACATTATTCAAAAATATTAATGAAAGCAATATTACCGAAAGATTAGGTAAAATGGAAACAAGTATTATAAAAGACTTAGGAGAATTTCGTAGTAGTATTGTTAAAGATATAAATACTGATTTTACTAAATTAAATGAAACAATTGAAAAAAGATTGATTCACATTAATGAAAAAGTAAATGAGAGATTAGATCAAAACTTCGAAAAGAGCAATAAAACTTTTATGTCTGTTCTAGAAAGACTTAGTAAAATAGATGAAGCTCAAAAGAAAATAGAGCTATTATCCAATGATATTGTGTCTTTAGAAAGCATCTTAACAGATAAAAAATCTCGTGGTATATTTGGTGAAGTCAACTTAAAACATATTTTAACAAGTGTTTTTGGAGAAAAAAATGATGATATCTATAGATTACAATACCAATTTCCTAACAAATATATTGCCGACAGTGTTTTATTTGCCCCTGAGCCACTAGGTACAATTGCTATCGACTCTAAATTTCCATTGGAAAATTATCAATCAATGGTAGACAAAAAGAAAACTCAAACAGAAAGAGATCAATACGAAAAATTATTCAAACAAGATGTAAAAAAACACATTGATGCCATTAGTAGTAAATACATCATTAAAGAAATAACAACAGACCAAGCAATTATGTTCTTACCAGCAGAAGCAATATTTGCCGAAATAAATGCTTATCACCAAGATATAATTGAATATGCTTATAAAAAGAAAGTATGGATAACATCACCAACAACATTAATAAGTACCTTATCAGTTATTCAAATGATTCTAAAAAACATTGAAAGAGATAAATACTCATCAGTAATACATGAAGAATTAAATAAATTAGGACTTGAATTCAATCGTTATAAAGAAAGATGGGATAAATTAGCAAGAAGTATTCAAACAGTTAATAAAGATGTTGAAAATGTATCTATTACAACTGAGAAAATATCGAAAAAATTTGAACAAATAAACCAAGTAGAATCATTAATGATAGAAGAGGAACCAGAAGAGTTATAAAAGACTCTTTTTTTGTATAAAAAAACAAAATTATTTCTATAATATAAACATACAATATATTATGGTGATTAGATGATAAATCGTATAATAGTATATGGTTTAGGAATAATATTATTAGTAATAGGTATAGTCTATACCATTATTTATATGAATCTTATTTCTATTGGTTATAACTTAATAGAGTATAATACTTTTCTTTTAAGCAAAGTTGAATGTTACTTTATTATAATAGGAATATTATTAATTGTATTATCAATATATATAAAAAGGAGATAACTAATGGTTTATGTTTATGATTTCTTACTTAATTGGACAGATGTAGATAGGGGATATGAATTTTTTGAATGGCAAGAAGAAGATCCCATTGAACACATTAAGCGAATCCCCTTAATTAGAATTACTAAAGAACAAATGAATGAAATATTTACAAATGAAATTAAAATAGAAGAAGAACTATTAAGTAAAATTTTAAATAAAACAGAAGTATATCAAAGTAAAAATACAACTAAAATAAAATATGCCATAATTATTAGTGATAATAAAAGAGTAGTAGCATTAGAATTTTCAAAAGAAGGAAAAAGTATTTATCGAAGTTTATTAGATTTAGAAGACGAAGAGGAAGTTATTGATGTAGCTAGTAATTTAGAACTCTATAATTTAAAATATCAAATTATAGATGAAATAAAAGAAATTAGTTATGAAACTAGAAAAGAAAAAAACATGAAGAAATATTTACTAACAGAAATAAAAAAAACTTATCGTAATCATAATTATAACAAAATAATTTTTCTATATAATGAGTATTTTGATTCTAGTATAGAAAATGTCAAAGAATGCTATCAACAATTATTAAATAGTTTTGAATGTAACTTTACCTATAAACATCATGAGTTATATAATCTAATAAAATTATCACACAACAAAAAAGCACCAATTAAATGATGCTGAGTATTATTCAAAATAATTGATATGCATTTTTTCTTTAACTGTTTCTAGCACATCTTTTGCACATTTCCTAGCACAGGCAGTACCTTCTACTAAAATACGATCAACTTCCTCTGGATGCTCTTCGTAATATTTGCGTCTATCTTGAATTGGTTTTAAGAAATTATTAGTTTCTTCAATCAATTCTTTTTTACATGCAACACAACCACGAGATCCATTTTTACATTCATTAGTAATGATATCTAAATTTTGATTGTTAAGTAACTTATGATAGTAATAAACCATACATTTATCAGGATTTGCAATATCATCTTTTTTTATTTTATCAGGATCAGTAACAGCTCCCATTATCTTCTTAGTAATGGTTTCACTATCATCTACTAAATAAATAGCATTACCTAAACTTTTACCCATTTTATCATTGCCATCTAATCCTTTAACACGAGTAATTTTTGTAAGTAAATGTTCAGGTTCCTTAAAAGTATCTCCATAAATATTATTAAATTTACGTACTATCTCACGACATTGTTCAATTAAAGGTAATTGATCTTCACCAACGGGAATAACTTCTCCTCTGAAAGCTGTAATATCCGCAGCTTGGCTAACAGGATAACCTAAGAAACCGTAAGTAACACCTTCACCGTCTGCACCAAATAAATATTTTTTTTGAGCAATTTCTGTTTTAATAGTAGGATTTCTTTGTAATCTATTAACAGTAACTAAATTAGAATAGAATACTGTTAATTCAGCAATCTCTGGTATCATTGATTGAATAAAGAAATTCATCTTTTTAGGATCAAGTCCAATAGCAAGTAAATCCTTAGTAACTTCAAAAACATTCTTTCTAACTTTTTCTGGATCATTAAAGTTATCAGTTAAAGCCTGTACATCAGCAATCTCAATAAAAGTATTATACTCATCCTGTACTTTTAAATAATTCTGACACGCTCCAAAGTAATGACCTAAGTGTAAATTCCCAGTAGGTCTTAAACCTGTTAATACATTTTTTTTCATATAATCACATCCCTAATAAAAATTATATCAAATTTCCTTTCAAAAATCTATTATCAAATAGTAATTCCATAATAAAAATATAAGTGAATAATAAAAAAAGAGTATAGGTATGAATATGAAAAAGATGAATACAAAGAACAACTTAAGGATACAGCTAAACAATTTAGATGCTGGGTTGTACTCACACTATCATTTTTTTAAATACAAGGTATCACCACAGTTAGTTGGCAATGGTATGCCCCGTTTTCGCCTTTATTATTAGCAAGCACTATTAGTGCTACAGTACATAGAGTAGAATTATTTAATATAATATTATTCCTTTTGAAGCATTAGGTTTGATGATAGCAAATTTTTTTTCGCTTATGGACTGTTCAATAAAAACTTAAAAAAAACTATTGATAGTAATAAAAAGTTGAAATAAAAAAAACAATATGATATTATATATACATATATTTAAAACAAATGCGAAAGACGTAAATAGTAAATGATTTGTAGAGAGTCAGTGTTTGGTGAAAACTGATATGAGTAACTATTTAAAATCACTTTCAAGTGTAGTTTATGGATAAGATAAATTCGGTAACGCGTTATAGTATTGAGTGCATAGTAATAACTATGAATTAAGGTGGTACCGCGAGCAATTCGTCCTTTTCTAAGGATGTTTTTTTTTGTAGAAAGGGGGACTGGAATGAAAGAAATAGAAGAGAATTTTACTAAGATAGTAGAAATGTTTGAACAAAGAAGAATAAATGCTTACCGTAAAGTTAATGAGGAAAATATTATACTTTATTATGATGTCGGCAAATACATATATAAGTTAAAATATAATACATCATATGGTGATAAAATTATTGAAAACATAGCAATCAAATTTAAAGATAATTATCCACAAATAAAAGGTTTTAACAAAAGAAACTTAGAAAGAATGGTTCGCTTTTATACAGTATATAAAGACGATGAGATTGCGACACCGTTGGTGACGCAATTGAGTTGGAGTAATAATTTAATAATTTTATCAAGAACTAAAACAAAAGAGGAAAGACTGTTTTATTTGAAATTATCTGTTAGAAATAACTATTCCAAAAGAGAACTAGA
Source organism: uncultured Muribaculaceae bacterium (assembly GCA_964370105.1). Taxonomy (GTDB): domain Bacteria; phylum Bacillota_I; class Bacilli_A; order RF39; family UBA660; genus CARZYU01. The sequence continues at coordinate 1,220 of CAYJHB010000018.1, read as the reverse complement.
TCGACAAATTAGTAGTGCTTATTATGAAAGATATCAATTGTCTAGTGGGAAATTAACAGAGTCACTAACGAAAACAATAGACGAAGATGATTATCCAAATACAAAAATACTAGATAGTTATAGTTTGGAGTTTCTCAATCTACCAGAATTATTTTCTGAAAAAGACTTAAGAAAAGGAATAGTATCTAATTTAAAGTCATTTATCTTGGAAATTGGAAAAGATTTTACTTTTGTAGGTGAAGAGTACCGAGTACAAGTAGGATCAGAAGATTTTTACATAGATTTATTATTTTATAATCGGGAACTCTCTTGCTTAGTAGCCTTTGAGCTGAAAATAGATAAATTCAAACCAGAATACGTATCTAAAATGGACTTCTATTTGGAAGCCTTAGATAGACAAGAAAAAAGAAAGAATGAAAATCCAAGTATAGGTGTTATATTATGCGCTGGAAAAGATAGAGAAGTAGTAGAATACGCTATGAGTAGAAGTTTATCACAGACAACAGTCGCTGAATATAAGTTAAAATTAATAGACAAAAAAATATTAGAAAATAAATTGAAAGAAATAATTGCTTTTATAGAGGAAAATACTAAACAATTATATGAATAGGAGAATAATATGGAATTTAAAAAATTAGATAAAAGTCAAATAAGTGAAGCAGAAGCAAATGTGTTTAAGACATGGGGATCAGTTGATGATGCATTAGATAAACATTTAAAACAAAGAAGTAGTAGTGAAAACTTCGTCTTTTATGATGGACCAGCCTTTGCTAATGGTTTCCCAGGATTACACCACATGGTATCAAAAAACTTAAAAGATACTTTCTGTAAATACCAAGCAATGAATGGTAAAAGAGTAGTAAGAAAGATTGGTTGGGATACTCATGGCCTACCAATAGAAAACCATGTTGAAAAGAAATTAGGTTTTACTACAAAAAAAGAAATAGAAGAGTTTGGAATAGATAACTTTAATAAAGAATGTCGTAAAAGTATTAGATTAAATGAAGATGCCTTTGAAGATTTAACTAATAAAATGGGACAATTTATCGATACTAAAAATCCATACTTAACATATAAAAATGAATACATTGAAACAGAATGGTGGATTCTAAAAAAAATGTATGAAGAAGGATACTTCTACGAAGGAAACAAAGTAATGCCATATTGTCCAAGATGTGGAACAGGACTTGCAACTCATGAAGTAGCACAAGGATATGAAG
>CAYJHB010000017.1:8390-17710 GCA_964370105.1 uncultured Muribaculaceae bacterium | reverse complement strand
TAACTCTTCTAAATAAGTAGCAAATTCACTAGGTAAATCAGTTTCAAAAACAAGAAGTTCATTAGTTCTAGGATGATTAAACTCTATTCTCTTAGAGTGAAGTAACTGACCAAAATCAGTTGCTTTTTTATTACTATATAAAGGATCATTTATTACAGGATGATTTATATATGCCATATGCACCCTAATTTGATGAGTACGCCCTGTCTCTAAGCGACACTCTATTAATGTTTTATCACTGTAACGATGCATTACTCTAAAATGAGTAACCGCATCTTTAGAGTTAACATCAGTAACCATCATTCTTTGTCTATTAGTAGTATCTCTACCAATTGGAGCCTCTATTGTGCCAGTCTCATGATTAATCACACCATTTACTAAAGCAACATAAATTCTCTTAACACTTCTATCTTTAATCATATTACTAAGCTTCTCATGCGTAAAATCATTCTTAGCTACTAACATTACACCTGATGTATCTTTATCTAAACGATGTACAATACCAGGTCTAATCTTATCAGAACTTAAATTAAATCTATATAGCAACGCATTAACTAAAGTACCACTATAATTACCAGGGGCTGGATGAGTAACCATTCCACTCTTCTTATTAACAACTAATAAATCATCATCTTCATAAACTATATCTAAAGCAATATCTTCAGCTTCAACACTAATTTCAAAGTTTAATTCATTATCAACTACAATAACATCCCCTAATTTAACTGAATAACTATTATTAACTAATTTATCATTAACTAATACTTGTTTATCCTTAATAAGTTTTTGAACTTTACTACGCGAGATATTAAGTTCCTCTTGTAAATACTGATCTAATCTAATTCCCTCTTTTTCTACTTCTATATGCATAATATTCCTCCTTAATCATATCTATAACTAATAAACCTACACCAATTACTATTGCCATATCTGCAAAATTAAATATTGGAAAATCAATAAACAAAAGATATATATAATCAACAACATACCCATAAATAACTCTATCTATTAAATTACCTACTAATCCACCTAACAACAATGTATAACCTATTATTTCTAATAACTTCAACGAATCTCTTTTTTTAATATAAAAACTAATCAAACCAAAAGCCACTACTGATACCAAAATAAGAAAAATTTGATTTCCCTCAAATATCCCCCAAGCTGCTCCATAATTATGAGTAAGCGTAATTTCCAAAATCCCTGATATAAGAGTAATATTTTCTACTATATTTCCACTAATTAAAATTTTTAAAAATTGATCTACAAAAACAATAATAAATCCAATTATAAAAATATATCTTTTTTTCATTCATTTCACCTACTTTATTGTACCACATTTTTACGACAAGTAATAACTTTTTATACTGTTTTTCTTTATAAAATAATAAAAATAAGCTATAATTAAATAGAATCAAGAGGTGTAAAATGAAAGATAACAATAAATTACATAAATTAGTAGGTGTAACAGCAGTCATTGCAATTATAACTTGTCTAGTTTATACTTTAATCACAGTCAATATAAGTGAGAGTATCAACGATATTATTTCACTCCTACTAATACTAGCCTTTACTTGTCTATTTGTATTATATACATTTGACAATAAAAAACAAATATATAGTACTCTAGGATCAACTACCCTAGTATTATTTGGAGTATTTACTTTAGTAGGTACTTTAGGTGTTTCTTTTGCAATTGACACTAATCCAAATTTCACTAATCAAATATACACAGAAGTATTAACATGGGCTAGTGAAAAAGAAGTTGAAGTAATTGAAAACTATGAATATAGTGATATCATTCCTATTTATCATGTAATCTATCAAGATATTAAAACAATAGATAATAAAGAAATAATAACAATTACTATATCAGAAGGTCCTAATCCTGAGAAAAATGTTACTATCCCTATTATGAATGGATGGTCTGACCAACAAGTATTAGAATTTGTTGAACAAAATCACTTAAGTAATGTCGAAGTTAATTTCATCGTATCAAGTAAACAAAAAGATACTGTTATCGAACAAAGTTATACAGGTGAAATGAGAAGAAATGATATTCTAACATTGACTTTCTCCATAGGTGAAGAAGCAGGATTAGCTGATTTCGAAATGCCTAATTTAAAAGATTTATCTATATTTGAAGCAACATTCAAATTAAAACAAAAAGGTGTTACTACTATTAATTACGAATATGCTTATGATGATAAAATAATTAAAAATAATGTTTCTAATCAAAATGTAACTCATGGCGATACTGTTAGCCCAACTAACACTGAGTTTATCCTTACTATATCAAAAGGTATAGAAGTAACAATAACTGATATAACAAATATGAATTTAGATGAGTTAATAGAATGGACAACAAGCAAAAGATTAAAATTAGAAATAACTGATAATTACCACGAAACAATTAAAGATGGTATGGTCATTGAAGCAAATTATAAACAAGATGACATTGTTGAAGAAGGAACAATAATTAAAGTTACTATCTCAAAAGGGCCACTACTAATGGAAGAATTTCAATCAGTAAATGACTTTAGAGAATGGGTAACTAAATACAATATTCCGTATACAGAAAATTATGAGTTTAATAATGATATAGCCCAAGGAAATATAGTAAGTTATTCTCACGAAACAGGACAAACTATAAAAACTGGAGAAACAGTAACAATAACTATTTCAAATGGTAAAGCTATTACTATTCCTAATTTAATTAATAAAACAAAAACAGAAATTGATAAAATATGTACTAACCAAGGATTCACTTGTAGCTATGTATATAGTTATAGTAGTACAACTACAAAAGGTTACTCAATGTATCAATCTAAAACAGTTGGAACAGAAGTTGTTAGTGGAACATCGATATCTATTACTCTAAGTAACGGACCAAAACCAACAAGTAGTAGTAGCAGTAGTAACAATGACAGTAATAACAATACTACAACTACTCCACCAACACCAACATGTGATTCAAGCATAACAACTTTAGTATATATCCAACCAGGAAATACAGGTACACAAACACAATCATTCTTATCATCTTATTTTCCACAAATAAAATGGAATTTTAACATAGTAGAAGCATGTCCTAACGCAGATGCAACGTCAGGAGTAGTATGTAATGCCGGAAGTATTGATATGCAAAGATTAAATCACTGTGATACTTATACTGTAACAATCGTAAGATAGAAGCTAAGCTTCTATTTTTTTTTACAAAAAAAAGAAGGTTTTACCCTTCTACAATTAACTCTATTCTATTTCCTTTATCCATATTAATATTAAAACTATACGTCTTATTATTTATATCTAAAATAACATCATCCAAGTTTCTACTAAGCTTTTCACTTAATTCTGCTATATCAGTAATATTAGAACTAGTTGTAATATAAATAACATATTCCCCAATTGGAATAGTACTAAGATCAATACTAGTATTATACCACGCATAACTTTTTGATAAACCATCATCAACTGGTAAGAAAACATCATATAAACCACTATTAGTACTACCTATGTCATACGAATAAGTATCATATGTATTCTTATTTTCAAATACAATAGACCTTGTAATATTATCTGGATTAGATAAATCCATACCATAACTAGCCGTATGCCCCATAATATTTAATAAATCATTTTCAAATTCCCAAATACGATAAGTATCATACTGATTATAGTCATAATTAGCTGTTTTATTAGCAAGAACTTCATCTCTAACATACAAAATTATTTCTCCTGTTCGTGAAGAAAAATTAATTTGTGTAAACACTTCTTTTTCACCACTAAAACCAGTACTTTGTTCCTTATAAAGTTTATTAGTAACTAATGTTTTTGAATAATAACTTGGTGCTTCAGAAACAACATACATACGGTAATTACCCTCAGGTAATAAAGTTAAATCAATATTACCAGTAAACCAAGAATAAGTATAATCAAAACCATCATTACTAAATATAGGTCTACTCATATCATTAGTATCAGTAATACGAGAAATAACTTGTTCATAAGTTAAGCTAGCATCATTGATATCCTCATAAACAATAGTATAAGTTATATCAGTATTTAAAGTGTTATTAATTCCACTTATAGTACTATAACCTTTAATTTGTAGTTTTCCATTTACATCCTTCATATAATCTAAATAGAAAACACTATCTCTTATCTCTTTATCCCCAACTACTACTTCAACTTCTTTAGTAACTACATGCCCAAAACTGTCAGTAGTAGTATAAACAACTTTATAAGTACCAATCGCAGTAGTATCAACAGTATTAGTAGTAACACTAACACTTATAGTACCATCTTCTTTATCACTAGCACTAACACCACTAAGTGGATCAAAAGTACTATTAATTAAAATTTTAAAATTACTAGCATTAATAACAGGAACTTGGTCTTCAATAACAGTAATAGTCCGAACCTTAGTAACTACATTATTATCATAATCTTTTACCGAATAAGTAATTTGATAAGTACCAGGAGTATTTAAATCTAAATTATCAGATTCAATTGTAATTAAACTAGTCAAATCACCATTCTCTAAGTCACTAGCACTAACCCCACTCATTTTATCAAAAGTACTACCTTCTACTAAAGTAACATCCCCTACTGATAATACTGGAACATTATTAGCTCCCTTGCCCTCAATAAAATCCATACGACTAATACTACCATTAGCTGAACGAACCCATCCATAAGAGTTAGTATTACTATTCAAACTAACTGGAACTTGATACCATGTAGTACCATCAATATATTTAGTATCAACTATTGGTAAAAAAGCATCATTATATGTACGACCAATAACTGTACTAGTAGAAGATGTAGTAACAAAAATAGATTCATACAAATATGCTTGATCAATCCATCTATAACCATAGTTCAATGTCACAAATGCTATTGATGAAGCTGGAACCCATAATTGCTGATCATAATAATAATCAGAAGTTACTAAGTAAGCCACAACATTATTAGAAGAATCTCTAGCCTCAGCATATACCATAACATATTTATCTTTTAAAACAACACTACTACTAGCTTCCATCATACCAGCATCATAATAATAATTACTAGTAACAGTAGTAACTGCAGTCTTAGGCATTTCCTTAGCATTCTCAGTATAAAAATAATAACGATATTCACTATCAACATATTCATATACATCAGTAGGACTAATAAATCCATTCTTACCAACATTAGCTAAAGTAACATCACTAGCTCTAACATAAACATAAGAATCATCCCAGTTGAACTCACTACTATTAGCCATTTGATTTTTATTAGCATCCAAACTAACTTCACTAACAACTTTATACCAAAGAATTCCTTCATTTATAACATCATCAACAAGAATCATCCCCATATCATGTTGCTTATAATTATAAACTGTTTTAGAACTACCACTAGGTTCAGCCTTAGCTTCCATCCAATGATTAGATACAGCAAGTTGATAATAATCATAGTCTTGATATCCATAATGAGCATCAATTTGTTTATAAAACATTGCAGCTTTCTCTCCCCAGTAAGGATCAGATGCATATTTAATGTTCATACCAACACCTTTATTACCAACAATTGACCCATATGACCGCCAATCACTAGGATTAGCATATCCTGATATCCAAGAATAAGCATGAGCATATATACTACTAGCAAAATTAGCGTATTTATTTGCACTCACAGAAGGATCACTATCAACGGCATTATGTCCAAATCCATTATTTTTAGTAACAGCTAAACTACTCCGTCCATGTCCAGTTTCATTACGACTAACTGCCAACATCAACATTGCATTAGTTCCATATATTTCTTGAGAACTATAAAAATAATTACCAGAACCATATAATTGCGAAGTATTCGCAGCTTTATAATTACTATTCGCTCCAGGAACTGTTCCCCAATAACCTAAATCACGAAAATATTTATTTATATCAGCACTAGAATAAGTACTCTTAGAACGATGTGGCAAATACATATAATAATTATAGTAAACATTTCCGGCATTAACCGCATTACTATATTGATTAACTTTATAATCACTAAGCATTGTCTTTAAATCAGTATAAAAATATTTACCATCGTAACTATAATAAGTTCCGTTATTAAGCATACTAGGTTTAGGCCCAATTGAACGACACGAAGAAGCACCATTATCAACTCTAATATTATTAACAGAACAATGCCAAATATTATCATTATCTACATGATAATAAGAACTAGATTTAACCCAAGCTAACGGTACTATACGATAATCATTTTCCCAAACACCACTATAATAACCCGAGAAAATAACATATCCTTTAAAATTATTAACCATTACTCTAGCCGATCTATGTCTTTCAAACAATCCTAAATAAGCTCCATCAGTACTCCCATAAGCAGGAGCATGATTCATATAATTAACAACAGGAACATCATATTGATCCATTGTCGTAGTATTATCTGCAAAATAATGAGTAATATTACTACCTGTTTTAGTACCATTTCCAGTTAAATCTAATAATGCATACTTCGCATCATATATAGAAGTAACATCATTTTGCCTAATTAAAATAATTCCATTATCCAAAGGTGTAGAATTCATTACATTCAAAGCATCATTATAATTACCATGGCAAGAAATAAAACGAAAAGATCCATCAGTCATTGCCTCACCATAAGTATAAGTGTTATTACCACAATAATTAAGACCACTAATTTCACTAACTGTCAATGCTTCTACTTCAGAAGGACAAAATGAAATAAAACAAATGAATAAAAATACTAAACTAAATATCAACTTTTTCATGTAATCCTCCATCCTCTTACAAGTATATCATCAATTTGATCAAAATTCCATATCAACAGACACAACTTTGTAAAATAAACGACAAAAAAAAGAACTAGTCAAACTTTCTAGATCTTTTTCTTTCATTTTCATTTAATATTTTCTTTCTAAGTCTAATTGATAATGGAGTTACTTCAACTAACTCATCAGAATTAATCCATTCAATGGCATACTCTAAAGTAATTGGACGAGGTCTTTTTAATACAACAGTATTATCACTACCTGCAGCACGCATATTAGTTAATTGTTTACCTTTAACAACATTAACTGCAAGTTCATTATCACGATTACACTCACCAATAATCATACCTTCATACACTTCAGTACCAGGTTCAATAAACATAGAACCACGGTCTTCTAAGTTACCAATACTATAAGCAGTAGCTTGACCATTTTCCATAGATACTAATGCTCCAAGTTTTCTTTCTCCAATAACAATATTTTCAAAAGGTCTAAACTCTTTAAAAGTATGATTGATAATACCATAACCCTTAGTAATAGTCATAAACTCAGTCATAAATCCAATAAGTCCACGAGAAGGAATAGTATAAAGTAATCTAACTTGATTTTCGAAATTTTGCATACTTTCCATAATACCACCACGAGTACCTAATTGCTCAATAACACTACCAACACAGTCTTCTGGTACTTCAACTTGAACTTCTTCATAAGGTTCAACTTTAACACCATTTTCTTCTTTAATAATAACTTTAGGTTTAGAAACTTGTAATTCATAACCTTCTCTTCTCATATTTTCAATTAAAATACCTAAGTGAAGTTCTCCTCTACCAGCAACTAACCAAGATTCACTATCATTATTCTCAACTTTTAAACTAACGTCTTTTTGCATTTCTTTAAATAAACGCTCTTCTATTTTACTAGGAGTAAGTATTTTACCTTCTCTTCCTACAAAAGGAGATGTATTAATACCAAAAGTCATTTGTAATGTTGGTTCATCAACATAAAGTTTAGGAAGCGGTAAATTATCATTAGCATTACAAACTGTTTCTCCAACTGAAATATCAGCAAGACCAGCAATCGCAACAATATCACCTGCTTCTGCCTCTTCTATTTCAATTCTCTTAAGTCCATAAAAACCAAATAATTTTTGAACTCTAAATTGTTTAACAGATCCATCTAATCTAATACAATTAACTGTTTGATTAACTTTGATTTTCCCGTTATGTACTCTACCAATACCAATTCTACCAACAAAATCATTATAATCAAGCAATGCAGGTTGGAATTGTAACGGAGCCTCTACATCTCCTTTAGGTGATGGCATTTCTGCAATGATTAAATCTAATAACTCTGTAAAACCAGGAGTTTGTGTAGATACATCGCTATCTAAACTAGAAGTCCCATTCAAAGCTGATGCATAAACTACATCAAAATCTAATTGGTCATCTTCAGCACCTAATTCAATCAATAAATCAAGTACTTCATCAACTACTTTTTGACATCTAGCACTAGGTTTATCAACTTTGTTAATAACAACAATTGGTTTTAAACCATTATTAAGTGCTTTCTTAAGTACGAATCTAGTTTGTGGCATAGGTCCTTCATAAGCATCTACTACTAGTAAAACACCATCAACCATATTCATGATTCTTTCTACTTCTCCACCAAAGTCAGCATGACCTGGAGTATCCATAACATTAATGCGGTATCCGTTATAATCTAAGGCTGTTGTCTTAGCTAATATAGTAATACCTCTTTCTCTTTCCAAAGCATTAGAATCCATTGAAGCATTAGACATATCTTCATTTTCTCTAAACATCCCTGAACTTTTTAAAATTTCATCAACCAATGTTGTTTTACCATGGTCAACGTGTGCAATAATTGCAATATTTCTTTTTTTCATAATTTCACTTCCTTAAATCGCTAGTTGATTATATCACATATTTTCACTTTTGACTAGTATTTATATAAAAAGAAAAAAAGTATACCAAAATATACTTTTATTTAACAAATGTTTTATCATTAGTATTATCATAATTAGGAACAACCCATCCCTTATTATAAACTTCTCCCTTTATCATATTAGAATAACGTTCTGGTCTAGATTGACGATAAAGTGCTAAACCAGAAAGACCTAATACACCAATCGATGTATATATACCTAAATTCGCTATAGATTGTGCCAACGTTAAAGTAGGATCAGATTGCGAAATAGGATTCATAGTACTAATAGCAAAAGAGCCAGCAGCACAAACAACTGCAGACACACCAGCTATTCCCAGAACAACATCTATAACTTTACTATCATCTTTATCCGAAAGTTCATCCAACTTTTTCAAAATAACAACATAATTATCTTTTGTTATTTCGATTTTTTTCTTTCTCAAATCATTTGGTGTTTTATAAATTAAAATATAATTAGTACTCTCTTTATCAATCATTAATGAATATACTTTTAAATCTTTCATATATCCCCCTCAAAGATGTTCCAAATTATACCATAAAACACTTTATTTGTCAATTAAAATCA
>CAYJHB010000017.1:0-8290 GCA_964370105.1 uncultured Muribaculaceae bacterium | reverse complement strand
CTTCCTTTCATAGACTTATGATTATAATATAATATTAAAATTAATGCAACTTTTTTTTCTTAACATACAAATGTCTGACTTTTTTATAAACAAAACTAACTACCAAAATAACAACAATTATTCTAATAGGAATTTTTAATTTAGAGGTATATTCACTAAGTATTACCCACCCATTACCTAAAACATAACCGACATAAACAAAGACGAAAGTCCAAGGAACACTACCTAGGAATGTATATAACACAAACTTAAAAAATGGAGCTTTCATAATACCCATAGGTAATGATATTAAAGTTCTAATAATTGGAAAATTCCTACCTATTAAAGCAGCCCATAACCCATATTTATTAAACCAACTATCACTTTTCTTCAAATCTTCACTTTTTAAAAATATATATTTCCCATATTTATCAGTAAAAGCGAGCCCTCCAAAATATCCTATAAAATAAAGTACAATGGCACAAAACACACTACCAAGTAACCCAATAATAAAAGCTCCCCAAAAAGAAAATATCCCATGAGATGCTAATATGCCACCAGTAGCTAATATCAATTCACTAGGGATAATAATTATAACAGCTTCTAAAACCATCCCTAAAAACATTCCTAAATATCCAAAATCATTCATTAACTCTAAAACAAAATTATCCATATTTAATAATATGTCAAAAAAAAAGACTTAATCTAAGAAATTTCTTCAATCAAATCTTTAACACTCTCATAACTCTCAATATTCAAAACATCAAATGCGTCTACACTATTATTCATCTTACTACCTTTATAATCAGTTAACATCTCGACATCATTCACATCATTACCTATTGTATAAATATCTTCTTTGTTTATATTAAGTCTATTTTCAAGTACTTTAATCGCAGTACTTTTATTAATTACTTTATTTAAAAAATTAATATAATATCTACTCAAGTATCCTCTAACTTCACTAACATCACCAAGAACATCTTTTAATAATTTTTTTGCTTCATTATAATCAACAATTGGAGCATTAATCGCCACTATTTTAGACGTAATATCTTTAGAATAATTAATACCATCATCAAGTTGCCAATCTAGTATACAATTATCATCATTAATTAAAGAAACTACTCTATTTACAACATCAACATCAATAAAACTCTCATATATAATATTTAAATCTTTATCATATATCTTAGCACCATCATTACATATATAATAGTCAAATGTAAAATGGAAAGATTCAATCACACTAAGTAAAGATGTTAAATTACGCCCTGTTGCCATAATAAAAAGATTACCATTCTCTCTAAATATATCAGCACTTTTCTTATTTTCTTCCATTGTAATATTATCACAATACAATGTTCCATCTAAATCTGTTACAATCACTTTCATACTCTTCACCACCCTAAGTATATTATATATTTTTTTTAATGTCTAATAAATGTCTTGTCATTGTCATATATTAGTCACTTTGTTATAATGATAAATGTATATATAATCATTAGGAGGTGTTAAAATGACTAAATATATTTTTATTACGGGCGGAGTTTGTTCTGGACTTGGTAAAGGAATAACCGCATCATCTATTGCTCTATTACTTAAAGCCAAAGGTTATAAAGTATTCATGCAAAAGTTCGATCCTTACATGAATGTTGACCCAGGAACAATGAATCCTATTCAACATGGAGAAGTATTTGTTACAGCTGACGGCTGTGAAACTGATTTAGATTTAGGTCATTATGAAAGATTCATCGATGAAGAACTAAACTATACTTCTAATATAACAAATGGAAAAATATATTCATCTGTTATCGAAAAAGAAAGACGAGGAGATTACTTAGGAGCTACTATACAAATAATTCCTCATATCTCAAATGAAGTAAAAAATAAAATATACGAAGCAGCATCTTCATCTAAAGCAGATATCATTCTAACTGAAATAGGTGGTACAGTTGGGGATATAGAATCATCAGTAATGATGGAAAGTCTAAGACAGTTTAGAATGGAAGTTGGTATAGAAAATAGTTTATTTGTTCATACAACTCTAATACCTTATTTATATGGATCAAATGAGTTGAAAACTAAACCAACTCAAAATAGTGTAATTGAATTAAGAAAACTAGGTATTCAACCAGATATAATTGTAACTAGATCATCTATTGAATTAGATGAACACGTAAAAACTAAATTATCATTATTTTGTAGTATTCCAAAAGAAAATATAATTGAAGCAGTAGATGTACCAAACATTTATCAAATACCAATTAATTTTCATAGTCAAAATATAGAAGAAATTATATTAAAACAATTCAGTTTAGATAACAAAAAAAGTAATTTGAAATATTGGAAAGATTTAATACATACTGTAGATAATTTAAAAGATGAAATAGAAATAGCACTTGTAGGAAAATACATATCATTAGAAGATGCCTATTTATCAGTTAAAGAATCTCTAAAACATGCTGGATATAAATATAATACTAAAATCAAAATAAAATGGATTAACTCCGAAGAGTTAGAAAATGATACTGATCTAAAAGAAGTGTTCAAAAATACAAAAGGTATATTAATACCAGGAGGTTTTGGTACTAGAGGTATTAATGGTAAAATAAAAGCTTGTCAATATGCAAGAGAAAATAATATTCCTTTCCTAGGAATATGTTTAGGAATGCAAATATCTGTTATTGAATTTGCTAGAAATGTATGTGGTATAACAAAAGCCACATCTACTGAATTCAACGAAGAAACAACTGAACCAATTATAGATTTAATGACTGACCAAAAGTCAATTCATAATATGGGCGGTACACTTAGATTAGGTAACTATGGTTGTAAAATAAAAAAAGATACTTTAGCTGAAAAAACATATAAAGACAGTCTAATTCAAGAAAGACATAGACACCGTTATGAGTTTAACAATAAATATAAAAAGCAACTTGAAGAGAACGGAATGATTTTCTCAGGAATAAATGATAAAGTAGAATTAGTGGAAATAGTAGAAATACCAACTCACAAACACTTTATTGCTTGTCAATTTCATCCTGAATTTAAAAGTAGACCAACCAAGCCACATCCCCTATTTGATTCCTTTATTAAAGCAAGTATAAATAAATAACAAAAAAAGAAGCTATCACAACGATAACTTCTTTTATTCTACATAATTATTTGTGAATAAATAATTAATACAATCCATAAAACTGCATACATAGAACCTAATGCTAAAAAGATATTATTCTCTTTAACTTTATCATTTATTTTCATTCCACTATATAAGTTAAATGCAAATAAGATAAGACTGATAAACAATGCAAATGTCATTAATTGTCCTGAAAAGAACGAAAATAACCAAGCTGCTAAACAAAATCCAAAATTAATCATTGCAGCAGTACCAACTAAAGCAACAGCTTTTTGCAAACTATATTTTTGTTTAAATACTTTTGTAAGTGTAATGAAAATCCCAAATACAAATACTGCATAAAATAATATTGCTAAAAAAGTTCCTTGTAAAAATAATGGAAACCAATCCGGTTGAAAAAAGCTTCCAAAGCTTCCAAAAAGCATACTAATAAAAGCACCAAAAACAGCCGCATACATAATACCAAACATAATAGATGCAGCGCCTAAAAGAATTAATCCTACATAAAAATTATTTTCTGTCGCATATTCTTTTACTGTTGTAATTGGTTTAATAAAGAAACCTTTTAGTATTCCTAATAAATTTTCACCAATATTACTATTACTACTAACACTAGCACATGAAGCACACTTCCCTCCATCTTCTAATTTCTTACCACATTTCGAACAAAATTTTGCCATTTTCTCTCCTCCTCTTAATTACTAGGGAAATAACTAGGTAAGTAATCTATACCTGCCAAGTCATAATCCCCGTCATCATATTTTAAATATATAGCAAAGTATAAATCAGTGCGTTCCCCACTAAACTTATCACTACTATCAAAATCAAAACTAGCTTCATACAAAAGACTACCATCTAATGTAACTTCTAATAACCCATCATCAAATGATAAATATTCTAGTTTCGCATCAATCACCGTAACATCATCAAGTACATAATAATTAGTAATATTATCAAATATTGCCTCATAGTCATCTTCAAAGTCTAATTTATAATTATCTTCTATATCAGACCAAGAATTATATTGCTTAATATTTTCATATATTTCATTAATATAAGAAACACTAACATCTACTATTTTTTCTTCTGTTTCTGTATCAATATCATCTTCATCAAAATAAGTTAAATCAAGATCTCCATAAGGAGTAAAATCTTCTTCAACCATAAACCCAAATGGATACTCTACTTCAATCTCATAAACTGCTGAACTAAGCATATAATCAATAACATAAACATCAGTGTATTCATCAGATAACTTATCATCATAATACTTATCAATATCAATTCCATCTATTTTAATTTTAGAATTCTTAATAGCATAAATCTCAAAATCTTCTTCAACAATCCCATCTATTTCTAAAGTCCAATTAGGAAATATTAAAAGTTTATTTCCATCTCTCTTTAGTTCAATTTCATAGATATCATCATCTATCCTATACTCAACTATTGCACTATTACCATCAATTTCAGTTTCTAATATTTTATATTCAAATTCAGGTTCATCATACTTTTCAGGTAACTCTTCTAAAAACTTTTCTTTACCAGTAAATTCTTCATTTGCAACATCAACATAATCATAAATCATTTCATAATCATTATATGAGTAAGCATTTAAGATGTTTTTAGTCACACTTTCAGGACTAGTAGAAATAAAGCCATATATTAATAAACAAATAATAACTACTACGATAGAAATAATAATAATTAATAATAATTTAATATTAGATTTATTTTTAGGAGAAGAATCAACAGGTTTCACTTCAGTTACATTATCAGTCTTATCTACTATTTTATTTTTAGGTTTCTTACTGACTGTTTCAACTACCAATTCTTGCTTAGTATTCTTTTTTTCTTCCTTTACTTTTCCTTGTAAATTATGCCCACACTCTTCACAAAAAATTGCATTTTTTTTATTTTTAGCACCACATTCTTCACAAAACATACGTCAAAACTCCTTAATTAATTATATTATAGCACTCACTATTTATTAAGTAAATAAATTAATTTTCTATTTAATCATCTTACTTTCATCAGTAGTATTTCTCAAAGAATCACTAATTTTCAATATTTCTTTAATATCAGTATAACGTGCGTCATCTATCAAACTATTAATATTTGCTTCACCAGTTACTAACACTTTATAAACATCCATTAATTCAGAGTGTTCTCCTAATCTTAAGTCCACATTGTTATAAACAAGTGCATCAACTTCTAATTTAGCAGTTTCTTTAATATTAGCAGTTCCCTCACTATATTCACTCATCGCATCAGCAAAACAAGACATATCTTCAATTGAAGTAGCAGGTAAAATATGACTATTCGCTACAAAAGTATAAGATGGAAGTAATTTACCACTCTTATCACTATTTGCAAAAACAGCCAATTTATAATCCTCTACTGATTCAATTAAAATACCATTTTCATAAATGATAATATCGAGGTTCGAAGCAGTCTTAGATAACTGTTTTACAAATCCATAATGATCAAATGAACTCATACTAACACTACCCACTTCAGTCCATTCACGATTAGTAATATCTAAAATACTAACACCTCTTTTAACATATTCATTTTCATCATTAAAGTTTCTAGCAATATTCTTGTTACCTTGACTAACTAACTGACCATCACCTAGTTTAATAGATGAATTATTCTGCATTTGAACTTCACTTAATGAATTAGAAAACTTTTCACTATAAGAATTAATAAGATTATCCATTTCTAAAAACTTAGCAGCTAGATTTTTTGTTTCTTCTGGGAATATATTTTCCTTAATAATAGAATTAACATCAAATTTCTCTGTTTTCTCTACTTTTCTCATTTCTTCAATAGTAGTTTTAAGTCTACCATTATTAATTTTAGATTCAAAAGTCTTAATATCATCAATGTTTTTAAACATATTTCTAATTATTGTATTATATATTATATTTCTAGGTGCATTCGCTCTTTTTAATAATCTATCAGCATCTTGAATAGCAATTAACATTTCAGAACAAGATGGCAATCTATCATATACTTCTTTATTATTATAAACTTCATCATACATAAGTAATACCAAATTCATTAAACCGGCATCAACTTTATCTACTTTATCAGTAACTAACACTCTAGTAGCAACTTTACCAAATATTTCAGGTTTCATATAATCAAGTCTTAATATTCTAATACGACGAGATAGTGGACCAGATAACTCTTCTCTCATATCATTCTTACATAATATAACTTGTAAATTACTCTTATATTTATCTTCTATAACTAAGTCACCATGCTGCGTAGAATTAATCTTACCTGATTGTAAAAATTGTAATAAGAAAGCATCAGTCTCTTCTCTTGCTTTATCATACTCATCAATAAATAAAACAACTTTTTTACCATCATTTACCTTCTTAATAGCTTCTACTAATTTACCAGGTATATTAACATTTTCAGCATCACCACTAATAGCAGCACTTATATTAATATCTTCAAATAACTCAGTCTTACCTGTAGTCGCATCACATTGATAATCAACCATTTCAACATCATTAGAAAAGAACTCATTTGCCATACGCGTATACACTTTAGCAAACTCAGTTTTACCAGCACCTGGAGGTCCTTCTAAACATAAAGCATAAATATCTTGCCCTATATTACTATTATTATCAAACATCAAAAGACCATTAAAAGCATCATATATTAATTCATCTTCTGCATAATAACCAAACTCCATTAACTGTTTATTAATATTTTCTATTGTTATTTTACTCATAATACTTACTTCCCTTCTTTATCAGCATAACAAAGACTCTTAAATCTCTTACTATTAACTTTTATTAAACCTTTTTCTATATCACTTATATCATCAACTTTATAAGAAAAACCATTATAACCATAATTATTTAAATCTTTAGAAGTATAATAAGCTCTAAAACAAAATAAATATACTTGAGCATAATTAGATAAATTACTCACTTCCTTGATCGCATCAAAATCAGAAAAAACAACACATTTTTCTGCCTTCTTACTTATCAAATAATTATCTATATTTCTATTAACTAAAGTAAAATCTATTTTAGGATGCTTAGTTATATTAGAATCATGATAATAATCAACTTGTCCAAATAAAGAAACTAACTCCTTAACAGTTATATCTTTTTTAACTTTGTTAATTTGCAAATCAATTCTCTCATTAAAACCTACTAATACTTTAACATTCTTCTTAAGTAACTCAATTGCCATAACTGCTAACATATTAGAATAACTAGCCATACTACCAGATAAATCAAAATAAAATGACAAAGGTATACTCTCATGACTACCATCAGCATATTGAAAACCATGTTTATCAGTAAGTACTTTAGTGATTTGTTCTGTTTTTAAATGTACAACCACATCTTTAACATTCCATTTATGAAAACCATCTACTTTCTCTAAAGAATTACTCCTCACATTTAAATCAGTATTACTTTTACAAAATCTCTGATTTAAAAACTTGGATATTAATGTTCTAATTACACTATCAGGAACTTCACTATCACCATTAGAATCAACAGAATAACCAGGAGCTCTATCTCTATTTTCAAAAGAAGGAAGTTCTTTAAGTTCATCAAGAAACTTATTAGTCTTATCACTTAATTCATAATCCTCTTCAACAGATTCAACTACTTCACTCTTCTCGTTACTACCAATAGATTTCTCCAAATCACTTTTCTTATCAGCATATTCTTGTAATTTATTTCTAAGTCTTTCTAATAAACTTTTCTCATCATTTATATTTTCATTAAATGAACGATCATCACTACCTTCAGAAAATCTATCATGATTACTTGAATCATTATCAATAGAATTATCTATATTCCCATTTTGATTATTTTGATTAGATTGTTCTTCCCTGTTATCTAAATCATTATCTTCGTTAGATGAATTGTCATTACTCTCTTTAGAAGATCTATCATGATTACTTGAATCCTCATCAACAGAATTATCCATATCATCATTTTGATTATCTTGAGTAGATTGTTCTTCCCTGTTATCTAAATCATTATCTTCACTAGACGAGCTATCTTGATTACTTGAATCATTATCAATAGAATTATCCATATCATCATTTTGATTATCTTGAGTAGATTGTTCTTCCATGTTATCCAAATCATTATCTTCACTAGACGAGCTATCTTGATTACTTGAATCATT
>CAYJHB010000016.1:0-17874 GCA_964370105.1 uncultured Muribaculaceae bacterium | reverse complement strand
GTATAAAAATAGCACTTAATGCTAAAAACAACTTTGCTAAATACTTAGCATTCGGGTTAATCTTCCAAATATTATTTCAAACAGTACTAAATTTAATGGTAGTAATAGGTATGATTCCAGTAACCGGGGTTACTCTTCCATTCTTATCATACGGAGGATCAAGTCTTTTAATATCACTCGCAAGTATAGGAATAGTTTTAAATATAAGTAAAAAGTGATATAATCTTTTTAGAGGTTTTTTATGAATAACATAGAATATATAAAAGAAAGGTTAAGAGATGTATTAGTTGAGGAATACAGTGAATATGAGACTATAATTAATGAAAGAATAAATAAATTAGAAGTTGTATTATATAATTATATAGAATCAAAAATTTCATATGATAACAAATGTATAAATCAAGGAAATATCGATTTAGTAAATTTCGAAACTACAACTTTTATGAATTCGTTATTTGATGATAAAAAAGAGATAATGATACCGAGACTAAGTAATTTAGTAAGTGATTCGAGAAAAATAACAACTAGTCATGGTATATTCGATGGTGAGTTTAAATCTTTGTTATTCTTTTCTAAAAAACCTAGTATACAAGGATTAGTGGACTATTATTTAACTCACGAATTTATTCACATTATAGATGCAAAATCGGTTAATAGTTCGAAATTTAACATAGGATTTTTAATGTCCTTTGCGAATAACCCTTCTAAATACAATAATATAAGTAATAACAAATGCGAAGCTTCAAAAAGAAATTCATATAATAAAAATTTGCTACATCTAGAAATATTTGACGAAACTATCGTTGACATGCAAACGATAGAAATTATTGAAAAGCTTAGAACTAATAAAAAATATATACTTGAGCCAAATGAATTATGGAGGGATAATTATTTTGATTTTAGTACGCATGGAATCCTTAGAAATGCAATTACTCCGTTTTACAATAAGTTTAAAGACTTAATAACAAAAGCAAAAATAACTAGTGATCTTTCAATAATAACAAATAATATTTCTGTTGAAGATTTATATGCAATCGCAGAATCACTAAATAGACTAAAATTTTTTCTGTTAGAAGTTAGTAGAAAAAAAATAACAGATTCAGAATTTTTAATTAAAAAAAATATAACAGAAAATAATTTAGTCAAAATTTATAAAAAAAATAATATATTATAAAAATTATAAGAAAGGAACAAAAAAATATGCTAGAACAAGAAGAAAGATTTGAAATAAATAATGAACAATTAATAAAAGTACTAGAAGTTACAGAACCATACATAAAAAATATGGAAACACTAGATGTGAGCTTTTATGAAAATGGAAAAAATTTATATGATTTATATAAATACATCATAAGAATTAGGCAAAAAGGAAATAAAACAACGTTAGAAATTAAAAAGTATGAAGATAATGACAGTACTTGTTTAGAAGGTAGCATTAACCTAGATTCTATTAGTAGTGCTGTAAAATTTTTAGCTCTATTGAATCTACAACCGGGACTATATTTAAAAAGAGATAGGGAAGTAAGAAAATATAAAAGTTTAGATATTTTTATTGATAAATTCGATGTGATTGGAAATTATGTTGAAATAGAATATCAAAATTCTACAAATGCATTAGAAGAAATGACCTAATTTAAAAATATATGCAATATAACTGGATATCCTGAAGATATGTATGGTGCAATTATAGAAAAAAAACTACACAGCGATCCAGAATTCAAAAAAAATTATGATAAAAAAATGACAGAAGTACTAGAAAATTTATAATCTCAGTTATCTTGTAAAAATAGGTGAAATAATATCAAATTTCTATAGGCAACTTTTCTATAAATGTGATATATTAAAACTAGGAGAATAACTATGAAACAAAATATTAAGTTAATTCCATATTTACTTATCAATACAATTTCTTTTTACCTGCTTCCTATTTTTGCTAAAGAAACAACAAGTGCTATTCTAGTAATGCTGATTATGTTACCTATAATATGCTTCACAACAGGAATAATATATGGTATGAGGCATTCATTTACTTGGATTTATCCTTTAAGTATATCGGTTTTATTTGCTCCCACTATTTTTCTTTTTTATAATTACACAGCCCTGATATACATATTTGGATATGGTTTAATATCTTTTATCGGAATCTTAATAGGATATAAGTCAAAAAAAGGAGAGGGAAATGAAAAACTATAGTATAGAAGATATAGTATCGTGTCTCTTTTCTATGCTTAACTGTAATTCTTTGCCTGAGATAATTGAAAAAAGAAAACTAAGAGATAATGAATTAAAATTATATATAAAATTAGTTAATAACAAAGCAAAAAGACTAGGAATTGAACTAAATCTATCCCCTCAAATAAATGAACTATCAAGTCTATTAGAAAACAACTCTACATATTTCACTTGTGCACCAATTAAATCAGGTGGGTACAACATTATGTTAAAAAAAGGTGTAACCAGCTATGAATTAAATGAAATAGTCGGTGAAAAGTTAATAGCCGAAGAGAAAAAATGTTTTTTTGATGTCTATATCAAAGAGGAAATTATCTCTAAAATATGCGAGAATAAAATGAACAACCAAGCTAAGTGTAGTTGTAATGATTGTGATAGTAATACACCTTTGTTATTTTTAGAAACTAGCAACCACCAAGATACGACTATGATTCATTACGCTTGTTTAAAGTGTTGCGATCTCTTTGGTATGTTGCCAAAATCTTGTTTAGATACATCTTATTTAATCGGCTATGAAAATGAATTGAATAATTCACTAAAAGAAATGCAGTCGTATGATTGTGTTGACTTTCTAGCTAATGAATTAATGGAACTACAACAAAATGGAAAATTAACGCCAAAAGAAATAGTTGAAGTGTTAAAATCAAAGTATGAAATAACTTCTAAAAAATTAATTAAAAAATAACATGTAATATATGAAAGGCATTTTATGAAAATGAAAATAAATAAAAAAACAATCTTTAACATTTATACTATTCCCGCAATTATCATATCCCTTATTAATATTTTAGTTATTGCAAGTGATATTACCATGATGACAGGAATGGCATTTCTTCTAATGATAACAAGTTGGATAAGTAGTATTCTTCTATATAAAAAGAAAAATTTAGCTAGTATAATTACTATCATCCCACTTGTTTTATCATTTATCATAAGTATTAGATCATCTAGTAACATAATAGACCCATACTTTATACACACTCTTTTTATAATGTTTTATTTAGTCGTAGATTTAATCGTCTTTTATAAAAAGAAAGAAATAAAACCACAAAGCAAAAAAATCACAACGATAATTATTGGTATCATAGTATCTGTATCTAGTATTTTT
This sequence comes from uncultured Muribaculaceae bacterium, assembly GCA_964370105.1. Taxonomy (GTDB): domain Bacteria; phylum Bacillota_I; class Bacilli_A; order RF39; family UBA660; genus CARZYU01. The sequence goes on along the minus strand of CAYJHB010000016.1, from coordinate 14,534 downwards.
GCTATTATTGATTATAATTTAGTGAAGGATGATAAGATGCCTATTTTTATGGTTTTACTTGATGGTAGCGATGACGCAGAATATATTGGTTTAGGTTATCGTATGACTTTAAATAATGGTATATCTCACAAAGCAGGTATCTTACCAAATAGTAAGATTGATTTTAAAAGTTGGTTTTATCTTTTTGGTATAGAAAAGGGAAATGACCAAAGTGATATTTCTGTAATTGGCATAATCGATAGAGTAGAACAAGAACAATTACCATGTGCTGAGGCATTAGAATATTTTTATGATGATAGTGAATACATTTACTATTTTAACTGTATAAAACAGGATAAAATACTAATTGAATACAGTGATGGTACTACTAAATCATTTGATGAAGTATTTCCATATGATATAACTATTAATGATTTAGATAATTATAATATTGAGTACATAAAAGAAGAAAAAAAATCAACGATTGGAGAAATCTCTATTAAAGAAGTAATATCTAGTGAAGTCGCACTAACAGTAATGGATATATATCAAGAAGAAACTAATCTTGATTATGAATTAACTAATAACAGTTTAACCAACACTTATGAATACGGAATGGAATTTTTTATAGAAATAAATATAGATGGAGATTGGTATGAATTAAATCCACCACTAGCATTGAATTTTAATCAACCACTTTTCTATTTAGAACCACAATCTAGTAAAATAGATTCAGTAGATATTCAAGGAACTTATGGAATGCTAGAACCAGGGAATTATAGGTTAGTAAAAAACATTTCTTTAGAAATAACTAATCCAACTTATGTTGAAGGTATTTTTGAAATCAAATAAAGGAGAGCTAATGGCAGAAGAATATTTGGAATTATATGACGAGAATAGAGTAAGTCTTAATAAAACAATATTAAGAACCGAAGATTTGAAAGAAAAAATAACAGAAGGATACTATTTATTAGCCGTTATAATTATTGAAAATAACAATAAAGAATTTCTTCTTCAAAAAACTTCTCATCATAAAGACAGTGAAATAGCTTTAACTGGAGGACATGTAAAAGCAGGGCATACAACATTAGAGTGTATTATTTCAGAAACAAAAGAAGAACTCGGAATAAATATTAATAAAGAAGATATAACCCTATTTCAAAGTTTTAAAACAAAAAATCAACTATGGGATGTATTCTATTTGAAAAAAGATATTAATCTTGATGATTTAATTTATCAAAAAGAAGAAGTCGAGTATGCTAAATACTTTACTATAGAAGAAATAAAACAACATATTAAAGACAAGACAATGAGAAAATCAACTAGAAGTATCCTACTTGATTATTTAATCAAAAATAAAGATTGAAATATCTTGTATAAGTATATATAATTATATATACAGAAAGTAGGTAGTATTAAATGGATCAAGAGAAAATAGGAAAATTCATCTTACAATTAAGAAAAAAGAATAAGATGACACAATTAGAACTAGCTGAGCGGTTAAATGTTACTTCCCAAGCTGTATCTAAATGGGAAAATGGAAGAGGGATTCCTGATATTGAGTTATTAAAAAAAATAAGTGAAGAATTTAATGTTGATATAAATACTATTCTAGAAGGAGAAACAATTAAAAAGAAAAATAAACTCCTTATTCTAATAAGCAGTTATTCTGTTTTAGCTCTAGTAGTTTTTCTAATTGTTTTAGCAATAGTAAATAATAACCAAACATATAGTCTCTCACCAATAACAACAGGAAGTGAGCTATTTCAAATTGATGGAGTTGCAGCTTATCACGAAGATAAAAAGTCAGTACATATTACTAGTTTAGAAGTAACTAGTGAAACAACGGATAAATATGTTATGAAAGAATGTTCATTATATGAAAAAGAAAAAGATACTACTGTAAAAGTAACTGACTGTAATGAGATAAAAGTATATGATAGTTATAAAGAAGAACAAGCAGCTCCGCTAGAACAATTACTTGAAAACACAGAGTTTCATAAAACTAATTATATATCTATTTGTGAAGATTTAGAAAAAGCTAATCTCTTTATTGTTTTGAAAATGTTCGATGAAAATAATAAGGTAATTAATTATGAAATCCCACTTAACTTTAACTATACATGTGCTAATTAAACGCTCCGTTTAGTGTGATTAAACTAAGAGTTGATTTACTATCAGCTTTTTTTATTGTTTAATAAACTTGTGGAAGGAGTAAATTTAATGAAAAAGAAATTATTAATTATTAGCGCAGTTTTAATTGTAATGGTAGGTGGTGTATTTATTTATCTTCAAACAACAAAAAAGGAAACAAATCAGGATGCAATTAGATTTAGTGAGGAATATGAAACAATACCAGAGGATAACTTATTTGTATACAAAGATATTAACGAAATAATTCAAATAATGGAAAAAGGTACAGGTGTTATTTATATTGGTTTTCCAGAATGTCCATGGTGTCAAGCCTATTTACCAATGCTTGATGAAGTAGCTAAAGAAATAGGTCTATCTAAAATAAGTTACTTAAATATTAAGGATGATAGAAGTGATAACACTGAGGAATACCAACAATTAGTTGAATTGTTAAAGGAACACTTAAATTATGACTCAGATGGAAATGAAAGAATCTATGTTCCGACAGTGGTGTCTGTAGTAAATGGAGAAGTGGTAGGTTTCAACGATGAAACAAGTTTAGATTTAAAAGGCTTTACTGAAACAGAAGATTATTGGTCAACTGATGCTAAAACAGCATTAAAAGAAGAGTTAGAAAAAATGATACATCCTGTTTATCAAAGAGAATGTTTGTCTTGCAATATATAATTAAGAGATGAATAATCTCTTTTTTTGTGATATGCTAATTATACAAAGAGGTTAACATGATAAGAAAAACTATAAAAAAATATAAATACCCACTCCTAGCATTTATTTTAGCACTTTTTATAATAGGAGTGGTCTTTTTAATAAATGGTATCTTCTCAGGGGATAAACATCTTTTAGTATCAGACTTATATCATCAATATTATAAATTGTTTAGTGAATATAAAGAACTTTTAATTGGTAATAGTAGTATGTTTTACTCTTTTTCTAAAGCCTTAGGTGGATCAATGATAAGTACATATGGATATTATTTAACTAGTCCATTTAATCTATTGTTATTTTTCTTTGATAACATTTATCATTTTATTGTAATGACTATAATTATAAAGTTTTCATTAATGTCACTAACGATGTTTACTTATTTAAAATATCATTTTAAAGATAATACTAAAAATATAATAGGAGCATTATGCTATACATTTTCTCTTTTTACTATAGGTAACTATTTTAATATTATTTGGCTTGATGCTTTTTTATTAGGCCCGCTAATACTACTAGGAATAGATAAATTAATAATTGAAAAAAAACCAATATTATATATAGGTAGCTTATTTTTTGCAATTATCTCTAATTTCTACATGGGTTTTATTTTATGCTTATTTAGTATTATCTACTTTACTTATCGTTGTTTCATCATAAAAGAAAAAAACACAAGAACTATTATTAATTTTATAACAATATCATTTTTAACTGGATTAAGTACAATGTTTTTACATCTACCAAATATCCTCTTATTATTTTCGCATGAAAGAGTAAGTGGTGTAGAGTATGGGTTGTTTAATTTAGATATATTAGATCACCTAAGTAAAACATTGATGCTTTCTCAGGATAGTAGTAATCTTTTAAATCAACATAGTTTTCTTACGTACATTGGAATGATTATGATACCATTACTTATTTTCTACTTTGTAAACAAAAAAATAAAACTACGAGAAAAGATAATATCAGCAAGTGTTATAGTCATATTCTTATTGAGTATATTTATTAATCAAATTAATTTCGTATGGTCATTCTTCTCAGCTCCTAATTGTTTTAATGGGAGATATGTTTTTATTTTTAGTGCATTCTTTATAATGTTAGCAATCAAGTCCTTTACCAAAATAAATAACATCAATAAAAAAGAATTTTTAATAACTAGTTGTATAACAATTCCGTTATTGACCATTATAGGTGTGTTGATTCATTTTATAAATGAAGTAGATATAATAAATATTATCATTGGTCTTCTAACAATTGTTATTTATTTTGCTGCTTTATATATCCTAAGATATAAAAATATTAGTTTGATTTTGATTATGATTGTAATGGTGGAGCTTACTTTGAATTTCAACTATACTTTCAGTAGTTATATTGAAGGTAATGATACCACAGAGAGCCTTTACTCTAATGAAACATTTTGTAATAACTTTAATACCGTTGATAGTTATAGCAATAAAGAATTTTACCGTACTGATATGTATACACCAACTGATTATAATAACAGTTTCTTTTGTTCCTATAATGGAGTAACTGGATTCTTATCAACGAATAATATGAATAATGGCTTTTATAATGACTATGGTTATGGAGCATCTACATTTGATTATGATTATATACCATTTCCTGTAATGGACAGTATTTTAGGAATGGAATATATACTTTCCAATTATCCCCTTAGGTTTTATGAATATAAAGAAGATGGTATTTACTACAATGAACAAGCTCTATCATTAGGTTATATGATTGATAGTGATGAAGTAGAAATTACAGATAATGTTTATATAAATCAAAATAATGTGATTAAAGCTATGACAGGATTAGACTTAGATGTTTATACATTAGTTGAACAAAATCAAGATGGGAGTTTTGATTACAACATAAATGAACAATACTTTTTTAGTGTAGACAAACAAAATGTTACAAAAAACGCGGCTTATGAAATATATATTAATAAAGAGTATTTTAAAAAAATTCACACCGGAGTTAGTAATAATTTTTATATTTATAGTTATTATCAAAATACTAATACTTTAGAATTTACTTTTCGAATAGCTGATGAAGGAGAATTTGAAATAAATAATATTCAAGTAGTAACTTATAACAAAGAAAACCTAGAAAAACATATTGAAGTATTACAAGAACAACAATTACAAGTAACAGAGTTTGAAGACGGCTACATAAAAGGTAGTATAAATGTATTAGAAGGTGGTTTGCTCTTTACATCAATTCCCTATGAAGAAGGATGGCTAGTAAGTGTAAATGATGAAATAATTGAATATGAAAAAACACATAATTCTTTTATATCACTAGAATTAAAACCAGGTAATTATCAAATTGAAATGGTATATAAACCTAAAGGAATAATAGATGGTCTCGTCATAACAATATTATCAATATTAGCACTCATCACCTACATAAAAATTATGGAAAAAAATAACACTTAAACAACTATAAAAATAATTGACTACAAATAATCTATTTGCTATAATATAAGGACGAAAGGGGAGTTTTATGGTTAAGGAAAAAGTGAAAAACGAAGAAGAAAAACAAAATAAAAATAAAAAACTGATTCAAACAGTATTTAATTTTGTTTTTTGGATAGGGATAAGTGTTTTAGCTGCAATATGGTTGATAGAATTTTTCTTAGTTAAAAACGATCAAGATCCACTATTTTGTTTAGATACAAAGTATCATCAATTTGATGATGGGGATGTAACAGAATGTATTGGGTTAGGTTACAAAATTTATAACTACGAAAGAGAATCGCTAACAGCTAGAGAATTTGGTCCTTTCTTTGTTGGAATGAGAGATTAGTATGGACTTTAGGGATGTCAAGGAGTTTTTCATCGATGCATCAAAATATGTAATCGTCATAGTGGTAATTTTATTATTAGTAATTTATGTAGTTTCTCTACAACAAGTAGTAGGGCCTTCAATGGAACCCACACTTGATGATGGAGATATATTATTACTTAGTAAGATTCACTATAAAATATTTGATGTTGAAAGAAATGATGTCATAGCATTAAGTTATGATGATTCGAAGTATTTAATTAAAAGAGTTATTGGATTACCAGGAGAAAGCATAGAATATAAAGACAATAAATTATATATCAATGATGATGCTTATGAAGAAAATATCTACGAAGGTATGATAACTAATGATTTTAAATTAAGTGACTTAGGATATGAAACGATACCAGAAGATATGTACCTAGTACTAGGAGACAACAGGGGAGACTCACTAGACAGCCGAGATATCGGGCTGATTCCTAAAAAAGATATTTTAGGAAAAACATTAATTAAGATTTGGCCTTTAAATGATTTTAAAGTGATCGAATAAATAGCAAATATCCTAAAAGAGGATATATTAAAAATAGGAGGAAGAAATGAGTAAGAGAAAATTAGTTGCTGTTGCATTATTTATTTTTATGAGTTTATTCATCTTCACTTTTGCGAATCCAGGGGATGACGGATTAAGACAAGTTGATGATAATAATAACAACGATAATGAAAATAATGATAATGATAACGGGCAAAACAATGGTGATCAATTAGGTCAAACAGATGGTGATAATCAAATACCAGTGGTTGATGGTGATGATCAAAACGAAAATAATGAGCAAGTAATTGTTGTGGGTGACATGACAGTTACATATACAGTTGATGGAACTAACTTAATCAATAATTTAGGTTGGGCTAATAAAGATTTAACAATCGCCTACCAAGTAGTTGAAAATAGTACATTAACAGTAGAAAACGTAAGATGGTGTTTAACTAATGAAATAGAGTGTACACCAACTAACATAACAGCTGACAACAAAGTTGTGATCACAGAAGAAACAACAACGGCTAAAATTTGTGTTCAAACAACATATACAAATGGAACACAAAGTGCAGTTGTATGTAGTGCAAACTATTTAATAGATAAAACAGCGCCAACATTAACTGGTGTTGAAGCAAAAACAATAGAATTAAATGATAATTTTGATCCAATGGATGGAATTAATACAGCTGATTTATTATCAGGTATTAACGGAACTGTTATAGTAGAAGGAACAGTTGATACAACAACAGCTGGAACTTATACATTAACTTATAAACTTCTAGATAATGCAGGTAACTTAACAGAACTAACTAGAGAAGTTACAGTAGAAGCAGACGCTCCAACAATTGAATTTACTTATAAAAAGAAAATATTCAATGCTGCTATGTGGTCAGATAATAAGAACACTAATATTACTGTTAACTTAACAGATAACGGTAATTCAGGTATCAAAGAAGCTCTTTATTGTATGAATACAACAAATAGTGAAGAATGTACACCTGATCAAGAATTAACTTCACTTAAAGAAGTAATTACATTTACAAAACAATCTGCTACAAACATGTTATGTGTAACGGTAACAGATAACGCAGGAAAAACAACAAGTGAATGTTTTGGACCATTTGGAATTGATAGAAAAAATCCAACTATTAATGGAGCAGATGACACAACAATTCAAATAGGAACAACGTTTGATCCAATGGCTGGAGTTTCAGCAACTGATGATTTATCTGGTATCAAAACAGTAATTTCAGTAGAAGGAACAGTTGATACAACAACAGCAGGAACTTATACTTTAACTTATACTGTTAAAGACAATGCTGGAAACAAAAAAAATGTTACAAGAATTATCACTGTTGATGCACCAGCACCAACAATCGAATTTAATGATAAAAATGGTGTTATTGCAAATGGATGGTCAACAACTATTCCAACATTAGTAGATATTATTGTTACAGATAATAGTAATACAGGTATGGCAGAAATGTTATATTGTAAAGCTAACAACGGAAATAGAGAAAATGAAGTACCTACATGTACCCCAAACACGACATTTAATCAAAATCCAAGAGAAGTGAGTTTTAATGCAGAAGTACATACACAAACAGTGTGTGTTCAAGTAACTGATAATAATGGTAAAACTACAAGTGCATGTTCAAATGCAACAATGCCATTTGGTATTGATGCTACAGCACCTGCTATTACAGGTATTATCGATGGTGAACTTACTAACCAAAATGTAGCAATTACATTAACAGAAATCAATTTAGAAAGTTTCACTATTACTAGAAATGGTATTGAAGTTTCAAGAGATATTGATTTCGATAAAAAAGTAAACGAATTTAATAATTCAGGTGATGGATTATATGTTATCACTGCAACAGATAAAGCAGGAAACACTACAACATTAAGTTTTACAATTGATAAAACTGCACCTGAAATAATCAATTCAGAAAACAATGGAATTATTGATGAGTATAATAATAAACAAATTAATTTATTTATTACTGACAACGATTTAGATAGAGTTGTTTATACACTAAATGGTGGAGAAGAAAAAGTAGCAACTAGATTAACTCCAACAAGTGATAAATTCCAATTTGGTGATGTAACTAGAGGAGAAGGACACTATGTAGTAACTGCATATGATAAAGCAGGAAACTCTACAACAGTAGAATTTACAGTTGATAAAACAGCACCAGTAATCAATGGCGTAGTAGATGGTGGTATGTATAATACAACGCCTACTATTACAATTGATGAAGTTAATTTAGACACAGTAGTGGTTACTAAAAATGGTAATCCATATACAAAAGGTTTAGATTCAATTCAATACGATGGTGTTTATATTATTACTGCAACAGATAAAGCAGGACATAGTACAACAGTTAAATTTACTATTGATAAAACTGCTCCTGAAATAATCAATTCAGAAAATAACGGGATTATTAATGAGTACAACAAAAGTCAAATTAATTTACTTATCACAGATAAATACTTAGATAGAGTTGTTTATACACTAAATGGTGGAGAAGAAAAAGTAGCAACTAGATTAACTCCAACAAGTGATAAATTCCAATTTGGTGATGTAACTAGAGGAGAAGGACACTATGTAGTAACTGCATATGATAAAGCAGGAAACTCTACAACAGTAGAATTTACAGTTGATAAAACAGCACCAGTAATCAATGGCGTAGTAGATGGTGGTATGTATAATACAACGCCTACTATTACAATTGATGAAGTTAATTTAGACACAGTAGTGGTTACTAAAAATGGTAATCCATATACAAAAGGTTTAGATTCAATTCAATACGATGGTGTTTATATCATTACTGCAACAGATAAAGCAGGTAATTATACAACAGTTAAGTTTACAATTGATAAAACTGCACCAGAAATAATCAATTCAGAAAATAACGGTGTTATTAATGAATACAACAAAAGTCAAATCAATTTACTTATCACAGATAAATACTTAGATAGAGTAGAATACACTGTAAATGGTGGACCAGTACAAGCTGGAAAACCAATAAATGCTGGTAGTGATAAATACCAATTCGGTGATGTAACTAGAGGAGAAGGGCACTATGTAGTAACTGCTTATGATAAAGCAGGAAACTTTACTACAGTGACTTTCACAGTAGATAGAACAAATCCTACAATTACAGGAATCAATAACGGTGAAACTACAAATCAAAATGTAATGATTACTATTACAGAAGCAAATATTGCAAGTTTTGAAATCACTAGAAATGGTGGAGTAGTTACAAGAGATATCGATTTAACAAAAGAAGTTAATTCATTCAATAATTCAGCGGATGGATTATATGTAATCAAAGTAGTTGATAAAGCAGGACGTACAGCAGAATTATCATTTACTATTGATAAAACAGGACCAGTGATAAATGGTGTAGCGAATAACGGTATATATAATACCGTTCCTACAATCACTGTAACTGAAACAAACTTAGATACAGTAGTAATCACAAAGGACGGTCAACCGTTCACTGGTGATTTAGCTGATATTAAAGAAGATGGAACTTATGTTATCACTGCAACAGATAAAGCAGGGAATACAGCAACAGTTACATTTATACTTGATCAAACAAATCCAGTTATTACTGATAATGAAACTGATCCTACCAATGTAGAAGTTGCTATGACAAGTACAGTTCAAGTAATGGATAACATTACAGCATTAGACGCTACATCAGGGATTAATACATTTATACCAACAGGTAATAATGTATACTTAGAGAACGGAGTATATTACTTAGTAACAACAACTCCAGGACCTACCGAAGTAACATATACAGCAACTGATAATGCAGGTAATGTAAGTACAGCAACAAGAACATACAATGTAATGGCGCCAACACCTACATTAACACTTTCAGCTAACCCATCCCTAAATTTCTATGGTTGGGCAAAAGAAGATATTGCTGTAACAATAAATACAACTGAAACTAACTATACAGTTAAGTCATGTTTAACTGATCAAGCTACATGTACACCAACAACTGACAACGGATTATTAATAACTAACGAAACTAGAACAAGTAAGATGTGCGTTACTATTACTAGTCAATATAATGTTGAATCAGCAGTAGTATGTACAAATGCTTATCAATTAGATAAAACACCACCAATACAAGGAACACTTGTTTTGAATGGAAGACTTAGTAGTACAGGATGGTATACATCTAATGTTGATATTTCTGTACGAGGAACAATAGATTCTTTATCTGGATATGGAGGAATCACAACTAATCATGGTAAAAACATCGTTACTACAGATGGTGATAACATTATGGTTAGAGCATATATAACTGATGTAGCAGGTAATTCAAGTTATTTAACCCAATATATCAAAAGAGATACAGTAGCACCAGTAATCAATGGTGTTGATAACAATGGTTTATATAATACTGTACCATCAATTACTATAACTGAAGCATATTTAGATACAACAGTAATTAATAAAGATGGACAATTTTTCAGTAATGATTTAGCTGATATTCAAGCAGATGGTGTTTATACTATTACTGCAACAGATAAAGCAGGACACAGTAAAACAGTAACGTTTGAAATTGACCAAACAGGACCTGAAATCATCAATGAAAAAAATAACGGAATTATTCCTGATTACACTAATGCAAATATCAATCTATTAATCGCAGCAAGTGATTTAGATAGAGTTGTTTATACATTAAATGGTGGGGAAGAAAAAATAAGAAATCCATTAACACCAACTAGTATTAAATATCAATTCGGAAATACAACTCCAGGTGATGGTTTATATGTAGTAACTGCATATGATAAATTAGGAAACTCTACAACAGTAAGTTTCACAGTTGATAAAACGCTACCTACAATTACAGGAGTAGCTGAAGGAACAATAACAGACCAAGATATTAATATCAGTGTAACTGAAAAAAATCTTAAAAGTGTTGTTGTGACTAAAGATGGACAAGTAGTTACACAAAACATCGATTTAACAAAAGAAGTAAATACTTTTGTTGTTACTGAAAGTGGACTATATGTAATCCAAGTAGAAGATAAAGCAGGAAATAAAGCTGAATTATCATTCACAATTGACAAAGACTTAAATAAAGCTGTTTCACTCGATGCAACTCATAGTGATCCTAATACTTATAGTAGAGGAACAACAGACTTTGATTATAATAATATTTTAGTAGAATATACTACTAAAGCTAATAACAAAGAAGTTGCTGCAACTGGTACTTACTCAGTAACACCGCTTGAAGGAACTTTCAATAAAGTGTTAACATTAAGAGAAACAAAAACGGCTACAGTTACATATGAAGGACTTACAGATACATTTGAATATGTATTAGTTAGAACTCATGCTGAAGCGTTAATTGAATATGCCAAAGACAAATATAGTCATTTAGATGAAGCAACAAGAAATAAAATTGAAAATCTATATGGAACAATCGGAAATATTTTAACTAAATATGAAGATGATTTATTAAATGCATATAACTCAAATGAAAATGTTAAAAATACTATTGATCAATTAGTAATAGATATCGTTAAACAATTAGAAATGATCGCAGACGATAAAGAATTACAAACTGCAATTAAAGAAGATATAACTAGCATTTTTAATGATATTAAGACAATTATTAGTGAAACAAACCAATATTTAGAAGGCCTAGATGCTGAAACTAAAGCACTACTAGAAGCTGCAACTAACAAAATTAATGAATCTATTGATACATTAACTAAAGTATTTAATTCTTTCTATGATGAATTAAATAAATTAGAAACAGAAATTAAAAATTTCGTGGCAGAAGCTGAAAAAGATATTGATGATATCATCGAAGAATTTGAAAATAAAATTTCTACATTCAATGGTAGTGTTGAAGAATTAATCAAATTAATCGAAGATTTCTCAAAAGAAATTAAGGATGTAATTATTCCTAATATCAAAAATGAAGCTACAGAATACTTCGAAGATTTAACTAGTCTTTATGCTACTGAAATGGAAAATTCATTAAATAATTATATTACTGATTTAGAAAATACTATAAATACTAAATTACAAAATATTATGAGCGAATCTATTAAAGATTTATTAGCTATAGTATTTGGTATTGATAATTTATCAGTAGAAGATGCTAAAATATATGCAGATGCATTGATGGCTCTTCAAAATACTGATTTTGAACAATTACTAAGTAATTTAAATAGTGCAAATGCTGCATTAAATGAATACAATAAAAATGCTCCAACTATGCCAACAGGACAACCTGAAGCACCAGTTGAGCCAGCACTTGATACAGCAACTGCAATTGCAAATGCATTAAAAACAATTGATAAAGCAACGTTACAAGGATTTGTAGCAGAACAAACTTTTTTCGGAAAGAAAATATTAGATGATAGTAGAGTAAATTATGATAAACTTTTAGAGTTAATTCATAATGGTAACTTTAGTAATTTTGATAGTATATATAACTTTGACGGACTTAGTTTAGTTCAAAAAGGAACTCATGCAGCAGCCTTAGTTGATGTTAGTGCTGACATTGTCAATTTAATTAATGCTAAGACGACTGAGGCAACAAATAGTGCCAACGGAGATTACGCAACTGCTAAAGCTAATTACGATATAGCTAAGAAAGAATATGACGAAGTTTTATTACCAGCATGGCAAGAAAAAATGGATGCATATTTAGCTGCTAAAGCATTATATGATCAAGAAAGCGCTAAACTTCAAGAAAATGTAGATGCTGCAAACAGTGCATTAATAACTGAAGCAAAAGCATTAGTTGAAAATGTAACAGCAATAGTAAATATTGCTGGATTAGATCAACATGTTATTACTAGTGCTACTCAAATGTTAGTATCGTTAGTAACAGGAGATACAACTAGTGCATTAAATCACTTCAAAGATGTTATGTTAGCATTAACTAATAATTCTAATACAATCGCTTTCGTTATGGATGCCTATACTCCAATATCTAACTTAGTTAGTTTAGGAGCAAATGGAATTGACGAAACAGATTTAGAAACACTAGTAACAACTGCACGTGAAATTATTGCATTAGCAGAAAAACATAATATTGATCAAGAAATCAATAAAGCTCTAAATGCAATCGTTGAAAACATAACAGATGAATTTAATGTTAATTTTGTAAGAAATGAACTTAACAATTTAAAGTTAGCTATTACAAATGGCATTAAAAATGCAACTAATAAACTTGGAACTGAAAATTATCCTTTACTACCAAGTGATAAATTAACAGAAATGAAAAATAATATTTTAAGTGATATTAATGTATTGGGAACAACTGTTAAGGTAAATCAGTTAGTTGATAACTTAATGAGTAATTTATTAAACGGGAAGATAATTAATATTATCGCAAACTAACAATAAATATAAAAGACACTTTAAAAGTGTTTTTTTTTATGATATAATCATACTAGGAGTTGATGTAAATGGCTTATATAAAACAAAAAGAATTAACAAAATATTTTAATTTTGAAGTGGAAATACCATTAGATACTTTGCCAAAATATGTTACAGACTACATTTCAAATAACGAAAGTGCATATGCAGCATATAAAAATAGTAGGGATTATGCAGTGTTTACAAATAAAAAATTAATTTTGTTTGATAAAACACCATTTACAACAGAGAAAAAAGTGCATATTATCCCATATTCTTCTATTTCAACTAGTGCTATATCGTTCGGTACATTCAAGGCTAATATTTTAATGTCACTAGATAGCGGATATCCACTTAAAATATCTTTTATCAAGATGAATGATAGTAAAAAAACTAATCTAAAAAATACTTATGTAATGATGATGGATAATAAAGTAAATTAAAAATATAGAGTAAAAACTCTATATTTTTTTTAGTTAATTCTAGTTATAGATATCCCAGCAGCATATCCGTTAGATGCTATAGTAGTAATACCTTCAACTGATCCATTCCTTAATTCGATTTCTTGTCCAGCAGAAGCAGTAAAAAGTAATGTTCCGCTTAATTCTGCACCTTGTGAACTACTAAGACCAGAAGCTGAATTAATGCTGGTTAAGAAAGTTCCCCCAGTGACATCATAAATACCAAGTGATACCAAAGATTGACCAGCAGTAGCGCTAATAACAGAAGCATCCCAATTAATTAAATACTGTCCAGCATCATTAATTGTGAATATACCTGTAGTAGTATCTAAAGTAATATTATTAACATCTGGTGTAGTGTTAAATATAATAGCATCACCTGTAGCAACTGATTCACCAGCTGTTGTTGTTGCGAATATATAAGTGTTGAAACCAGCTGTACCAGTAGGTCCAGTATCACCAGTAGCCCCAGTTAATCCAGTAGGTCCAGTAGGTC
>CAYJHB010000015.1:13812-18521 GCA_964370105.1 uncultured Muribaculaceae bacterium | reverse complement strand
CAGCATCAAGAATCTCTCATCCTAATATAGTAGAGATGTATGATGTAGGAGAAGATAGTGGTAACTACTACATTGTTATGGAATATGTTGAAGGGATAACTCTAAAACAATTACTCAAAAAAAGAGTGAATTTAACAACAAGTGAAGTAATAGATATCATGTTACAAATAACAGAAGGTATGTCGCATGCCCATGATAGCTACATTATTCACCGTGATTTAAAACCACAGAACATCATGATAAAAGATGATGGAATGATTAAAATAATGGACTTTGGAATAGCAATGGCGCTTAACAGTACCCAACTAACACAAACAAATTCTGTTATGGGAAGTGTGCACTATTTACCACCAGAACAAGCAAGTGGAAAAGGATCAACTATTAAAAGTGACATATACTCAATGGGAATCATTTTTTATGAATTGCTTACTAGTAAGTTACCATTCAAAGGTGATAATGCTGTAGAAATAGCACTTAAACATATGAAAGAAGCATTACCAAGTGCTAAACAACATAATAATTCCTTGCCACAAAGTATTGAAAACATCATTATAAAAGCAACTGCAAAAAACCCTAAAAATAGATATAATGATACCAAAGAAATGCACGAAGATTTAGCGACTAGTTTAGACGAAGAACGTTCAGAAGAGCCAGTTTATGTTTATCCACATGCAGAAATAGAAACAGATGAAAATACTAAAAAAGTGGATAATATCAAAGAAACAGAAGAAGAGGAATTAATAGTGAAACCAATAATAGATGAAAAAAATAAAAAAAGTAATAAAGTAATTATGATTCTGTTAATTATTTTTGGATTTATTGTAACCGCTATAGCGGCATTCTTTCTAATTTTACCTTCAATAACTTCAATACCAGATATAAAAGTTCCTGATGTAACAGGTATGAGTATTGTTGATGCAGAAGAAAAATTAAAAGAAGAAGGTTTTGAAGTTGATTTAGAAATAGAACAAATTGTTAGTAGTGATGTAGAAAAAGGTAAAATAGTTAAAACAGAACCACAAGCTAATCGAACAGTTAAAGAAGGAAGTGTTATAACACTTTATGAATCACTAGGACAAGAAATCTATATAATTGAAGATTATACTGGTAAAAACTATATTGAGATAAAAGCTATCTTAGAAAACGTTCATAAACTAGTAGTAAAAGTAGAAGAAAAAGAACATGAAACTGAAGAAGATTATGATGAACAAAGTATTATAGAACAGTCACTGCCAGTAGGAACAGAAACTACTGAGGGAATGGAAATAATCTTATATATACCAAAACCAAATACAAATTATCCAGATATGGTAGAAGAACTATGGACTAAAGTAGAAGTAGATGCTTTTTGTTTACAATATGAATTAGATTGTCGTATCAATGAAGTTAAAACAGAAGATGAAACACAATGGGGGTTAGTAATTGACCAAACTAGAGGTAAGGATGACCCAATTGTAACCGGAGCAATCTTTGGTGTAGATATAGGAGTAGAACCTATAATTGAAGAAAATCCTGGGCAACCAGCAGATGGTGAAGACCCTACTACTGAACCAGAAGAACCAACCGAATAATACTAAGGGGGACTAATGAAAGGCCAAATAGTTAAAATTATGAGTGATACTCATGTCGTATCTTATGAAGGTAAACAACTAGCATGCAAATGTCGTGGTAAATTTCGTAATGATAAAATAACACCATTAGTAGGTGATAATGTTAAATTTGATGATAATAAAGCACTTATTGAAGAAATATTACCTCGTAAGAACGAATTCATTAGACCCTTAGTTTCTAATATTGATCAAGCACTATTAGTTACTAGTGTTAAAGAGCCAACTTTTTCAGCTAATCTATTAGATAAATTAATATTAGTAATGGAAAATAATAACGTTGAACCAATTATTTGTTTTACAAAAGAAGACCTCTTAAATAGTAATGAAAAAAAAGAAATAAAACAAATAAAAAAATATTATAAAAAACTAGGTTATAAGGTTTTGAGTAATAGAAGAATTGGAAAAATCAAAAAAATATTCAAAGATAAAAGTAGTGTTTTTACTGGACAAACAGGTGCAGGCAAAAGCTCATTAATTAATAAGTTAGACAAAAGTCTAAATCTTCAAACAGGTGAGATATCTAAGGCTTTAGGAAGAGGAAAACATACCACAAGAACTGTAGAGTTAATGGAGTATGGTGGTGGTAAAATTTTTGATACACCAGGTTTTTCTTCTCTTGATTTTAAAGATATTCCAAAAGATAAAATAAAAGATGGTTTTATTGAATTTGCAAAACACCCATGCCCTTATAAAGACTGTAATCATATCAATGAAAAAGAATGTGCAGTGATCGAAGCCGTTCGTACAAATAAAATCATGAATAGTCGATATGAAACATATCAAAAATTGATGAAGTAGGTGATAAAATGAAGTTAATCTCAACTTCTTTTTTAAGTAGTAATAGAATCGCAGATGATTTAATTAAATTAAACGATACTACAACTGATTATATCCATGTAGATGTTATGGATGGTAAATTTGTTAAAGAAAAAAGTTTACCTTACAAGGAATTAAAAAACATTTATAAATATACATCAAAAAGACTAGATGTTCATTTAATGGTTAATAAACCTGAAAAATATATAAAAAAATATGCTAGTCTGAATACAGAATATTTAACTGTTCATATAGAACTAGAAAAAAATATAACTAAGTACATTGATTTAATCAAATCATATGGTATTAAAGTGGGGTTATCTATTAATCCTGATACAAATATAAGGCTATTAGAACCATATTTAAAAGAAATTGATATGGTTTTA
Source organism: uncultured Muribaculaceae bacterium (assembly GCA_964370105.1). Taxonomy (GTDB): domain Bacteria; phylum Bacillota_I; class Bacilli_A; order RF39; family UBA660; genus CARZYU01. Next base: position 15,709 of record CAYJHB010000015.1, on the reverse strand, counting down.
GTCATGGCAGTATTTCCTGGATATGGAGGACAACAGTTTATTGAAAAAACAACTGAAAGAGTTGAACTGCTAAAACAACTAATTGAAGAGATAAATCCAAAAGTGATTATAAGCGTTGATGGTGGGATTAATAATGAAACATCCAATAAGTTACCTGTAAATATGGTTGTTAGTGGAAGTTATATAATTAACAGTGATAACTTTGAAGAAAGTATAAATAGTTTACGATGAAATTAAGTAAAATAGCTATTATAGTATTCATGTTAAGTCTAATCACCGTCATTTTAAGTAAATTAAATTTAGAATATGATTATTTTTGGCATGTTAAAGCCGGAGAATATATCGTTAACAACGGAATACCAACACAAGACATTTTCTCTTGGTTTGCTATTGAACTAAATCTTCATTGGATCTCTCATGAGTGGCTGTTTGAGGTTTTTATTTATGGCTTTAAACTTATATTTAATGACTTAGCCCCTTATATATATAGTATTTTATTTAGTGTCTTAAATTTTTGTTTACTATTTTATTTGAATCGTAAAAAGATAAAAAACATTTCCTTTTTCTTAATATGGTTCTTTTTAGGATCTTTGATATTTTCCTTCATGTGTATGCCAAGGCCACATTTATTAAGTAATATTTTTTTATCATTAACTATCTTTTTATGCTTTGATTTATACTATAGTAAGAATAGCAAAAAAATATTTTTGTTACCGGTAATTGCCTTGTTGTGGGCTAATTTTCACGGAGGATCATCCAATTTAGTTTACTTAATACCTATTATCTTTCTTGCAACATCTTTAATAAAAATAAAATTAGATCGACTAGAAAACAAGAGTTTAACCAAAACTCAAATAAAGACATATTTAGTTGTTATTGTTTTATCAATAGGGGCATTATTTATTAATCCGCACACTTATCAAATACTAATTTATCCTTATAGTAACATGGCAGATGATACAATGATAAATATAATAAATGAGTGGCAAAGTCTAGATATAAAAGACATTAGTAATCTCATAATTGCCCTTACTATTTTTACAAGTTATTTAGTTTTAATTTTAACTAAGAAAAAGATAAGGCTAATAGATTTAATCTTACTGACAACATTTACATATATGTCTTTTAGAAGTATAAGATTTGCCAGTTTATTCTATATAGTCGCAACATATATTATCTTTAATTATGTTACTAAAGAAAACAAATTAGATAATCTAACAAGTAAAGTATTAATTGTTTTTTCAATAGGAGTAACAATAATATATACATCACTTTTCGTTAAAGAGTTACCAAATATTAATGAACCGATAATAAGTGATGAAATGATTGCGTATATTAAAGAAAAAAATCCAGAACGATTATACAATGATTATAATATGGGAGGGTATTTAATATATAATGATATAAAAATTTTTATTGATGGGCGTGCTGATTTATATTCTAAGTATAATCTTGAAAACGCTGAAAAATTAATTATATATGATATAGAAGTACCAATAATATTGGAATCATATAATTTTGATATGTTGATTATGGAAAAAGGTAAATTAGAGATACATTTAAAGGAACAAGATGATTATTATATAGTTATGGAAGATGAAAGAAATATCTTGTTTGAAAAGGTAAAATAAAGTATAATAAAAGAGAATAAAGAGGTGTAGATATGAATAGTGATGAAAATAAAAAAGAGATAAATAGTCAAAATATATCAGATAAACCAATACCGGTTGAAACATTAAATTCAACACCAGTACAAGCACCAAGTGTAGAGACAACAGTACAACCAACAGTACAAGCACCAAGTGTAGAGTCAACAGTACAACCAACAGTACAAGCACCAAATGTAGAGACAACAGTACAACCAACAGTACAAACACCAAATATAGAGACAACAGTA
>CAYJHB010000015.1:0-13712 GCA_964370105.1 uncultured Muribaculaceae bacterium | reverse complement strand
TGTAGAGACAACAGTACAACCAACAGTACAAACACCAAATATAGAGACAACAGTACAACCAACAGTACAAACACCAAATGTAGAATCAACAGTACAAGAACCAGTTGAACCACAAGGTAATCAGACAGAAAAAAGTAAAAAAGGAAAATATATAGTAATGATTATTTTCTTTATACTATTGTTTATTGGTGTTTATTTTTTGCCGGAAATTACTAGATTCATTGATGATTTAATGGGAACATCATATGAATATATAGCTGTAGATGAAGAAGAAAAATTACTATATTACAATTGTGATTTAGAAATTGATAATGATGATGTTTTATACAAATATAATTATCATGTATATCAAAATGATGATACCAATTTAATAACTTCAATTGCTGTTACAACTACAACACAAACAGAAAAGCAAGACATATTAGATACTAATAATCGTCTATGTATTGTCTACCAAGATACGGTTAAAGATAATTATGAAGTGAAATGCAAACTTGACGAGCAAGAGCATACAATGGTAGAATATTTTACTTATATGGATGGGATAAAAAGTATCGATAAAGAAATATCAGAAATGAATGCAACTATTTTAGAATATACTAGTGAAACTAGAACACTACAAGTAGTTGGAGAATTAAGAGATAGTGGATATCAATGCCGAGAAATCTTCGAATAGATTTCTTTTTTTGGAGGAAAAGATGAAGAAAGAATTATTAATACCAGTTGGAAATAAAGACTGTTTATTCGCAGCTATTCATAATGGAGCAGATGCTGTTTACTTAGGTGGAAAAAATTTTGGTGCGAGAAAATACGCAGAAAACTTTACTCTCGAAGAGATAATTAAATCAATTAATTATGCCCATCTTTACAATGTTAAAGTCTATGTAACAGTCAACACTCTTATAAAAGATAACGAACTTGATGATTGTCTTACGTATATCAAAGAACTTTATCTAAATGGAGTAGATGCTATTATAGTCCAAGATTTTGGTCTTTTGAATACCTGTTTAGAACTATACCCTGATTTAGAAATACATGCATCAACTCAAATGCATAATTCAACAAATGAAGGCTTAAAGCTGCTTGCAAATCTAGGTGTTAAAAGAGCTGTTCTAGCCAGAGAACTATCATTAAATGAAATAAACCAAATGACAACAAAAATAGAAAAAGAAGTATTTATTCACGGAGCATTATGTATCAGTTACTAAGGATGCTGCCTATTTAGTAGTATGATAGGAGATAGAAGTGGTAATCAAGGATCATGTGTTGGAAGTTGTCGACTACCTTATAAACTTATTTTAGGCAATGAAATAAGCAAAGAAGAATATTTCCTTAGTTCTAAAGAACTAAACACAACAGAAAAACTAACCGAAATTTTGAATAGTAATATAACTTCATTAAAAATAGAAGGGCGAATGAAGAGTAAAGAATACGTAGCCTTTATTACTAAGTATTATCGAAATCTTATTGATCAATACTACAACAACCAAACATTAACAGTTGATGATAAAAAAAGACAAGAGTTATTAACTTTGTTCAATCGTGAATTTACTGTTGGTCATCTTTTCAATACAACTTATCAAGATTTAGTAAATACTAAAAATCCTAATCATCTAGGTAGTCCTTTAGGAGAAGTAATTAATATCAATAAAGATAAAATAACAATAAAACTAACAGAAGATATAAATCAAGAAGATGGAATAAGATTTGTAAATGCAAATAAAGGAATGATTGTTAATTATCTATATAATCATAAAAATCAGTTAATTAACAAAGCCTTCAAAAACGACATTATTATGGTTGATAATAAAATAGACTTAACTGAAAAAGATCGAGTAAATAAGACTATTTCTAAGGAATTGTTAACAAGTTTTAATAATCAAAAAGAAAAGCATATTCCAATAACCATTAAAGTAAAAGCCCTTATTAACGAACCATTTACAATAACAATGATTGAAAATGATTTAGAAATAACTCTTTCACAAGATATAGTAGAAGCATCATCAAATCGACCAATTACTAAAGAAGATATAATTAAACAAGTTACTAAGTTAGGAAATACTCCATTTAAAGCTAACGAAGTAGATATTGAACTATCACCATCATGTTTCTACCCACTAAGTAAAATTAATGAATTAAGAAGACTAGTTGTTGAACAATTAAAAATAAAAAAACAAGAAGTAAATCCTAAGTTAATAAAAACAGAAGAAATAATAAACTTAAATCCAAACAAAATATCAGGTCTAACAGTACTAACTCGTACAGAGTCGCAAATATTGACATGTCTAGATTTAGAAGTAGATCGTATTGAAGTAGTAGACTATGAAATATACAAAAAATATGAAGCGCCAAATGTCTATTATTATCAACCAAGAATAGAAGAGGTAAGAACTAAAGTAAATAACTTAACGATTACTAATTTATCAGGATTCAATAGTTTTAATTCTAAAGCTATAACTGATTATACGATGAATACAACCAATATTAATACAGTTCACCATTATCATAAATTAGGTGCGAATATTATTACTCTATCAGTTGAACTGTTAAATGAAGAAATAGAAACATTAGTCACAAAGTTTAAAAGCAAATATAACTATGCACCAAATTATCAATTAATTATCTACGGTAAAGTAGATTTGATGGTCATGAAATATTGTCTGCAAAACAAGATGGAAAAATGCCAAAGTCCTGAAGATATAACATTAGAAGATCGTATGGGTAAAAGATATCCAATTATAAAAAATAAAGGTATAAATTACATTTTAAATAATCGAAACTTCTATTATTTTGATAATATAAAATACTATCGAGACTTAGGTATTGATAATTTCAAAATAATACTTTACAAAGAAGGAAAAGATGAAATAACAGAACTTGTAAATAATTATCGAAGTATGTTAAAATAAAAACATAGAAAGGTGGATTCCATGAACAAAAATTATTTTATTATTACAATTATTTTTATTGTAACAATCTTAGTAGCTCTTTATTTAGCTGACTGGTACAATAAAAATGAAGAGTACAAGTTATCTATCCCTATTACAGAAGGTATAATTCCTCAATTAACATTAGAAGAAGTAGACCATTATTTATTAGAAACACCAACTACTGTTTTATTTATTTGTGAAGACACAACTGATGAGTGCCGTGAAGTTGGTGGAAAATTAAATGAAATTGTACAAAAATCAACGTACCAAATTACTTTTAATTATATAGATTATACTGACAATAATAATAACTTTGCAGCCTTCAAAGAAGAATTCAACGACAAATACGCATTAAGTAATCAATTAATAGAAGAAGCACCGACACTAATTATTATGGAAAGTGGAAAAATAAGTACTGTTAAAAACAATGTTAACACAGATGAAGTAGACAGTTTCTTAGATTTAAAATTAGGTGAGTAATGAATCATATCGTTTTATATCAACCTGAAATACCACAAAACACGGGTAATATTATGCGCACCTGTGTAGCAACTAATACCAAATTACATCTAATTAAACCATTAGGATTCTCTCTAGATGAGAAATCTCTTGCTCGATCAGGTGTTAATTACATTGATAAACTAGAGTATTATGTTTATGAAAACTACCAAGAATTCCTAGAAAAAAACAATTTTGGTAAATACTACTTTTTTACTAGATACGGACATAAACCTCATACAAGTTTTAATTATGAAACAAAAAAATATGAAGATTTATATTTCATCTTTGGTAAAGAATCAACAGGTATTGATAAAGAAATACTAAAAAATAATTTAGATACATGTATGCGATTACCAATGACAGATAATGTTAGAAGTTTAAACTTGTCTAACTGTTGTGCCATTGTTATATATGAGGCTCTAAGACAACAAAATTATAATGATTTATTATGGGATGAACCACATAAAGGAAATGATTACTTAGAAAAAGAAGACTAATTGTCTTCTTTTATTGTATATAATTTTGTGCTTCTAATTTCTCGATTACTTTATCTTTACTAACAGCTCCAACAATTCTAGTCATAATTGAACTTTCTTCTCCATCAGTATAAAAAATTACAGTTGGAGTAGAAGTAGCGTTTGTCTTATCGTAAAAAGATTGTAAATCTTCATCTGAAAAGTCAGATAAGTTAATAGCAAAAGCTTCAATATCATTTTCACTTAATGCTTCATTGAAAACAGGTGCAAACTCATCACAATAAATACAATCATCTTTCATAACTTCTAAGATAAAAGTCTCTTCATTATTCCACATTTCTTCTAATTTATCATAACTTATCTTTGTTATATTACTAGTTACAGAACAACCAGTTAATAACAAAGAAGCTCCAATACCAGCAATAAATAATTTTAATTTCATATAATCCTCCTAAAAATGATTATAACATCTTTATTTTTTTTTGGAAATAGGTTATAATGAAAAAAGATAGGAGAGTAGGCACTATGATATTTAGAAAACCATATGCTCTATTGATTAAACACTTTAAAAAATTACACATTTTATTATTGATAATGACAATGTTTATATATTACAAAACAACATCTTTATCTGGTTTTGTAGAAGAATACTTACAATTTTTATCATATGACGAAACAATTGAATCAATTTCTAGTTATATTAATTTTAATTTCTTTTTAGTAGTTGGATTAATAATAATAATATCATCAATTTTAATTTACTTGCTAACATTTAAAAAGAAACCAAAACTATTTTATTATGTTGTTCTAGCTTCCTACGTTGGACTTTTAATAATCTTTATCTTAATAAATGGTTATTATAATAATATAGGTGACTACTCTGGAACACAAGTAGCACTAGCATATAGAGATTTCTTATTTATCTTTACATTACCTCAGTATGTAATCATGCTAATGCTTATAGTCAGAAGTATTGGATTAGATTTAAAGAAGTTTGGATTTCAAAATGATGAAGAGTATTTGGCTATTGAGAGAGAGGATAATGAAGAGTTTGAAATAGCTGTTGAAATTGATAAAGATAAAATCAAACGAAATATTAAAAAGAAACTTAGAGAGTTTAGATATATCTATCAAGAATACAAATTGATTTTTAATATCATATTTGTAGGATTATTTCTAACTATTTTCACAGTTACAACTGTTTATATTTATAATCTTAATTTTAGTTATAAACAAGGAGATATAATAAGTGCTAATGGATATGAATTAAAAATAAATGAAAGCTATTTAACTGATAAAGATATAGAAGGTGAATTAATACTAGATGAATCATCCAGCAAACAATTTTTAGTTCTTAATGTAACAGTAAAAAACAATTACTCTATTAGAAATATGAATGTTGATATGATAAGAGTTATTAATACAACAGAAGCTTATGAACCAACAACTAAATATAATCATTTCTTTAAAGATTTGGGTTCTACATATAATAATACTGATTTTGCTAGTGGAGAGGATAAAACATTTATCTTAGTGTATGAAGTGGATAAAAAACTAGAAGAAGAAAATTTTGTCATTTATTATCAAGATACAACTAAAGAAAAGGTTGATATTAAGAAAATTAAGTTAATAGTAAATACATTTGAGAAAACAATCGTTGAAGAAACAAAAATAATAGATGAAACTCTAACAATTGAGCTAGTTGATAATCATAAAGAAGAAATTGTTATTGATAATTATCTTTTGAATAAAACAGCAGACTACTATATACGCTCTTGTAGTAACGGAAACTGTGGTACTGCTAAGAACACTTTAACAGCTAAAGATGGTTATGTGTATCTACATTATACATTTTTATCTGATACCATTACGACAGAAGAGTTAATAACTTATAATGAAACTAGCACTAAAATTGAGTATGTTGATGCCTTAGGAGAAACAATTACTTACAAACTTACTGATGTATACAGTAAAACCTATAATGGAAACAACATATATACTCAAGTACCAGAGAGTATTATGTCAGCAAGTAAAATTACTTTAATATATAATTTAAGAAATAAAGAGTATAAATATATTTTGTTAGGAGAATAGAATATGAATTTTATTATTAAAAATCAAAAAAAGTTAGTTATAATTGGAGGAGCTATTGTCTTACTAGGTTTAGTTTACTATTTCGTTATAGATGTCTTACTGACGTTTATGCAAAATGAAAAAACAATGTTAGAAGCAGCGGAAAAGTATTATGCTACTAATTCAAGAGAGTTAAAAGAAGAAGGAGTTAGCACTGTATCCTTACAAACTTTATATGATGACTTATGGATAGAAACAGCTCTATATGAACCACACACTACTAAGCTATGCAGTGCTGATAACTCATGGGTAAAAGTTAGAAAAGAAAATGAAGAGTATAAATATTATGTTTACTTAGAATGTGGTGGTTTAAAATCAGGAACAGATCATCAAGGCCCAGTGATTACTCTAAATGGAGATGAATTTATAACAATAAAACAAGATGAAGCATATGAAGAACAAGGGGTAAAAAGCGTTGTTGATAATGTTGATGGTAAATTAAAAGCAGAAGATGTGACAATATCAGGTACTGTAGATATTACTAAGGTAGGAACATATGAAGTTAGATATCGTATTAAAGATAGTCTAGATAACGAAACAGTTGTAACTAGAACAGTAAATGTCTCGAAATCACTATCTTCTATTATCACAGAAACAACTAATGGCACTAATTACTATCAAGGACTTAGTGATGCTAATTATGTGTTGTTTTCAGGAAACTTATTCCAAATAATTAGTATGAATGATGAAACGATAAAACTTATTTCAGCAGAACCAATAAGTTATATCGATTACACTTCAAAGAATAATTCTTTTGAAGGAAGCAGTATTGAAAAATGGTTAAATGAATATTACTATGAATCATTGAATGAAAAATCAAAAGAATATATTGTACCAAGTAAATATTGTATAGATACAATTGATATGAATAATCCAACATCTAAAGAGTGCACAAACTATACTACTGAAAAATATAATGTAGGATTAGTTAGTGTAGATGAATTTAATAAATCACTAGATCCAAATGGATACGATACATATCTTCAAAATAGTACTTTCAGTTGGATGAGTAATTTCTCAACTGATAATAAAGCATTATTTAATTCAATATTTTTTCATTATGATGATGGCAATAACTATGAAGAAGCACATCCAGTACAACTAATAGGAATTAGACCGGTTATTACCATAAAAAATGATGTCTTTGTTATAAATGGTAATGGAACTTCAGGGGCACCATATAAACTACAAGATTATGAATATGGTAATTCAGGAGAATCATTAAGCAATCGCTTAGTGGGAGAATACCTTGAATACTCTGATTACTTGTTCCGTATCAAAGAAGTCAATAAGGATGGAACAGTTAATATAGTACAACAAGATGTAATAAAAACTAATGACGAACAAGTTATGGTTAGTTATAATAATCAAGACAAAGCAAAAGTTTATAATCCAAATGAAAATGGTAATATAGGTTATATTATTGATAATAATACAAATAATTATATTTCAACTGATTTATTGATAGAAAAAGAATATAGTGTTAAAATATATGAAAGCGATGCTTCATATGAAGGTGGAGAAACAAAAAAATATAAGACAATGTTTATTGCACCAAGTATGTTTGAATTATATTCAGTTCAAAATACTAATGTCTTAGATGCAGAGTATTGGTTACGTGAATCGTCAACAGAAGCGTTGAAAAAATATGTTGTAGTGTATGAAGGAAATACACTTAATTTACCACTAGAAGATGATTTTGAAACAGGAATAAAAGTGGAAACAACACTACAATCGAATATAAAAATAGTTGAAGGGAATGGAACAATAGTAGATCCATACAAAATCAGGTAAAATGAAGAAAAAAGTTGTAATAATTATTGTTGCAGCAATCATAACTATAGGTGTTTCCTACGGTATTATAATATCGTTAGGAAAGCCTTATTATGAAGTTGAAACAAGAGTAGAAAAAGTAAAAGAAGAAGAAAGTATAGGTTGGGTTAGAGTGCAAGGAACTAATATTGATTATCCAGTCATAAGTAGTTACCGAGAAAATATTGATGAGAAAGTAGATGACTTTGCTTGGATAAACACCTTGGAACCAGAAGGTGAAATCTTTGACAGAGTATTATTATATGGGCATAATCTACTTAATTTATCATCAACACCTAAAATAGCAGATTCAAACCATACGCGCTTTGAACAACTAATGTCTTTTGCATACCATGACTTTGCTGAAGAAAATCAATATATTCAGTATAGTGATTCAGAACAAGATTATTTGTTCGAAATATATAGCGTTTCTCTTTTTGATAAATTTGAACTTGATGAAAGTGTAATGATGGACGAGGAAACAAAAGCAGAATATATACAAGACACCCTAGACATTAGTATATATGATTATGGCATTAATCCAGATGCCACGTCACCACTAATTACCTTAGTTACCTGTACTAGAATGCTAGGGTCGACAACACTATATCAGTTTCGTATTGATGCAGTTTTAGTTGATGATGAAAGTTATAAAAAAAACATTACAAAAACAGAAAACTATGATATTATAGAGGAGAAGATAAATTATGAGGATGTGGTATCGAATGAAGTATAAGTTTATTCCGTTATTATTCCTATTGTGCTTTTTTAATATAGTTGATGTAGAAGCAAATGGAGTATTTGAAGGATCTGGTTGGGAGAAAATTATTCCGTGTATGGGAAATGACCAACAAAGTATTGTAAAAAAATTAGAACAAAGTATATCGATGAATAATGGTATTATCAGTGGGTTAACTGATAATTATGTCGTAGTAGCAAAAGATATGAATGGGACAATTGTTTATCAAGAACCAAACTATACATTTGCTAATTACAAAATCCAAGTACAAACTGATTCAGGAACAACAGAAGAACATTCAATCACTAGTATTACTAAAAATCCCGATGCTCAAACAGCAAGAGGAAATAATGGTACAACACTAGATTTAAGTAGATTTTCAACTTCTAGTTATACGTACTATATTTATGTAACTGATGAATTACTAGAAAGTATTCCAACTGATTCAGTACAATATCAAGCAATTACAGATACATCTAGACCAGGTGAATTGAAGTTTTGTAATAGTCTGAGTGATACAAATGTAAATAATACATACGCTCAAGTAAGACCCAATATTGCTCTAACTCCACCAATTCAAGTGCTAGAACAGCAAGTATCAACTAGTTTTTCTGATTGGATAGGAGCTATTATAGACCAAGCAGATCTTGATGTATACCAAAAGGAGTGGGCTAAAATTTATTGGGACACACCAGTAAAAGAACGCAGAAACGAATATATTAAAGACGGAACTCAAGGTGATGATCCAATTTGGTGTGCAGAAACTCAAGTAGGATTTGAAACAGAAACATATCACTATGGAGATGAAATCGAAATAGAAAACAACTCTTATTGTAGAGTTCAATGTGTTGAACAATTATCAATTACTTATGGAGAACCAGTAGCAATTTTAGCTGGTATGGGGTTCTCTTATGATATTAAAGTCGATACAATTGTTGATTGTGAAACAAGAGTTGATAAAGAGGCAATTGAAGAGAAATTTAACGAAATAAGTAAATCAACTTGTACAATGGTTCCTTCATGTTGGGGTGGTATTTATGGCCAAACAGGAGCTAATGGAGCTGGTCCGAATGAAGATTTTGATCAATGTATCACTGAATGTGATGGTGGATTATATACAGATGAATGTAGTCAACAATGTTATTCAAAAGTTTATGAAGGTGAAGACATTACAATCCAAAAACCAAGAATGTTAGTATCACCTTACATAGTAGCACCAGTTGCTAATGATGACTTTATACCAACCTCAAACCCATATCCATATTTAGCTATTGGACAAGATATAAATTATGGAACTTTTTATAGTTGTAATGATTATGCTACATTCTATAATTGGATTACATCAGTTGTGAAAAATCCATCTGAATATATTAATTCAGGTATTTTAACACAAGGCCAAGTGGATCAAATAAAAGGTGAATATAACGAATATAAAAACTCATACATTTACTATTGTGAACATGATACAGCATATAGTAACTGGAGATTTCCGAATTCAAGTTATCGCTACCAATTAGATGAATCACAAGGATATGCCTTTAGATCGCTAGGAACAGGGTGTAACGCCGTATGTAGTTGGTCAGGACCTTGTACAGATGGAGTAAGTGTTACAAAAGATGATATTGAAAAAGAATTGGAAAATTTAAAAGGTGAAGTAACAATAGCACTTAACCAATGTTCAACAGCATCAGCTAATTTCGAAGACCAAGAAAAGTCAACATATACTTCAGTGATAACTAATAAGGATTTTGATGACAAAGAAAGTGATCCAAACAGTGGAAAAACAACATTGTCATCATCATATAAAGATCAACATATTGATAAAGAAAGCAGTGTAACCGCAGGGATTTTAAAAAAACAAGTAATCTATCGTTTCCCAGAAACTTACACTAGTATTAATGGTGAATTTATCTATCCAGGGGATAATAATAGTTATGATATTTCTGAATCAAACCTTAATAATTTTTATAATAAAACAAGTAACCAATTCTTAACAAGTCTACAATCAAGAACAACTAATGATCAATGGTATGACTGGCACTTTGAAAACGAAGAAGAAAAACAAGCTATTATGGATGGAGCGGCTAACAATCTTGTTTATAATGGACAATCGGCAAGTTATAACATTGAAACAGAATTAAGAGATATAGGTTTCTTTGAATGGCAATTCGATGTTGACTGTTTCTATGCATTAAAAACTGTTGAATCATCATCAAAAACAACACCAGAAATAGGTGGAGGGATTGATTATGTATTTAGGCCAATTGATCTACTTAACGTTTTCCCTAATGAAGATGGAGATACTGATAATTTAACAGCAAATGGAAGAGTTCCACAGTGGAACTGGAGTGCTGCAGCCAAAGAAACGACAAACACAGGATATATAATTGATCCAGTTGCCTTAACTGAAACAATTGAAGAAAAAGCATCAGCTGGTACAACTTACACAGAAAATCCTGATTATATTATTTCATTAGATAGACAATCTATTAGTGAGATAAGAGCATACAATGATAGCCAAAAAAGTTATTTAAACACAGATGCAGAATGTAAACCAGAAGACGATGGTAGAAGTGTATGTAATTTACAAGTTACAGGTTCTGTATTTGAAGGAGTTATAGAGATAAATTCAAAAGTTGGATGTAATAACTCTCAATCGAAATCAGAATGTGAAATTATAGGTGGTAAATAATGAATAGAGGAATATTAGGAGCAGGAATAATACTAATAGGAGCATTATTCTTTGGAGTAGTAAACTTAACACAAAACTACTCCAGAGGTAGTGAACTTGATTATTACTTACTTAAAGATACAACAGAAGCAGCTATGATTGATGCAGTAGATTTAGGATTTTATCGTTTAACTGGGCAAATAAGAATGGATCGAGAGCGTTTTGCTGAAAGTTTCACTAGAAGATTTGCTGAATCAGTTAATTTAGATAGAGAATATGAAATTAAAATATATGATGTTAACGAGACACCGCCAAAGGCAAGTGTTGAAGTAATATCCTCAACAAGTGTTGCTTTTGATGGTGAAGTAGCGGGAATAAATACCAAAATAGATGCCATTTTAGAAACAAAATATGAAGAAAATAGAATCGTTCAAGATTTGATAAAAGAAGGGAGATTAAATTATGGGCAACTCGACATTAGGTCTTAAAAAGTTTTTCACTAATAAAAATACAGTTACTGTTATAGGGGTATTATTAATTATAGTAGTTCTTTACATTGGTTACAATATGAGAATCGATGCAGAAGTATCCCCAGTACGTGTTGCATATGCAGTAGAAACAATTAACCCAGGAGTACAAATTACAGAGGACATGATCGCTGTAGCTGATATTCCACCAGCAATGATACAAGGTGAAATATATACTGACCCAGCAAGTATCATTGGAAAATATTCTAACGCTGATAGCGTGATACCAGCAGGTAGTTTATTTTATCAACGTAGTGTTGTTAATAAAGAACAATTACCAGCAAATATTATTTTAGATTATCCAGAAGGATATGTATTATATGAATTTTCTGTAACAACTGAAAGTACTTATGGTAACTCAATGTTCCCAGGAAATTATATTGATATCTACCTAAAAGCAATTAATACTATTGCTGAAGGTGAAGAAATAGTTGAATATGATAAAATTATGGTTGGAAAATTAATTGAAAACGTTAAGATATTAGCCGTTTTAGATACAGCAGGTAATGCCGTATTCGAAAACTTAGAAGAACAAAAACAACCATCACAAATAATCGTTGCACTACCAGAAGAATACCACATTTTACTTCGTAAAGCTGAGTATTTAAGAGCTTTTGAAACAACACTTATTCCAGTACCAACAGCAGAAAGCTTAAAAGAAGAACCAGGAGAAGTAACATTAAGTAGTGAAACTATCCGTGATTTTATCAATCGTGTAACAGTGTTTGATGAAAACTTAGTAGAATAAAAAAAAGAAGAATAAAAGGGAGAATAAGATGAAAGGAAACATATTTGATCAATTGGATTTTGGTTTATTTTTACCATTAATTCAAGATGACGATATAACTGATATTTCATATACAAATCATGGGCAAATATGGATTCGTTCATTAACCCAAGGATCAAAAAGAGTAGAAATAGCAGGTATTGATGATACATTCGTTGAAAAACTTGCTTTTCAATGTTCTAATGTTATGGGAACAACTTTTAATAATGCAAAACCAATGTTAGATGCTGAAAGTTTAGAACTTCGTATGAACTTTGTTCATGAATCAATCGCTACTAATGGAATTGCACTTGTTATAAGAAAAACACCTGCTAAAATAAGATTAGAAAAAGAGAAATTATTACAAGATGATTATGTATCAGTTGATATACATGATTTCTTAATAAAATGTGTTCAAGGACATTGTAATATAATTGTTTGTGGAGAAACTGGTTCAGGTAAAACAGAGTTTGTTAAGTATTTAGCAAGTCATACTAAAGAAAGTGAAAAAATAATCACTATAGAAGATACGCTAGAATTACATTTGGATCGAATCTTTCCACAAAGAGATATCGTAGCATTAAAAACTAATAATATAGCTATTACTCAGATGTTTTAGTTACATGTATGAGACAAAATCCAAAATGGATTTTATTATCAGAAGTACGTAGTGCTGAAGCAGTTTCAGCCGTACGTAACTCAATTTCATCTGGGCATAATATTTTATCTACTATCCATGCAGATAAAGCAAGTGCTATACCATATCGTTTATACAGTTTGATGGAAACAGATTTAGATGTTAATCAGTTTTTAACAACTATTTATCGTTATATTCAAATAGGAGTACATATAAAAGCTTATTATAGTCAAAAACTACAAAAATTTCATCGTGAAATAGATCAAATTGTAGAATTTTATGTTGATGAAGATAATCAACCACAAAGTAAGTTATTATATCAAAAACAATTTGAAAAACCACCAATTCAAAATCCTCCAAGTGCACATTTGTGTGAGTATTTAGCTAATCAAGGGATTAAAGCTAATGAGGTAAAAACGCTAAGTAGTGAAGAAGTGGTTAATAAAGAAATATCAGTAGTAGAAACACCAGTTGAAGTACCAGTACCAACACCAGTAGTAGAAGCACCAGTTGAAGTACC
>CAYJHB010000014.1:13393-18928 GCA_964370105.1 uncultured Muribaculaceae bacterium | reverse complement strand
GATGCTGTAGTAAAACTTGACTCTTCAAAGAGAATATTTGAATATATAAAATATTTGCTACACGATAAGAAACAAGAACATTTTTATTGTTTATATTTAGATTATAAAAAGAAATTAATTTCTTCAAAGTTACTTTTTGTAGGTACTTTAAATAGGAGTGTTGTTCATCCAAGAGAAATATTTAAAGAAGCTTATTTGGTTAATGCTGCTTATATTGTGTGTATTCATAATCATCCTTCGGGTGATTTAAAAGCAAGTGGAGATGATTTACATTTTACTAGAGTGTTACTAGAAATTTCGCACTTGCAAGGAATTATTTTGTTAGATCATTTGATTGTTAGTAATGATGGGTATTATAGTTTTTATGATGATGGAAAGCTTTTATAGGAGAAATATGTTTAAGAAAAAGAGAAAGAAAAGAAAAAAGTTGATAATAATAGTATTATCTTTTATTATTATTTTAATATTATTTGTATTATTTAATAGAAGTAGTGATTATAACATTGTCGAAAAGGGGATAAAGGGAGTGGTTAATGGTTTTTATAATAGTATTGTAACTCCTTTTTTTAAAAGTAATGATGATAAATTATTAAATGATGCTTTCATTGAATCCTTAGAAACTGAAATTAATGATTTGAAAAACATTTTAAATTTAAATCAAACACTTAGTGAGTATTCTATTATTAATGCTACTGTTATTAATCGTAACGTTAATTATTGGTCTAATTCTATTACTATTAATAAGGGTAGTAGTGATGGAATTGATATTGATATGATAGTAATTGATAATAATGGATTATTAGGTAAAGTTATTAAAACAACTTCTAAAAGTAGTGAAATTAAATTATTAACTAGTGTTAATGATGGGTTTCAAATTTCAGCTGGTATAAATAATATTGCTTATGGAATGATTAGTTCTTACAGTAATCAACTTTTTTTACTTGAGGGTATTAATAAATATGATGATGTTAAGGTTGATGATATTGTAACTACTAGTGGGTTAGGTGGTGTTTTTCCTAAAGGTATTTATATAGGTGAGGTAGAAGCAATAGAAACTGCAAATAATGGTGTTGATCTCAACATCTATGTTAAAGCTAACACTAATTATAATCATATTTATTATGTTACTGTTTTAGGTGGGGTTAAAGAATGATAGTGATGATTATTATAAGTTTTTTATGTCTTGTAACTGATTGGGTAATGCATTACTACTTACCATTTTCTTTTGGCTATCTTAGTATTTTTACTTCTATGCTTACAATTGTTAGTATATTAATTTTAAGAGTTTATTTTGGTTCTAATAGGAAGGTATATTTTTGTTATATTATTATTTTAGGATTATTATATGATATATTATTTTCTTTTATTTTCTTTTGGAATACTTTGGTTTTTCTTACTATTGGCTTAATTTTGTTAAAAGTCAAAGTAAATATAATTAAACAACTTAAATGGTGTTTATTAATTACTATTATGATTATTTTATATTATGATCTTATTTGGTTTTTAACAGGTCTTGTTTTTAATTATAAATTAGTGCTGTTTGATTATTTGTATAAGGTTTATAATAGTTTATTTTTAAATTTATTATTTATTGTAGTAATTATTTTTCTTGTTATTAAAGATAAAAAATATCAATAACTCATACTTTTTATTCATATAATATAGAGGAGGATTATATGAATGATTTTTGTGATGTTAGAAATAGAAATAAATTAGTAGAAGTAAGTGGTATAAAAAAGATAGTTCAATCATTTTTACTTCGAATTTTGTTGGCAGCTTTGTTAGTTATAGTAACTTTAATATCTATAAAAAGTTACCCTACTTTAAAAAGTGATATCTATCAACATTTATATACTAATAATTGGAATTTTGCAGGTTTTAATAAGTGGTATGAAAATACTATTGGAAATTTCTTTCCTTTAGGTACTTCTAGTGAAATGGTATTTCAAGAAACCCTTTCATATAATCACAGTAGTTTATATAAAAATGGAGTTATGCTAGAGGTAGCTGATAATTATTTGGTTCCTTCTTTAGATGAGGGGATAATAGTTTTTATTGGTGAAAAAGAAGAGTTTGGAAATACAATTATTGTTCAACAAACAGATGGTGTAAATGTGTGGTATAGTAATATTGTTAATAATAATCTTGGTATGTATGATTATATAGAAAAAGGAATGTTAATAGGGGAGGCAAATAATGGTGAATTATATTTGGTATTTGAAAAAGAAGGTGAGTTTTTAGATTATTCAAAATATATTAGCTAACTTAAAAATAGAGTTTCATTTCTCTTTGTTTGTCTTGTGTGTTGTTTTTATTCTATGTGGTATGTTTGAATCTTTTGCTATTTTATTTTCTATCATAATGGTGCATGAATTTGGCCATTATATTGTAGCTTCATTATTTGGATGGGAAGTAGAGAAAGTATCACTATATTTATATGGAGGATTAACTGTTTTTAAGACAGCGTTAAATAAACCTCTGTATCAAGAATTTTTAGTTTTAATAGCTGGACCTATAATGCAACTTCTATTTTATTTTATAATATTAAAATGTAATATAGATACTAAATCATTTGTAATATTTGAATCAATTCATTGGTCATTGTTGTTTTTTAATTTGTTACCTATTTATCCTTTGGATGGAGGTAAATTTGTTAATATTGTATTATCAATGTTTTTGTCATATCAAAAAGCTTTAAGAGTTACGCTATATTTTTCGTTTTTGATAGTAGTAATTTTTTTAATATTTATGTTTTGTAATTATATTTCTTTAAATATATTATTTATTATTGGACTTTTATGTTTTAAAATAATTTCTGAATGGAGAAGAGTTAGATTTTATTTGAATAAATTTATGTTAGAGCGATATTTATATGATTATCGATTTAATAAGTATATTAAAATCAATAGTATTTTTGATATGAGACGTGACAAGAATCATTTTATTTATCTTAAACATAAATATTTCACAGAAAAAGCTCTATTAAAAGAAAAATTTAATAAAAGATATTGACTTTTGAAAAAAAGATGTGCTATAATTCAACTACTGGTAATTATTTACTAGTAGTTATGGGGAATTAGCTCAGCTGGGAGAGCGCCACGTTTGCACCGTGGAGGTCAGCGGTTCGATCCCGCTATTCTCCACCATAAATGTTATTACTCAACTTCGGTTGAGTTTTTTTTTGACAAATTACAATAGGGCATAAAAAAAAGACTTATATTGCTCTATATAAATCTTTTCCTTTATACGGGTTGTTTTTATCTATATGATCTGTGAATATTATTCCATTTAGATGATCAAGTTCGTGTTGGAATGCAATTGCTAATTCTTCTCTGGCTCTAATTCGAACTAAATTTCCTTTTTCATCGTATCCTTCAACTGTAATTCTAGCATATCTTGGGACAATACCTTCGACATCTCTGTTAACAGAAAGGCAACCTTCACCCATGTCTACATAAATTTTCTCACTAGAATTACTAATAATTTTAGGATTTGCAATGAAATATTCATCAAAAAGATCTTCTTCTACTTCGTGTACTATAACTAAATATCTCTTAGCAATTCCAAGCTGAATAGCAGCCATCCCCATACCTGGTCGTAAATCGTATTTTTTAGCTTTTTCTTCTATTTGGCTATTTAATAAATATTCACTCATAAGTTTTACATTTTTTTTATCTTCTTTTGTTAATGGGAAAACAACATCTTCACTAATTGTTCGTAAAATTTTATTACTTTCATCTAATATATCGGTAGTTTTTAACATAATTACACCTGGTCTTTCCTGTGTATTATAGCATAAAAAAAGAAAAAAAGGAAGTCTTCCTTTTTTATTGTGTGAAACGACAACCGATAACAATTACTAGTAGAATGAATAAAACTAATATAATTGCATAGTTTGATCCAGTTGTGTTACAACTTTGATAGTTGCAAGATGTTGGGTAACCACAATTACCCCCACCATAATAGTACATAATTTTGCCTCCTTTGCTTGTTCTAATATAAGATATTCATAAATTGTAAATTTGTTAATGTTTTTACTAATATTTGTTTAATAGTATGTGTAAATATGATATATTTATAGAAGATAGGAGGGATATATTGGCAAAAGTGTTAAGAAATTTAGATAAGCAGTTATTGATTGTTTCTATTTTGTTATTTATTTTTGGGTTAATAATGATATTTTCTGCAAGTAATGTGACTGCTTATATGTCTTATCAAACAACTCCTTATAACTTTTTTTTAAAGCAATTATTATTTTTATTGTCTGGTGTTATTGGAACATTGGTTATTTTAAGATTTAATACTCGAGTCTATGGTGTTTTTTCTTGGATTTTTTTAATTGTTATAATTGCTACACTCATTTTATTACTGGTTATTGGAACTGTACAAAATCAAGCTGTCAGTTGGTTTGATTTTGGTTTGTTCAGTTTTCAACCTAGTGAGCTCGCTAAAATTATCACTATTGTTTGGATTGCGAGATATTATGAAGTTAATAAAAATAAGCTTAACAAATATATTGTGTTATTAGTGCCACCAGCTGTTTGTTTTTTTATTGCTTTATTAATTGCCACACAACCTGATTTAGGAACAACAATTATATTTATAATTATAGTGTTTTTTATGTTCTTTGCTGTTAATATATCTAAGAAAATCAAAATGCAAATTTTAGGTATTGTAGGTGGTTTAATTGCAATTTTTACCATTGTGTTATTTAGCAATGCATCTAATTTTATTAATTCTAGACAATTAGAGAGATTTGCATACGATGATCCCTGTGCTGATTTGTTAGTGACAGGAAGTCAAGTGTGTAACGGATATATTGCTATTAATAATGGTGGATTAACCGGACTTGGATTAGGTAATAGTACACAAAAGTACTTATATTTACCTGAACCATATACGGATTTTATTTATCCTGTTATTGTTGAGGAGTTAGGTTTTGTTTTTGCTTGTATCTTAATGTTTTTATATACTTGGTTGTTGGTAAGAATTTTGAAAATTGCTCGTAGAAGTTATAGTGATAGTGGGGCTTTAATGTGTTATGGTGTGTTTGTTTATATTGTAATACATATATTAGTTAATATGATGGGTGTTTTAGGTATGATTCCTATGACTGGTGTACCGCTTCCTTTTATGAGTTATGGTGGTAGTTTTACTCTTTCGTTAATTATTGCACTTGCTATTGTTCAAAGGGTTAATGTGGAAACAAAATTCAAAGAAATTGAAAAAGAAATGAAAAAGAGGTAACTTTTTCTTTTTTTTTGCAAATAATTAAGTAGGAGGTGGTCAAATGAGTTTTAATTATAAACATCGAAAGAAAATCATTCTTATTGTTGCTCTAGCTGTTTTAATTACTACAATTGCTACATTAGGATATCTTTTTGCCCCTGAGAATAAGGAGAATATTATTGTTTTGGAAGATGAGGAGGAAGACACAATAGAAGGTGAAGCAATTGAGTTGTTAGGCAATGAAGTTGAGTATATTCAAGTTGATATCAAAGGGCAAGTTAATTCTCCAGGAACTTATAAAATAGA